>JAYVUZ010000180.1:0-18057 GCA_043787415.1 Fimbriiglobus sp. | reverse complement strand
TGGGGAAAGGCAACTCCCCTTTCTACGAACCGCCTCCCGCCGGGGTAGCGGCCTTAGCGGTCCAACTCGCCAAAGACGCGAGACAAGTTCAGGGTGAAGCCAGGCACCACCTGACCGCCATCGAGAATGTCCGTCGCCTGCAGGACTGTCCCCTGGTCGTCCCGCTCGTACACGGTAACCGTTCGCTTGACGGGGTGGAAAAACCAGACGAGTTTCACCCCGGAGGCGAAGTACTCCGTTCGTTTCCGCTTCATCTCCTTGGCTGTGTTGCCGGGGCTTAAGACTTCCACGCAGATGTCCGGCGCGAGCGCCGGAATCGGCTTCGTCGGGAGCTTACCGCCGGGCAGGCTAGTCAAGGCAATGTAGGACACGTCGGGGGCACGCGCCCCCCCCTCGAACACTTGGAAGAATCCGTCGGGTCCAATCACGACTCCGAGGTCGTGGTCCTCCGCGTAGTTGCCCAACTTGCGGCCGATGTACGACGCCAGGAACGCTTCGAGCCAGCCCATCGGTTTCCTCACCAGGGTGCCGTCGATCAGTTCGCACTCGTAGCGCTCCACGTCCGTAAGCGTCGCCGTGCCAGGGGCGGGGATCAGCAGAATGCGACCGGGGTCGATGTCGCCCAGGTCGCGGATCAAGTCCGCGAGTGTGCGGATCGTCGGCGCGACCTCGACTTCGATCCCGCTTGGCATCTCCTCAACTTGCACGCTCATGCTCGCTCCTCCGGTTGGGTGGCTCGCGCATTCTAACCGACGGCTCTGCCCATTGGCAGCGGGAAGCGGCGTCGGTTATACTGCACTCGCTGACCCCCACCCCCAGGGCCTCCCCCATGTCTCGTTGGTTCCTTTCCCTCGTCGCCGTAGCCGCGGCGTGCCTGCCAGTCGTTGCCCAGGTGCCGCCGGACAAAGTGCTCTCGACGATGACCGCCGGGCCGGGCCTGCAAGTCGAACTGTTCGCCGCCGAGCCGATGCTCATCAACCCCACGGCGATCGATGTCGATGACCTCGGCCGCGTCTGGGTGGCGGAAGCGGTCAACTACCGGCGCACGAACTTCAACCGGCCGATCCTGCGCGAGGCGGGCGACCGCATCGTCGTGCTCACCGACACCGACGGCGACGGCAAGGCCGACACGTCGGAGGTCTTCTACCAGGGTAAGGAGCTGTACGGCCCGCTCAGCGTGCTTGCCATCCCGCAGGTCAAGGGCGGCAAGAAGGCCGGGTACCGGGTGCTGGTCGCGCAGTCCCCGGACATCCTCGAATTCACCTGCTCCGGCGACACGCCGAAGGCCGACGGGCCGCCCAAGAAGTTCCTCACCGGCTTCGGCGGCTTCGACCACGACCACGGCGTCCACGGCCTACACATGGGGCCGGACGGCAAGCTGTACTTCACCGTCGGCGACCAAGGCGTCAAGGGTTTGCAAGCCGCCGACGGCAAGGGCCGCAAGTTTGTGAGCAACTCGACCGACTGCCAGGCCGGAACCGTTTGGCGTTGCGACCTACAAGGCAACAACCTTGAATTGATCGCGCACAACTTCCGCAACAACTACGAAGCCTGTGTCGATAGCTTCGGCGAAATCTGGTGCTCGGACAACGACGACGACGGCAATCAACAAACTCGCATCTGTCACGTCCTGCCCGGCGGTAACTACGGCTACTTCCCGCGCGGGGCCGGCCAGAGCCACTGGCACGAAGAGCAACCCGGCATCGTCCACAAAACCTTGCGGACCGGCTTCGGCTCGCCCACAGGCATCCAGTTCTACGAGGGGAACTTGCTGCCCAAACAATACCACAACACGCTGCTGCACACCGACGCCGGCCCGCGGGAGTTGCGGGCGTTTACGCGCAAGCCGAAGGGCGCGGGTTACGAACTCGACAAGGTCAACATGCTGACCAGCACCGACAGTTGGTTCCGCCCGTCGGACGTGTGTACGGCCCCCGACGGCAGTGTTTTCGTCGCCGACTGGTACGACCCCGGCGTCGGCGGTCACGGCATGGGCGACCACACCCGCGGCCGCATCTACCGGCTGACGCCGAGCGGGCACAAAGGATACACGGTGCCGAAGATGGAGTTGGGTGTGGCGGCCGGGGTCGTGGCCGCGGTCGGCTCACCGTGCGTCGCGGTTCGGGCAGCGGCCGCCGAGCGGGTCCGACCACTCACCACGGGCGGTGCGGTCCAGAAGTTCTTCACCAGCGGGCCGAAAATGTCCCCGCCCGGCGAACAGACCATCACCCGGCTGTTCTGGTTAACGGCGCGGGTGGCCCGTGAGACGGGTGACCTCCCGGCGCTGGTCAAGGAGCTGGCCAACGACCCGGACCCGCGGATGAGGGCGATGGCCGCTCGGGTGGCGGACGACTACTTCCCGGACGCCGGCCAGCCGCCAATCGTCCGACTCGATAACGAGTTCGCTCGGGCGCTGGCTGATCGCAAGCCGGACCCGGCCCAGCTCCGCGAGTGGGCGGTGTACGCCCGCCGTATCCCTGTGACTGACGAAAAGACGGACGCGGTCGTCCAGGGTTTCTACGCCCTTCTCCAACGTTACGACGGCGACCCGATCTACCGCGCCGCGCTGAACATCGCCTGTGGTACCAACGTGGGTCGTCGGGACGCCATGCTCAAGTACTTCGATCAGGCGCTCCCGAAATGGGATGACAAGGTCGCCGACCTCGCCTGGGAGTTGCGGCCGAAGTCGGTCCTCGGTCGGCTCGACTCGCTCATGAGTGACCCCAAGCTGACGGCCGCTCAGAAAGCCCGCCTCGTGGATATCCTGGCCGTCAACGACGACCCGGCGGCCGGTGTCACCGTGCTGTCACTGCTGAGCGGCGACCGGCCGGCCGAGGTGCGGGCCAAGGCACTCGACAACCTCCGGCTGTTCTTGCCGACCAAGTGGAAGGCGGTGGCCGGCGGCGACGAGTTGAAGGCGACCGTCGGCAAACTACTCGGCGACCCGAAGACGGTGCCTGTCGGGCTGCAACTGGTGGCCGCCAGCGGCCATACGCCGGCTGTCGAACGGGTGGCCGAGCTAGCCGCCGGCGACAGCAAGGCCGAGGCAATCCGCACCCTCGGCAAGCTCCGCGACCCGAAGGCGGTGGCTGCCTTGGCCACCCTGATCGACGACCCAGCGGCCGTCGCCGCCCTCGGCGAACAAGCCTCTGCAAACAATACCCAGGCGGCGAAGGACGCGCTGGCGGTCCTCCAGAAGCTGATGGCCGACGGCAAGCAGAAGCCGGCCGCGCTAACGGCATTGGCCGGCACCCGGGCCGGCACCGGCTACTTGCTCAAGCTCAAAGAGGACGGCAAGTTTCCGCCGGATCTGCTGGCCGCCGCCGGGCCGCTGCTGCGGAACAGCCCGTTCCAAGGCGAGCGGAACAAGGCCATGACCCTGTTCCCGGTGGTCGCCGGCCTCGACCCGAAGACGCTGCCGCCGATCGCCGAGCTGGCCAAGCGGCCCGGCGACCCGGCCCGCGGCAAGGCGGTGCTACTCCGTTCCAAGACCGACGCCGCCCAGTGCCTGAAGTGCCACATGGTGAACAAGGACGGCGGGCAGATCGGCCCCGACCTGTCGCTCATCGGCAAGAAGGCGTCGGTCGAGAACCTGCTGGAGAGCTTGCTCCAGCCGTCGAAGGCCATCGCCGACCAGTTCGTGACCTGGAAGATTGACACCGCTGACGGCCAGAGCATTTCGGGGCTGCTGGTGAGCGAGTCGGAATCGACCGTGACCATCCGCGACGCCAACGGCAAGGACTACCCGATCCCGGTGAAGGACGTGGAGAAGCGGGCCAAGAGCCTGGTGTCGCTCATGCCCGAGGACAGCGTGCGGGCGCTCACCGAACAGGAGTTGCTCGATCTGGTCGCATTCCTCGCAACGCTCAAGGATTGACCGTCACGGCCGTAAGTCGTTGGCCGGCAAGGGTGGTTCGCACCGGGCAATTGGTTCTCACGGGGGGTGCGTGCGGCGTGAGAACCAATCCGGACGACCTGACCGGCCAGACCCTCGGCGACTTCCGCATCGTGCGGACGCTCGGGGCCGGCGGCATGGGCGAGGTCTACCTCGCCCGGCAACTCTCCCTCAAGCGGGATGTCGCGCTCAAGTTCCTGCGGCCGGACCTGGCCGCCGACCCCGTCGCCGTGCAGCGTTTCCAGCAGGAAGCGGAAGCCGTTGCCCGGCTGAACCACCCGAACATCGTGCAGGTGTACGCCGTCGGCGAACTGGCCGGCCGGCGGTACATGGCCCTGGAGTTCGTGGACGGCCGCAACCTGCGGGACTACGTCGAGCGGAAGGGGCCGCTGCCGGCCGCCCAGGCGGTGCTGGTGCTGCGGCAGGCGGCGGCGGCCCTGGCCCGCGCCGCCGACGCCGGGCTGGTCCACCGCGACATCAAGCCGGAAAACCTGCTCGTCACCCGCACCGGCGAGCTGAAGGTGGCCGACTTCGGCCTCTCCCGGGTGCTGGCCGGCGACGCCGACAAGCCGCTCCACCTGACCCAGAGCGGCATGACCCTCGGCACCCCGTTGTACATGTCGCCGGAGCAGGTGCGGGGCGAGCCGGTGGACCACCGCAGCGACCTGTACTCGCTCGGCGTCACCGCCTTCCACCTGCTCGCCGGCCGGCCGCCGTTCGCGGGCAAGACGCCGTTCGAGGTGGCCGTCCAGCACGTCCAGACGGAGCCGCCGAACCTGCTCCACCTCCGCCCGGACCTGCCGGTGGGGCTGGCCGCACTCGTCCACCGGCTGATGGCGAAAGACCCGGCCGGCCGCCCGGCCACGGCGAAAGAGGTGGTGCGGGAACTGGCCGGCGGCGGGAGCGTCGCGGGCGCCGTGGTGCTGCCGGTCGAACCGCCGTCACCTCCGTCCCGCCGCCGCTGGCTGGGCGGCCTGCTGGCGGCGGCCGCGGCGGCGACCGGCTGGCGGCTGGCGGTGAAGCCGCCGCCGGCGGTGGTCGGGCTGCCGGACGTGCCGCTGCCGGAGCCGCTGACTTCGACCCGCGAGCGGGAACTGATCGCCGTCACCCGGGACCGCGCGGCCACCCCGGCGGCGGTGTTCGACGCGGCCATCTCGCTCGGCGTGCTGTACCTCCGCGACCGCCGGTTGGACGACGCCGACAAGGTGTTCGCCGACGTGGAAGCGGGCAAGTACGACCGCCCCGGCGGCCAGCGGCCGGCCCAGTTCGTCGGCCGGCTGGGGCAGGCGGCTGTGGCGGCCCAGCGGGACAAGGTGAAAGAGACGGTGGAGTTGCTGGACCGGGCGTTCGCCGGGCCGGGCCGGGGGGTGGTGGCCGACCGGGTGCTGTTCGGCCACCCGGAGTTTGCCCGGGCGGTGGCCGACGCGGTCAACCGGCTGGCCGACAACATGGCCCCGCCGGTGAGTCTGCCGTCGCAGTACGAGTGGCTGCGGTCGCCGGCCAAGCTGGCCGCCGGGCCGCGGGGGTGAGCCGCGTCTCACCCGGCCGTCGGCGCCGGAACCGGCTCGGTCGCCGGCTTCGCCGGGCTGGGGGTGAAGAAGGCGTGCAGCAGCAACATGCACGCCCCGACCACCAGGCAGCAGTCGGCCACGTTGAACACCGGCCAATCGACGCGGTAGAAGTACAGGAAGTCCCGCACCCCGTTGAACACCACCCGGTCGTACAGGTTGCCGATGGTGCCGCCCAGGATCAGCCCCAGGGCGGCGCTCAGCCAGCCGTCGGCGGCCGTGGTTTTCCGCGCCACCCAGATGAGGATGCCGGCGGCGGCTAGGACGCTGACGCCGGCGAAGAACTGGTTGGCCCCGCCCTTGTGCCCGCCGCCCAGGCCGAACAGCGCCCCGTGGTTCACCCGCGGCATGACCGGGGCCGAGTAGGTTTGCAGCCCGCGGTACGAGCAGTCGCACGGCGGCGTCTGGAGGTCGAACTCGGCCGTCAGCTTGAACCAGCCGGGGACGAGGTCGTTCTCGCCGCGGGGGAACTCCGTCGGGCCGGGGTACAGCCGGCGGAACACGTCGTACTTGCTCGTCTGGTCGGCCGCCAGGCCGGCCACCGCCAGCACCGCCGTCAGCCATCGATAGGACCGCTGCCGCATCGCCCGCCCTCGCGCCCCGGAACTCGCACCGTAGCCACCCCGGCCGGGGGCGTCAAGCGAACCGGCGGCTGATCGGCGAGAGCCGCGACCGCAAGGGAGCGTCCGTTGGGGGATTCATTGAGCAGTTGAGTCCCCCAGCGGACGCTCCCTTGCGGTCGCGGCTCCAACCAGCACGGACCGCAGCCGTTTTCGGTCGCGGCTCCTGCCAGATCGGAACAACCCGCCGCTACCCGGTCGGCAACCGGCCGCTTCGGCTTGACGGATTCCGCCCCGGCGGGAATGGTTCCGGGTGGGGGCGCTCCGACGCCGGGACGCCTGTCCCGGTTGTACCGACGGGGTGGACTGATCCGGTGAACCGACAGTTGGCGGGTGTGCTGGTTGCCGGCCTGGCCGCGTCCGGGTGTAAATCCCTGGACGAGCGGAAGCCGAAGGACCGCGCCGAACCGCCCGCCCGCACCCAGCCCGCCGGCCGCAGTTGGCTGGACGGCCCCGGCCCCAAGCTGTCCGATGTGGGCGTGCCGAAAGCCGACTCGTGGGGCGACGCCCGCGACCCCGGGTACGACCAGACCCGCGACGTGCAGGGGGTGCTGGCCGGGTTCGTCGAAGACCCGGACGGTCGCAAGGCCCGCGACGTGTTCATCGAAGTCGAAGCCGCCGACGGCGGCGGCGGCGGCGGGGCGCCGGTCGGCAGTCAGACCGGCCGGGACGGCTACTTCCTCATCAAGGGGCTGAAGCCGGACACGGCGTACCAACTGACGGTGCGGGCGAAGGCGGACGGCAAAGACGCGGCCGGCCGGGTGTACGCCCGCACCGGCAGCCCGACCAGTCAGCGGGTGCGGCTGCCGCTGGTCGAGAACATGACCCTGCCGGCCACCCCCGTGTCCGGCGGTGGGCCGACGCCGGACGACCGCCCGCCGCGAGAGCCGCGGGCCGGTGCCGACCCCCGGCCCGAGCCGCGGCCGGCCACCGATCCGCCGGCGGGCGACTCGCCGAGCCGGCCGGAGCTGACCACCCAGGGGCAACCGTGGGTCGCCCGGCCGCCGGTGACGAACATCCCGCCGATGGCTGGCCAGCCGCCGACGCGGGAGGTGCGGTCGCCGGCAAATCGCTTCACTCTGCTCAACCCGGCCGGCGAGCCGCGGGACTTCCCCGGCCCCGGGCTGACGCTGCTGCTGCTCACCACCACCGACAAGCCGCCGGTGCCGGCCGCCCGCGACCTGGCCGCCCGGTACGGGCTGCGGGGGCTGGAGGTGGTCGGCGTGGTCGGCGACGACCGGGCGGCCGCCGACAAGCACCAGCGCGAGGCGCGGCTGAACTACCTGCTGTATGTGGAAGACGGCGACCGCCCCGGTGAGCTGAGGCGGCGGTTCGGCGTGACCGCAGAGCCGGCGCTAGTGCTGCTGGACGCCAGCGGGGCCGTGCTGTGGCAGGGCGGCCCGGACGCGGCGGCCGAATTAGAGCGGGCGGTGCGGGAGCGGCTTCCGTAGGGCACGCATGGCGTGCCGCCCGGCGGCAGTCCCCGGCCGGGCGGCACGCCATGCGTGCCCTACGAAAAATCGTCAAGAAGAATTGGCGAAGCCGACCGGCGCCATCTGCCCCGGCCGGCGCCGGCGGCTATCCTATCGGCCGACCCGCTCGTTCCCCGCCGAGACGCCCCGTGAACTTCTGGGACGCCGCCTCGTCGCTGCCGACCTTCCCGCTCATCGCCCTGGCCGTGGCACTGCTGGTGGCCTTCGCCTTCGAGTTCATCAACGGCTTCCACGACACGGCCAACGCCGTGACGACCGTCATCTACACGCGCAGCCTGCCGCCCACCTGGGCGGTGCTGTACAGCGGTTTCCTCAACTTCCTCGGGGTGCTGCTGGGTGGCACGGCCGTGGCCTTCGGCATCGTCAACCTGCTGCCGGTGGACTTGCTGGTGGACAGCCGCACCGGGGCCGCCTTGGTCATGGTGCTGTCGCTGCTGCTGGCCGGCGTCACCTGGAACCTGGGCACCTGGTACCTCGGCCTGCCGGTGTCCAGCTCGCACACGCTCATCGGCAGCATCGTCGGGGTCGGGGTGGCCAACAGCCTGTGGAACGGCGACTACAAGTTCAAGTCGGTGAACCTGGACAAGCTGGTCGAGACCGGGCTGGCCCTGCTGGTGTCGCCGGTCCTCGGGTTCGTCGGGGCGGCGGTCATCTTGTTGGGCATGAAGGCCGTCTTCCGCAGCCCCAAGCTGTACACCCCGCCGGTGGGGGACGACCGGCCGCCGTGGTGGATCCGCACCGTCCTCATCGGCACCTGCGGCGGGGTGAGCTTCGCCCACGGCGAGAACGACGGTCAGAAGGGCATGGGCCTACTCATGCTGGTGCTCATCGGGTTCATGCCGCTGCATTACGCCCTGAACGTCAAGACCCCGGATCTGGCCCCGAAGGTGTTGACCGCCGCCGCCGCCGTGCGGGCCGCCTTCGCCAAGGCCGACAAGCCGGTGCCGGAGAAGCTGGATGCCGAGCTGAAGCACCTGGAGAACCGACTGGCCAACGTCACCAGTTTCAACGACACCGAGCACCTGCCGCTGGACAAGGACATCCGCTGGGAGGTGCGGCAGAACTGCCTGCTGGCGGCCAAGGAGCTGAAAAAGCTGGAGGCCGACGTGAGCCTGCCGGAGGACACCCGCAAGGCACTCAAGGCGGCCCGCACCGCGGCCATCACACCGGCCGTCGAGTTCATCCCGCTGTGGGCCATCGTCGGCACCGCCCTGGCCCTAGGCGTCGGCACCACCGTCGGGTACAAGCGGATCGTGGTGACGGTGGCCGAAAAGATCGGCAAGCAGCACCTGACCTACGCCCAGGGGGCGGCGGCGGAATTAATGGCCACCATCACCATCTTCGGTTTCGCCCGGCTCGGCCTGCCGGTCAGCACGACCCACATCCTGAACAGCGCGGTGGCCGGGACGATGGTGGCCAACGGCACCGGGGTGCAGGGGGCGACGGTGCGGAAGATTCTGCTCGCCTGGGTGTGTACCCTGCCGGCCTGTATGCTCCTGGCCGGCGGCTTCTTCTTCGTCGGCCGGCTGATCTTCGGCTGATGCCCCTCCGCAACCGCGTCACCCCGCTGTCGGCGATCAAGGCGGTGCAAGCCCGGGGGCTGTTCACCGGCAACCGCGGCGTCCTGCACGACGCTCGGCGGCGGCTCGTCACGGGCCGCTGGCGGACCAAAGCCTGGATCGTCTGCTCACTGGTGTGGTAGGACGCACGTCGGCTACGAATCCGGGCCGCGACTGCCGGTGAATGGTATCGTTGAGGTCGTCACCCCGGCGACGAGTGTTGCGGCCCTGCGAGGTGGCTATTGGCCGGCACTGCACCCGTCGGCCGGCGGGTAGAATGGCCGCACACGCTGAGGGCCGCCGATGCCGCTGCTCGACCACTTCCACCCGCCGCTGGCCCCCGCCCGCAGTTGGGAGGGGTTCCATGCCGCCTGGCTCGGCAGCCTGTCCGACGCCCTCAACCGCTCCCTGCCCAGCGGCTTCTTTGCCGAGGAACAAGTCCACGTCGGCCCGAGCGTCGAGATCGACGTGGCGACGTTCGAGAGCGGCGACCAGCCGCCGGCGTTCGAGCCGTACACCCGGCCGGGTGGCAGTCTGGCGGTGGCGACTGCCCCGGCCGTCTACGTCGCCCCGCCGCCCGCCGGCACCGTGGAGACGGTGTTTGCCGACGACTATGAGATCAAAGTGATCGGCGACCGCAGCGGGCGACACTTAGTTGCTGCCATCGAGCTGGTTAGTCCGACCAACAAGGCGAGCGACGACGACCGACGGGCGTTTGCCGCCATGTGCGCCAGCTACCTGTACCACGGCGTGGCCGTCATCGTGGTGGACACGGTGACCAGCCGTACCGCCGACCTGCACGCCGAGACGATGACGGCCCTCGGCCGGCCGGGGTGGTTCCCCGTGCCGGACGGGTCGCGGCTGTACGCCGTCGCCTACCGGCCGAAGCGGCGGATGGCGGCGTTCGTGGACGTGTGGGTGGAGCCGATCCGGGTCGGCTCACCGCTGCCCACGCTGCCGCTCTGGCTGAGTGCCGCGGACGTCATCCCGCTGGAACTGGAGGTCGCCTACACCGACGCCTGTCGCCGCCGCCGGCTGCCGACGTAAGGGGGCCGGTGGGCGTCGGCGAATGCTATACTTTCGGTCATGATGCCGACTGGCGGCCAGGGTGAACAGCGGTTCGTTGTTGCCGGCGGCGGGCTTGCCGAGGTGGTGCCGTCGGCCGACCTCGACGGCCTGGCCGACGAGCTGCGGGCGGCAGGCGTGGTGGTGGCCCAGTGCCTGCTCGACCCCGGTCAGACGGCGGCGGTCGAACCGCTCTGCCGGGCTGGCTTCCGCCACGTCACGCGACTGGTGACTCTGCGCCGCCCGGCCGCGGTGGTTGTGCGGCACAAGTCGACGCTGACTGTTGAACCGGCTGACGGGCCGGGGCTGGTCGAAGTGTTCGCCGCCACGCTGGCTGGTAGTCTCGACCTGCCGGAACTGTCCGGCGTCCGCCCGCCGGCCGTGGAACTCGCCGGCTACCCGGCCGGGCCGCAGTTTGTGGCCCGGCTCGGTGGGCAGGTGGTTGGCGTTCTGTTGCTGGCCCCGGCCGAGGTGCTGTACCTCGGCCTCACCCCGGCGGTGCGTGGTCGGGGATTCGGTCACGCACTGTTGGCCCACGCCCTCGGTGAACTGGCCGGCTTTCCGACCGTTACTGTCGGTGCCGACGGGCGTAATCTGCCGGCCCTTCGGCTGTACGATCGCCACGGGTTCCGGCCGTGCCGGTCGCAACAGGTGTTCCTCTGGACGGCCGGCAGATAGCTCCCAATTCTCATCAAGTGGTCTGGGTGCGGCTGGCGCGGCTGTCCCCGCTGAGAGCGTGACAGCGGTGGTAGCGGATGCGCCGTGCCGGCCCCGTAGAACGGCGGCGACAGCCGGTGCCGGCGGCGCCAGTCGGCCCTCACGGCCGGCCGATATAGGGAGGCCGGACGAGTGTTGGCGCGGGCCGCCGCGCGGGCATATTGGACGTGTCGGCGGTGGGGCGCGGAATTTCGCGGTCGCCCGAATTTCCGTTGGAGAAACCGAGTGTCGGTAGCCGTGGCCTTCTCGCCGACCGCCGACGCCATCAGCCAGCGGCTGACTAACGCCCTCGTCGCCCGCATCTCGGCCACCCGCCACGCCCTCTGGTTCGCCCCGCTCACCCGGTTCGTCCCGCTCGGCAAGGAACTGGTTATCGGGGTGGCCACCCGCCAGTCGCAGGAGTGGCTCGAGCGGTCGTTCGGTGAGGCCGTCAGCGCGGCCGCTGCCGAGGCGTTCGGCCGCCCCACCCCGGTGCGGTTCGTCGTGGACCCTGGGCTGTTCGACGAGCCGGAGCAGGTCGCACAAGCTGCGAAGCCGGCGGCTCAACCGAACCTGTTCGGCGAGCCGTCCCTGCCGCCGCTGCCCAAGAAGAAGCCCGCCCGCCCGGACACCCCGACCCGCCGCTGGCGGAACCTGACCGACTTCGTGGTGGGGGCCAGCAACCGGGTGGCCCACGCCAGTGCCCTGAGCGTGGTCGAAGACCCCGGCATGGGCAGCAACCCTCTCGTCATCCACGGGCCGACCGGCACCGGCAAGACGCACCTGCTGGAAGGCATCTACGCCGGCCTGCGCCGCCAGCACCCGGACCAGCGGCCGGTGTTCGTCGCCGGCGAGGAGTTCATCGGCAAGTTCGTCCAGGCGGCCCGGTTCGGCAAACAGGCGGCGTTCCGCCGGCAGTTCCGCGAGTGCTCGGCCCTGCTGCTGGACGACCTGCACACCCTGGCCACGGCGGCGGGCAGCCAGCGGGAGTTCCTGTTCACCTTCGACGCCCTGCTCGCCGACGGCCGACAAATCGTGGTGACGACCGACTGTCACCCGCGGCTGGCCGAGGAGCTGATGCCGGAGCTGGTGGACCGCCTGCTGGGCGGGGCGGTGTGGGGCGTGCTGCCGCCGGACGACGAGACCCGGCTCGGGGTGCTGCGGTCGAAGGCCACGGCCGCCGGCGGGCCGTTCCCGGACGACGTGCTGAAACACCTGGCCCGCAACCTCCGCGGCAACGTCCGCGAGCTGGAAGGGGCGGTCAACGGGGTGCGGCACTTCGCCAAGGTGCACGCCCGGCCGGTGACGGTCAGCCTGGCCCGCGAAGCCCTCGGCGACCTGCTGCGGCACACGGTCCGCACCGTCACGGTCGGCGACGTGGACGCGGCGGTGTGTGGGGTGCTGCACCTGAGTTCGGGTACGCTCCAGAGCAAGGCCCGCAGTTGGGCCATCAGCCACCCCCGCATGGCGGCCGTGTACCTGTGCCGCAAGCACACGGCGGCCACCTACGGCGAGATCGCCAAACACTTCGGGGCGAAGCAGCACAGCACGGCCGTGGCGGCCGAGAAGAAGGTCCGCACCTGGCTGAAGGACGACACCACCCTGAGCCTGGGCGACCGCCGCTGGAAGGCCAAAGACCTGCTCGACCGGGTAGAACGGGAACTCCAGCGGTGATGTCGGCGGGCCGCCCGGGCGGAAGGCCGGCACCACGCCCACGAGGTGACGGTGAGCAAGGCCATCACGGCTGCGGTGCGGGCCAGCGAGCTGACCAAGCGGGCGACGAGTCACAGCTTCGCCACCCACCTGCTGGAAGCCGGGTACGACATCCGGACGATGCAGGAGTTGATCGGGCACGCCGATGTCAGCACGACTATGATCTATTGTCACGTCCTGAACCGGGGCGGCCGGGGGGTGGTCAGCCCGCTCGACGCCCGGCCGGCGTAAGATCGTAGGTAGCGAGATAGCTTGCGCCGGGGCAGACAGGCCATCGGCACGCGGCCGGCCGGATTCTGTTTGCACAACAGGTTTGAGGCGGTAGGGTGGGTTCCCACTGGCGGTAAGATAGCTTGCGCCGCCGAGATAGCTTGCGCCGGGCGGCGCAAGCTAATTCCGAGTTCGGCTTGCGCCAGGGGGTCGTTGCCGGGCGGGGGTCACTCCTCCGGAAGTCGGCGACCGGCGCCGGGGAAAACCGCGGGGTGGGGCCTTGCCCCGCCGCTCCGCCCCGGGTGGGCTCGGACGAAGCCCGAGCCCACCCGGGGCGGAGCGGCAGATGTCGGCGTCCGGCCGACCTGGCGGGGGCCACGGACTTACGGGCGGCCCCACCCGGCGGGGTCCACCGCGGCGGGGTCGTTGCACGTGGCGCAACCCGAACAAGGCGTTGCAGTGACAGCGGCCTCGTGCCGTTGTCACTGAACTTGGGGCGTTCGGCGGCGGAGGCCGTTGGAGGGGCGAAGGTGGCGGACCGCGAGCCGATCCCGGAGATCCCCTTGCGGATGGCCCCGAAGACGTCCAAGGTCAAGGCGCTGGTGAACGGCACGTTCGGCCACTCCGAGGCCGGGGACGGGCACAAGCTGGGCGGCAGCCCGGACTGGATTCAAGGGGACGAGACGCCCGACTGCACGGAGTGCTCCGAGCCGATGGGCTTCTACGGCCAGCTCGACCACCTAGGCAGCGTCGAGAGCCTCCAGGACATGGGCATGATCTACGTGTTCGTGCGCCGCGAGTGCTACACCACCGAGGCCGTGTTGCAATACTCATAGCCTGGCAAAGGCACGCCGAACCAGGCGATGCAGCAGACGGCGGGGGCATGTAGCGATTCTGGGATTTATAGCTCATTCGGCCCCCGCCGCTGCTGAGCTGAGTCGTTCGGAATAGTGTGTCTCGGGCGGCGTCGGCGAGCTGTGCCCGCACTGAGACCGTCGGACCAGCCGGCGACTGCCACCCGGCACGGGTGACGGGCACCGCGACGCCGGCGACAAGACCGCCACGGTTGACAACGGCCGGCCGCCCACGGTTCTCTTGCCGGAGGACACATGGCGACCGCCGAGCCGGAACTGGTGATGATGTACGACGGCGAATGCGCCTTCTGCGACCGCGGGGTGCAGACCATTCTCCGGCACGACCGGGCCGGCACCGTCCGGTTCGCCGCGCTACAGGGGGGGTATGCGGCGGCGGTCAAGGACCGGCACCCGTGGCTTAAGCCGCTCGACACCGTGGTGGTGGTGGACCACCCGGCCGGCGGCACGGAACGCATCCTCACCCACTCGGACGCAGTGCTGCGGCTGGTCCGTCACCTCGGCGGGTGGTGGCGGGTGCTCCTGCTGGTCGGGGTGGTCCCGCGGCCGCTGCGGGACTGGGGCTACCGGCTGTTCGCCCGCAACCGCCACCGGGTGTTCGGCAAGCGGGACAGTTGCCGGCTGCCGACCGCGGCCGAGAAGCCGCGGTTCCTCTCGTAGGGCACGCTTCAGCGTGCCGTCCGGGGCGAAAACGGCACGCTGAAGCTTGCCCTACGGTCCGTCGCTGACGTGTACCCAGACGGCGTACTCGTGGTAGTCGAAGCGGCGGCCGGCGATGATCGTTTGCAGCCGGGCGTGGTCGGCCAGCCAACCAGCCCACGGCTTTTCGAGCGACCGGCGGTTGGCCCCGCACACCACCCACAGCCGGCCGCCCGGCGGCACCGCGAACGGGTCGGCGGCCAGCGGGTCGAGCAGCCGCGGTTTCAACTCCGGGCGGTAGTACATCAGTTTGGCTGGCTCGTTGCCCAGCACCCAGTCGTTCGGCCCGACCCGGTTCGCCACGTAGTCCGCTGCGGCGCGGAAGTCGTGGCGGTTGCCGTCCTGGTAGTAGCTGGCCAGCGAAGGCAGGGTGAGCAGCGGCAGCCCGACCCAGAGCAGCCGGCCGCCGGCAGCGGACGCCAGTTCGGCCGTCGCCACCCCGGCCAGCACCCACACCGGCAGCGCCGCCGCGAAGCTGTACGCCGAGTGGTACGGCAACACCGCCGGCAGCACCAGCCCGCCGCCCACCCACGCGGCGGCCAGCGTGCCCCAGTAACCCGCTTGCCGGCGGTCCCGCTGCCACAACATGACCAGCCCGACCGGGGCCAGCACGGCCGCCGGCCAACTCGCCTGGGCGACTAGCGAGAACATCGCCCGCGCCGACGTGGCCCCCTCCCAGCCGGCGAACGCCATGCCGGCCTTCGCCCCGACCATCGGCAGGATGACGGCCACCGCCACGCCGCCGGCCGCTGCCGTCCCGGCCCACGCCGCGATGCGGACCCGCCAGCCGCCCCACACGGCGGCGACGGCCAACGCCCCGAACGTCGCCCCGGCCACGGTGTGGCAGGCGGTTGCTAGCCCGGCCAGCCCGCACGCCAGCAGCATCCAGGTGGCAGAGTTCGCCTTCACCGCCCGCGCCCCGGCGATGAGGGCCGGCCAGGCGAACAGCGCGGTGAGCGTGTAGAAGCGGTGGTACTGGCTGTAGAAGATCGGCTCGACGCCGACGGCCAGCCACACCCCGACGGCGATGGCGCAACGTCGCGGCAGCACCCCGGCCAGGCCGAGCGTGACCGCGACGACGCCCAGCACGCCGCACGCCGCCGGCACCACCCGCGTGCCCCGCTCGTCGGCCCCGAAGGCCCGGCGGCCGGCGTCGTGGGCCAGCATCGCCAGCGGGATGACCTTCGGCACCGACTGGTCCGGCGAGTCGATGACGGCCGGCGGGTGGGTCCACCACTCCAGCTCGTCGAAGGTTCCGAGTTCGTCGCCGCCGAACGGCCAGCGGCCGATTCCCACCGTGCGCAGCCCGGTTGCCAGCACGGCCACCGCCAGCACGGCCAGGGCGAACCGGCTCACGCCGACACCGGCTGGGTCAGCCCGAGCTTCGCCGCCGCGGCCGTGGCATGGACACCCATCGGCACTACCTCGAAGGCCTTCTGCAAAGCGTCGAACACCTCGACGACGAACGCCAGCTTGTCGCCGCTCGGCCGCGTCATCGCCGGGAAGAAGCTCAGCCGGTCGGTGTCGTCGCAGCCCAGGAAGTCGAGCGGGTGGAGCAGCACCGACGGCTCGGTGCCGGTCGTCTTGCACAGCCCGATGGCGAGCCGCAGGTAGGCCCGCGCCGCGGTGCGGCTGAACCCGGCCAGGTACAGCAGGTAGCTCAGGTGGATGGGAGTCTTGAACACCGGCAGCGTGGTGACGGGGAGTTCCAGCAACTTGCCGGCCGGCGTTTCCCAGGTGTACGGCTTGAGCCGGCGGAACCCTTCCGTGAACTTGCCGAACAGTTGCCCCCGCTTGGCCCGCTCGTCGGCCGTCAGGCCCTTGGCGGTGGCGAAGTAGAATCGCTTGGCCAGCGGCCCGAGGAAGGTCGGGAACGTCGAGCAGTCGTAGCGGTAGCCGCGGCGGGCGAGCACCTCCAGCAGCGCCGGCGAGAAGCTGAACCCGGGGCCGCGGAAGCCGTCCGGCCGCACGCCCATCGCCGCCTCGATGGCGTCCTCGGTGCGGGCCAGCTCGCTCTCGATCTCGGCCGGCGAGTACAGGTGCAGCCAGGGTTCGTGGTGGAACGAATGGTTGCCGACCTCGTGGCCGGCGGCCGGGATGGCGGCGAGTGTGTCCCGGTGCCGGGGGTCGGCGGCGTCCCGGCCGACGACGAACCAGGTGATGCGGAGGTCACGTTCGGCGAGCAGGTCGAGCACCCGCGGCACGACCGTCGGCAGGTACGTCGGGTACTCGTCCCAGCCGGCGTCGCCGTGGGTCTTTAGGTACGACCACAGGTCGTCCAGGTCGAGTGACAAACTACACAGCACGGGCGGCCTCGGTCCTACCCAGCAGCGTCGGCACCGCCGCGTCGGCCAGTTGAAGCGTCTCGGTCACGTTGAGTGTGCCGTTCACGATTTGCGAACTGTTCACAACGTATACCCCCGGCACACTGGTCGCCACCGGCGGCACCCGCCCGGAGTAGCCCAGCGTGCTGACGGCGAACACCTGCCGCACCCGGCTCACCTTGAAGGCCAGCACGTCGGCTGGATCGAAGTGCGGGTACATCTTCGCGAGCGCCGCCAGGAACCGCTCGCGGATGCTCTCGTCCGGCTCGGCGAACAGCGGGTCGTCCGGGGCGACGTACTTCGGCAGGTACACCAGGTGCCGGCCGCCGAGTTCCGTCGGGTCCACGAGGGCCGTCATCTCGATGACCCCGGTGAACGGGGCCGGGTCCGTGATGTTGGTGACGTAAAACCCGGCCAGCGGAGCCTTTAGCAGCACCGACGCACAGACGATGCCCTGGTAGCGGACGCCGTCCAGCCGGTCCCGCTCGGCGGCCGTCAGCCCGGGGAGTAGCTTCGCCGCGAGTGGGGCGGCGGCCGTCACCACCACCTTGTCGAACCGCAGCTCGTCGCCGTCGGCGAGGGCCACCCGCGCCCCGCCGCCGGTTAGCCCCTCGACGGCCGCCACCCGCGCCCCGGTGCGGAGTTCGACGCCGGCGGCGGTGAGCGACTCTTCCAGCCGCCGCAGGATGCGGGCGTAGCCGCCGCGGACGTACCCGAACACTTCCGTCTTCAGGCCGCTGCGGCGGGCGGCGTACATGCGGGCGATGATGGCCCAGATGAACGCCGCCGACACGTCCCGGTACGAGTCGCCGAGCTTCGATTTCAGCAGGGGGATCCAAATCTTCTCGGTGGTCCGCCGGCCGCTCCAGTGGGTCAGCCAGTCCACCACCGGGACGTTCTCCAGGCCCTTCCAGTCGCGGACGCGGCTGGCCCGGACGATGGTCGCCCCGAGCCGCAGCTTGCCCACCAGCCCGAGCGGCGGGAAGCGGAGGAACTCGACCGAGTTGGACAGCGAGTACAGCTTGCCGTCGGTGTAGAAGCCGGTGCGGGTCTCGCCGCCGACGAACTCCTGTGACAGCCCGATGTCACTGAGCAGGCGTTGTACGTGGGCGTCGGACAGCAGGATGACGTGGTAGTGGCGGTCCCAGGTGACGCCGCCCAGCTCCCAGGCGGCGGCCATGCCGCCGACGCGGTCGCCCGCCTCCAGCACGGTGACGCGGTGGCCGGCGGCGCGGAGCCGGCGGGCCAGTTGCAGCCCGAGCAGCCCGCCGCCGACGATGCCGTAGTGGTCGGTCATCCGAGTCCTCAGTCGTCTTGGCGAGCGGCCGGCGTGAGCCGGCCCG
>JAYVUZ010000179.1:0-12495 GCA_043787415.1 Fimbriiglobus sp. | reverse complement strand
CCACCGGCACCGCGGCGGCGATGGCCGCCCGCAACAGTCGCGGCGAGATGAGATCGTCAGGTGATGTGCAGCGCCGGGTTCGGCGTGGCTTTACTACCGCAGTTCGTGCCGCACCGCCCACTCCAGCCCCTGGATGAGGCAGTCGCGGAATACTGTGCCCCCGTGCTCCACATCGTAGCGGCCGGGCGACTTGCCGGCGGTCAGGACGCACACGCACGGCTCGTCGCGGCCGGGCGGGGCGATGCCGACGGTGTCCGGGTCGCCCGGCCAGTAGTCGAGTACGTCGAACGCACCCGGCCCGATGGCCAGCCGCAGGTGTTCGACCGCATCGACCAAGGCCGCGTTCTTCTCCATCAGCGACCCTCCGCCCTCCGCCGCTGAACGCAATAGTTCAGTTGCTGGGGCCGCTGCAACGACGCGGTGTCGCGCGAAACTGTAATGCGGCCCTCGTCAACTGGAACGGTTTGTTCGGCGTAACCCATAGCCGATACTGAACAATAGGAAGATCGCCAGATTCTACAACGGTCCGCGTTCCCATCGTTTCCGCTGCCTTCCAGACCGCCTCACTTTTGCGCGTCGGTGCTGTTCGTCGCCACGGCGGTCCGACGGAGGCGGATCTGGTGTGTCTTTCCCTCGCGTTCGACGGTGAATTCGCCGCCCCACTGATCCTTGTAAGACCCGCTCGTCCAGGCGACCGCATTCTTTACGGCGTCGTATGTGTAAGTTCCCTCTCCGGACAGCTTGCCGCCCGGCAAGTACGCCTTGTACGTCCCGCCCGTCTCTAGCAGGAAATACCCCAGGAAGATCGGCACATTCGGCGGCGGGCCGTATGAGTTAATCAGATACTTGCCCAGCCGCGGCGCGGTGGCCGACTCCGCAACGCCATCTTTGCCCGCGGCGCCGTCCTTGCCGGGCGGGGTAGCGGTCGGGCGAGCGCGGATACTGTCGGCCTTGATCCACTGGCCATTCTTGAAGTCGTCGTAATGGACGTAGTAGTAGCCCTCGTGCTCGCCTCGGCCGATGTTGACGATCGTAGCCTTATACCAGAGGATGTTGTAGGCCTCGACTTCCTGGTCGACCTTCCATTTGCCCGTCGCACCTTTGTTGGTCATATTGGACGGCGGGGCCACACTAGGGCGCTTTTTATCGCCGCTTTTCTCGTCTTTCTGTTCCTCGTTGTCCAGGATCGCCTTCGAGGCCTCGATGTCGAACCCAAGGGGCCAACGGGTCTTCGCGTCGTACTTCGCCTTGCGAAAGATCGCTGAGTTGCCCACGTGGTCCGTCGCTTTTAGCAGGTTAGCGCCGCGCAGGTCGGCCCCAGTGAAGTCGGCCTTCGAAATGGTGCCGATGCCCTTCAGTTTCCGCAGGTCCGCGCCGCGGAACTTACACCTATAGAAGTCCGCGCGCGTCAAGTCCAGTCCCGCGAGGTTGGCCTTATCGAAGACTGACTCCTGGAGGTAGGCCCCAGTGATCCGTGAGTCGCGCAAGTCGGCTCCGGTGAAATTGGCCCGGGCGGCGTGAGCGAAGTTCAGGTCAGCCCCCTGAAGATTGGCACCAATCAGCTTGACGTCGTCCAGATTGGTGAACGTCATATCGGCGTCTTCCAGGTTGTAATCCGACAGATCAAGCTGGCGCAGGTCGCGCTTGATCAGGTCCTTGCCAGGCCAGTCCACCTTATATTTCTTCTTACCATCCTGCGCGGCCAAGGGGGCGACCAGTGCGAACATTAGACAGGGGGCGATCCATCTCCACGGTCGGTTCATCTTGGCTCCAGAAAGAGTGAAAACGAGCTACCAGACTTTCGATTAGTCGCGTCAGATGGTGAAGCGGCTACTTGATCGCCAGGATGCAATGGCCGCGCGTCCCGAACGGTATTTCGTCGCTCGATCAAATCTGACATAGTCATATTGATCGCGGTCGGACATTCAAATCGACACTACCCGGCTGGCCCTGCGAGCGCCTCTGCGCGCCGGCCGAACGGTCGAACTCAGTGGCGGCCGCCCTGGGCCGTCCACTGCAGTGATTGGTTCGGCACGCGGGCGACCGACCGACCACCTTTGCTGTCCGGCCGGGCCACCTACCCGGACGACCCGTCGTGAACTCGATGCCGGCCACCGACCCGGTCCGCACACCGCCCGGCCGGGTGCGGGTCGGGGGGTCAACAGCCGAACGACACAGCTCAGTGGCCCGCCGCCCTGGGCGGGTCCACTGCAGCGACTGGTTCGGCGTGCTTCTCCTCTGGCAGCTCGCCAGCCCGCGGCGGGCGGATGTTGCCAACCATACTCTCCTCGCACGCCCCGAGCCGCAAGTAGTTGGCCCGCGCCTCAGCCAAGCTGAGCGACCCGTTCGGGCCGCCGCGGACCACGGCCGCGTCGTGGTCGTCTTGCCCGTCGTCCTCCCAGAAGCAGACGGGGCAGATCTCCCAGCCGCCCCGCTCGGCGAGCGTGCGGCAACCGCAACAGGGGCACCGCAGCGGCAGGCCGAGCGGTTGACCGTCGAGCCGCGCAGCGTACTCGACGAACCACGCCAGCCGGCGGGCGTGTTCCTCGGGCGACGGGATGTCCTTCGGGGCGTCTGCCACCCGGATGCCCTCGGCCGCCGAACGACCCAGCTCAGCCGCGGCGGGGGCACGCTGAGCTACGAACCCCAGAAAGCCTACGTGCCCCCGCCGTCTGCTGCATCGCCTGGTTCGGCGTCTGTGAGCATGTCCAGGTGGCCGCGGAATACCCGCCGCAGCCCCACCCGCACGGCCGACAGTTGGTCCGGGCCGATCTGCAGGGTGACATCGAACCCGGTGACGCCCGCCAGCCGGCCGAGCTGCCGGGATAGGTCCACGGACACCGATTCCGGGCCGAAGCGGCAGGCGGCGACGCACCCGTAGTCGCCGCACGACTGATCGTCGTGTTCCAGGTGGATGCCCCAGTCCTTCTCCGACTCCTCGGCATCCCGCTGGAACGTCAGGTAGTGGCCCCCGCCGGCCACCCCGCATACCAGCGCGTACTCGTCGGCATCGAAGCCGCCCTCATCCGCCGTGAAGGCGACACGCATCGAACGCCCTCCGCCGCCGAACGGTCGAACTCAGTGGCGGCCGCCCTGGGCCGTCCGCTGCAGTGACTGGTTCGGCCCGCGGGCGACCGACCAACCGCTTCTGTGCCGGCCCGGCCACGCACCCGCCCGACCGGCCGCATAACACTACATGTCCCGCACGAACGCGGACCTGTCGGGGGCCGGTGCGAGAGCCGAACGGTCGAACTCAGTGGCGGCCGACCTGGACCGTCCGCTGCAGTGATTGGTTCGGCCGGACGATGGCCCACCAATCGCTTCTGTGCCGGCCCGGCCACGCACCCGGCCGACCCACCGCCGTGTGCCACCTGCCCGGACACACGGCCCACCCGACGCCATCCGGATCGAGAGCCGAACGACCCAACTCAGCAGCGGCGGGGTTCTGGTGAGCTTGAACACCCAGAAACCTATCAGGCCCCGCCGTCTGCTGCAGCGATTGGTTCGGTGGCCGGCCTGCCGAAGGCCCGACCCCGCACCGGATGCCCGCCGACCCCGAGTCCCGCCGGGCGGCCGGACCCGCCTTTGGCCCGCCCTTCCGAAAGCCCACGCTTTCCCTTCACGTCGACGCCGCCGAACGCAAAAGCTCAGCGGATCCGGCCGCCGACCTGTGACCTTGATGATACCAGAAAGCGCGACGGCGACCGGGGTCCGCTACAGCGCCAGGTTAGGCGAGACGGCCTTCCAGATGCTGTCGCAGGGGGTTGCCCGGCGCGGCAGATCGAGCCACCACCGACCGGAATGCGGCCATATCGGTCAGGAACAGCGGCACCCAGAAGAGCCGACGCCGCGCCGCGGTATTGACCCAGACGAACGGGTAGCCCGGGATCGGGACGCGGGACAGCGAGGCGATCTCATCCCACGCGACCCGATGGTACACCAGGTAGTTATCGGGGCCACCGACACCGGCGGCATCGGCATCCCAGCGGCTGAACCGGGCCGCGAGGCCGATCAGTAGCAGCAGGATGACCGCGGCGACGCCGAGCATGACCAAGGGCACCCACCAGGCCCCCGGGGGGCCGGCGGCCGCGACGGCCACGGCGACCACCGCGGCGACGATGGCCAGGACGATGACAGCCATCGACCACGGCCGCCACGGGCTGATGCGGAAGGTGAGCCGTGTCGCATCGCTCATTGTCGCATTCCTCTCCGCCGCCGAACTTGTTATTAGATCGCGCCGGCGCAATCTATCCCGCACACGCGTTCGGCGGGAACGACCCGCCGAACTCTCCGCCGTCCCGTCGGTTGCGTCCGTACGCTCGTCGCTTCCGGGCGCGACCCATCCCACTACTCGATGTCGCGCCGCCCGCCGCACCTTTCAGTCGTCCAGCGGACTTTTCACGCCCTTGCCGCCCCGGTTCAGCACGTGCGTGTAAATCATCGTCGTGCTCACGTCGTCGTGCCCTAACAGCTCCTGCACCGTCCGGATGTCGTGCCCCGCCTCCAACAAGTGCGTGGCGAAGCTGTGCCGGAAGCTGTGGCTCGTCGCCCGCTTGCTGATGCCCGACGCCCGCACCGCCGTCGTGATCGCCCGACTCACCGACCCCTCGTGAACGTGGTGGCGGCGTTCCGCCCCGGACCGCGGATCGACCGACATCCGACCCGACGGGAACACGTACTGCCACTTCCACTCGGCCGCCGCCGCCGGCAGCTTTCGCCCCAACGCGTGTGGAAGGTAAGCCGAACCGAAGCCGGCCGCAACATCTTTCTCGTGCAGCCGCCGCACTTTCTCCAGGTGGCCGAGCAGGTCCGGTGCCAGGGCGTCCGGCAGCACCGTCACCCGGTCCTTGTCCCCCTTGCCCTCCCGCACCACCAGCTCGTGGCGGGCGAAGTCGATGTCCTTCACCCGCAGCCGCAGGCACTCCAGCAGCCGCAGCCCGGACCCGTACAAGAGGTGTGCCATCAGCCGGTACGGGTCGTCGAGCTGGCCGAGCACCAGCCGCACCTCCGGCCTGGTGAGGACCACCGGCAGTCGCTTCGGCCGGTTGGCCCGGACGGCCCCGGCGATCCGGCCGGGGTCGGCTTCCAGGACGTGCTTGTACAGGAACAGGAGCGCGCTGAACGCCTGGTTCTGGGTGGACGCACTCACCTGCCGGGCGACGGCCAGGTGGGTGAGGAACTGGTTGATCTCGGCCACCCCCAGGTCGGCCGGGTGCCGCTTGTCGTGGAACAGAATGTACCGCCGCGCCCAGTCGTGGTAGGCGTCCTCGGTGCGGAGCGAGTAGTGCCGCACCCGGCAGGCGTGCCGCAGGCGGTCGAGCAGCTTGGGCGGCGGGGCGACGGCAGCCATGCCCGGATCGTCCCGCGCGGGCGGCCCGGGGTCAAGACCGCGGCGGCGGTTTGACACCCGCCCGGCCGTGTGCTATAACTGTACATAAGATCACTTAACACCCCGCACCCGGAGGCCGCCGTGACCCCGCACGACCCGACGCAGCCGCTGGCCCGGGCCGCCTTCCTCCGCGCCCGCGGCTGCCCCTGGCTCACCATCGCCGCCAAGCTCAACCGGCCCGCCGCCGAGCTGGAGACGGAGGCGGCCAACAGTCCCGCGTTCCGCGACACCCTCCGCCGCGAACAGGCCGTCGTGCTGGACGAGCTGTTCGCCGAGAGCGTCACCGTCCTGCGCGACGGGCTGTGGCACACCGTGGAGCGGGACCGCTGCCGCAACGCCGAGAGCCTGCTGAAGGTGTGGGCCACCGTCTACCGCCACCGCGGCCGGCCGCCGGGCCGGCGGCCGGACGGCGACCCGACCGGCGGCGGCCCCGGTGACAGCCCGGTGTCACCCGCCCAGCCCCAGGGATTCGATCTTCCGGTACAGGGAGCTGACGCCGATGTTCAGCCGGCGGGCGGCGTCCCGTTTGTCGTCGCTGCCGGCCAGCACCCGCCGCAGGTGCGTCCGCTCGAACCGGGCCACCGCCTCGTTCAGGTCGTCGGTGGCCGACGGGTCGTCGGCGGCGGGCCGCAGGTCGGCCGGCAGGTCGGCGGCCGTCACGCTCGGGCCGTCGCCCAGGATGACGGCCCGCTCCAGCGCGTTCGACAGCTCGCGGACGTTGCCCTTCCACGCGGCCGCCGTCAGCACGGCCACCGCCTCGTTGGTCAGCCCGGTCACCCGCTTGCCGAGGGCGCGGGCGTGCTTGGCCAGCAGGTGGGCGGCCAACTCGGGGATGTCCTCGCGGCGGTCCCGCAGCGGCGGCAGCGGGATGCTGACGACGTTCAGCCGGTAGAACAGGTCGGGGCGGAACCGGCCGGCGTCGGCCTCGGCTTGCAGGTCTTTGTTGGTGGCGGCCACCACCCGGGCCGTCGTGGCCACGGGTTCGTCGGCCCCGACCGGGAAGACTTCCCGCTGCTCGATCACCCGCAGCAGTTTGGCCTGCGTGGGCAGCGGCAGCTCGCCGATCTCGTCCAGGAAGACGGTGCCGTGGGCGGCGTGGCGGAACACCCCCGGGGTGTCCCGGTCGGCCCCGGTGAAGGCGCCCTTCTGGTGGCCGAACAGCGTGCCCTCGATCAGGTCGGGCGGGATGGCGGCACAGTTGACCGGCAGGAACCGGCCGTCCGGCCGGGCCGCCTGGCCGAACTGGTGGACGGCGCGGGCCAGCAGCTCCTTGCCGGTGCCGCTCTCGCCCAGGAGCAGGACCGTGGCGGGCGTCGGGCCGACCTTGCGGGCCAGCTCGACCGCCTTCCTCATGCCGGGCGATTTGCCCGTCACCAGTTCCGGCCCGGCGTCCACCCGGGACAGCTCCCGCCGCAGCCGGCGGTTGTCGCGGACGACCTCCCGCTGGGCCACCAGCCGCCGCACCTTGGTGGCCACCTCGGTGAGGATGACGGGCTTCATCAGGTAGTCGGCGGCCCCGCTCTGGAAGGCCTCGACGGCGGTTTCCACCGTGCCGTAGGCCGTCACCAGCACCACGGCCGTGTCCGGGCTGCGGGCGGCCAGTTGGGCGAGGACTTCGAGGCCGTCCATCTTGGGCAGGTGCAGGTCGCACAGGCAGACGTCGAAGGCCCGGCCGGTTGCCAGCTTGACGGCCGCCTCGCCGGTGGCGGCGGTGGCCACGGCAAACCCCTCGCCGGTCAGGAACTCGGCGAGGGTGTCGCGGATCACGGCTTCGTCGTCCACCACGAGCACGCTGACGGGCATTCAGGCGACCTCCGCGGGCACCGGAGTAACCGCGACGGCGGCCGGCAGCGTCACCGTGAAGGTGGTGCCGCGGCCGGGTTCGCTGGCCACGGCCACCGTCCCGCCGTGGGCCTCGACGATGCGGCGGACGACGAACAGGCCGAGGCCGGTGCCGTGCGGCTTGGTGGTGAAGTACGGGCGGAACAGCCGGTCGCGGGCGTCCGGCGGGATGCCACAGCCGTCGTCCGATACGGCCAGCGTCAGCCGGTCGCCGCCGCCGGCCTCCACCCGGATGGTGCCCCCCTTGCCGGTGGCGTCGATGGCGTTGAGCACCAGGTTGAACACCACCTGCACGAGCTGGTCCCGCACCCCGACGAGCGGCGGCAGGTCGGCCGGCACCACGGCCAGGATATTCCGCGACTTGCCGCCGCGGTAGTACTTAGCGATGCCCAGGGCCTCGTGGACCACGTCGGCCACGCTCACCCGGCCGCGGCGGTCGCTGGCCGGCCGGCTGAACGTGACCAGCTCGCGGAGGATGCCCTGGATGCGGTCGAGCTGGCCGGTGACGAGGCCGAGCTTCTCGCGGGTGTAGGCGTCGGCGTGGCGGCGGTCGAGCATCTGCACCACCCCGCTGATGCCGGACAGCGGGTTGCCCACCTCGTGGGCGATGCCGGCCGCGAGCAGCCCGAAGGCGGCCATCTTCTCCTGGTGCAGCACCAAAGCCCGGCTCTCTTCGAGTTCCCGGGTGCGGTCGGCGATGCGGGTTTCGAGTTCGGCCTGGTTGCGACGCAGTTCCTCGCCGGCCCGCTTGAGCAGCCGGGCCAGGGCCGCCGCCGCCCAGGTCAGCCAGACCACGACCACCGCGGTGAGGGCGAAGGCGAACGGGTCGCGGCGGGCCGGCGGCTCCAGCAGGTAGAGCATGGCGTACGAAAGCAGGTCCAGCCCGCAGGTGGCGAACGTGACGAGCGGCGAGTAGCGGATGGCACAGCAGATGAGCGACAGCAGGTAGTAGAAGCGGAACGGGCTGTCGGGGCCGCCCTCGAAGTGGCACAGCAGGGCGATGAACAGGCTCTCCAAGGCGGAGATGAGCAGCGGGGCGTCGCGGAGGAACACCCGGCCGGCCCGGTGGGCGAGGGTGTCCAGCACGGTGAACCCGAGGCCGAGGGCGAGCAGGGCGTTGAGCGGCCGCGGGTCGGCCGGGGTGCCCCAGTTGGCCAGGGCGAAGCCGACGGCCAAGCCGAACCAGCGGATCTTGACGGCGACCGCCTCGGCGGCCAGTTCCCCGCCCGGGTCGGCCGGGCGGGGGGCGACGCGGGTGAGGGTCGAGGGGGGCACGGTCAGGCCCCCGGTGGGAGGAGGTGGAACATCGACCTTAGCCGCTCGCGGACGGTGAGATCGTTGCTGAGCGGGACAGCCCCAGACACGATCAGGGCGTGCCCGGGGTCGTCAGGCAGCGGGTCCGGGACGACCTCAAGACCGAGCGCCCGGACGTCACCGACTCGCGCCGCCGCGACCCGCGAGTCGGCGGGCGAGCGGCTGACCCGGGCGACCAACGCCGCGGGGAGTGTGGGCAGGTTGCGGCTGACCGACAGTCCGGTTTCGCCTTTCCCCTCCCGCAGCTTGAAGTCTTGGTGGGACACCCGCTTGCCCGACGTGACGTGCCGCAGGATGCACTCGTCGTCCCCGACGGGTCCGCTCATCGGTGTTCACCCCTTCCGCGGCCGGGTCACCCGCCGGCGACGCCAGCCGGCTCAGGCCGCGACGAGCCGCCGCACCGCACCGAACATCGACGCCGCCGACACGAGCTGCTTGGGGTCGAACCTCTCCGTGGTCATCGCCCCGGACGCCTTACACACGCGAAGCAGTTGCATCGTCCCGTCGGGGTTGACATCCAGACTGTACCGGGTGCCCGGCTCCTCCCACTCGACCCCAACCCCGCCGTCTCGACCCGGGGCCACGTACAGATCATCCGAGCGACGGATCGCCGTCAGCAATCGGACGAACTCCTGCGCTACCTCCACCACCGCCGGGTCGATGCGGTCGGCCCCGTACCCGTCCCAGTTCTCCGGCAGGTCGAGCATCAGCCCGAGTTGCACGTCCGGCGGAGTCATCGGCGTCCCTCTTGCGTCACCACATTCTACCACCCGGCTCACTCGTCGTCGGCCCGCAGCTTGGCCAGCACGGCGAAGTCCTCCAGCGTCGTCGTGTCCCCCCGGTTCTCCCGGCCGGCGGCGATGTCCCGCAGCAGCCGCCGCATGATCTTGCCGCTCCGCGTCTTCGGCAGGCCGTCGGTGAACCGGATGTCGTCCGGCCGGGCCAGTGCCCCGATCTCCTTCGCCACGTGGGCCTTCAACTCGGCCTTGAGCGCGTCGGACGTGACCTGCCCGCCCTTGACCGTCACGAAGCAGCAGATGGCCTCGCCCTTCAGGTCGTCCGGCCGGCCGACCACGGCGGCCTCCGCCACGGCCGGGTGGTTGACCAGGGCGCTCTCCACCTCCATCGTGCTCAGCCGGTGGCCGGACACGTTCAGCACGTCGTCCACCCGGCCCATGATCCAGATGTCCCCGTCGGCGTCCTGCCTGGCCCCGTCGGCGGTGAAGTACTTGCCCGGCTGCTGGCTCCAGTAGGTGTCCCGGAACCGCGGGGCGTCGTTCAGGATGGTCCGCATCATGCCCGGCCACGGCCGCCGCACCACCAGGAACCCGCCGCTGTCCGCCGGCACCTCGACCCCGTCCTTGTCCACCACCGCCACGTCGATGCCGGGCAGCGGCCGGGTCGCACTCCCCGGCTTGGTCGGCGTCACCCCGGGCAGCGGGGCGATCATGATGCCACCAGTCTCCGTCTGCCACCAGGTGTCCACGACCGGACACCGGCCCCCGCCGATGACCGTGTGGTACCACATCCAGGCCTCCGGGTTGATCGGCTCGCCGACCGACCCCAACAGCCGCAGCGAACTCAGGTCACGACCTTTCGGCCAGTGGTCGCCCCACTTGACGAACGCCCGGATAGCCGTTGGGGCGGTGTACAGGATGCTCACCCGGTACGTCTCGACGAGCTGCCAGAAGCGGTCCTCCCGCGGGTGGTTGGGGGCGCCCTCGTACAGCACCACCGTGCTGCCGTTGCCGAGCGGGCCGTACACGATGTAACTGTGCCCCGTCACCCACCCGACATCAGCCGTACAAAAATACACGTCGTCCGGCTTGATGTCGAACACCCAGCGGTGGGTGAGTGTGGCCCACAACATGTACCCGGCAGTGGTGTGCAACACCCCCTTCGGCTTGCCCGTGCTGCCGGACGTGTACAGCACGAACAGCGGGTGCTCGCTGGCGAACGGCGTGGCCGGGCAGTCGGCGGACGCCTCGGCCATCAGCTCGTGGTACCAGCGGTCGCGGCCGGGCTGCATCTCGACGGCCGTGTTGCAGCGGTTCACCACGACCACCCCCTGCACCGACGGCGACCGGGCCAGGGCGGCGTCCACGTTGGCCTTGAGCGGCACCACCTTGCCGCGGCGCCAGCCGCCGTCGGCCGTGACCACCAGCTTGGCCCCGGCGTCGGCGTTGCGGTCGGCCACCGCGTCGGCACTGAACCCGCCAAAGATCACCGAGTGCGTGGCCCCGACGCGGGCGCACGCCAGCATGGCGACGACCGCCTCGGGGATCATCGGCAGGTAGATCGTGACGCGGTCCCCGGCCGCCACCCCGAGCGACTTCAGCACGTTGGCGAACTGGCACACCTCGCGGTGCAGTTGCCGGTACGTCATCGTCCGGCTGTCGCCGGGTTCGCCCTCCCAGATGAGGGCCGCCTTGTTGCCCAGGCCGGCGGCCAGGTGGCGGTCCAGGCACTGGGCGGAGGCGTTCAGCGTGCCGCCGGTGAACCACTGGAAGTGCGGGGCGTCCGACTCGTCCAGCACCCGGGTGAACGGCGTGGCCCATTCCAGGGTCTGGGCCATGTCGGCCCAGAAGCCATCGGGGTCATGGACGGCCCACTCCCGCAGCCGGTCGGCCTCGGCCGGCGACACGTTGGCCTGGGCGGCGAAGGCGGCCGGCGGCGGGAAGACGCGGGTTTCCTTCAGCACGCTGGTGATGTTCGACGACATGGCGGCTCCGGGAGAGATTCCGCTAAGGTAAGTGGACTCCCCCGGACAAGCAATCGCCAGGCGAGCGGCCGGCGTGAGCCGGTCCGGTCCGGGGGCCGGCCGTCCTCACAGTCCGGACGTGCGTCCGGGTCGTGTGCGGTGTCAGCGCCCGGACCGGACCGGCTCACGCCGGCCGCTCGCCAAGACTTGAGAACCACCGATGCCGGACACGTTCACCGTCGCCCTGGTGCAGATGGCCTGCCACGAGGCGGCCGGGCCGAACCTGGACAAAGCCGAAGCCAAGATCGCCGAGGCCGCGAGCCGGGGGGCCGGCATCGTGGTGCTGCCGGAGCTGTTCACCGGCCACTACTTCTGCCAGACCGAAGACCACAGCGTGTTCGACCGGGCCGAACCGATCCCCGGCCCGGCGAGTGACCGGCTCGCCGCGGCGGCGCAGAAGCACAAGGTCGTGGTGGTGGGCAGCCTGTTCGAGCGGCGGATGGCCGGCGTCTATCACAACACTTGTACAGTTTACAACACGGACGGCTCACTCATGGGGCTGTACCGCAAGATGCACATCCCGGACGACCCGCTGTACCTCGAAAAGTTCTACTTCACCCCCGGCGACACCGGCTGGAAGGTGTTCCCGACGCCGCACGCCAAGCTCGGCACCCTGGTGTGCTGGGACCAGTGGTACCCCGAGGCCGCCCGCCTCACGGCCCTGGCCGGGGCCGAGGTGATCGTCTACCCGACGGCCATCGGCTGGCACCCGGACGAGAAGGCCGAGTACGGCGCGGCCCAGCAGGACGCCTGGGAGACGTCGATGCGGGGCCACGCCATTGCCAACGGTGTGTACGTGGCGGCGGTCAACCGGGTGGGGCACGAGGTCCACGCCGGCAAGGGCATCGAGTTCTGGGGCGGGTCGTTCGTGGCCGACCCGTTCGGCCGGGTGCTGGCGAAAGGCGGCACCGGCGAGGAACTGCTGCTGGTGGAATGCAGTCGGCCGCACTTGGAGACAGTGCGGCGGCACTGGCCGTTCTTCCGCGACCGCCGCATCGACGCCTACAACGATATCACCCGCCGCAGCACCGTGTGACCGTGACGACTGTGCCGGCCGCACCGGCCGTGCCGTGGCGGCGATCCCGAGTCGGCTTCAGCCCACGCGATCACACCGACCGAAGACGAGGAGTGATCTGGTTCGGTGCCCGAATCGCGAGCGAGGGACAATCCTCCCTCGCTCGCGCTTCGG
>JAYVUZ010000178.1:0-11669 GCA_043787415.1 Fimbriiglobus sp. | reverse complement strand
CGGCGTGTGCCGGTCCGGTCGGGGGCAACCTCGGCCGGACCGGCTCACGCCGGCCGCTCGCCTTTCGCCTTTGATACACTTCCCATCATGGCCACGTCCCCCTGGCTGACGCTGAAGCAGGCCCGCGACGCCGTCCGGGCCGGCCGCCCGGACGACGCCCGCCGGCTGCTCGACCCGCTGGCCGCCGACGGCCACCGGCCGGCCGTCAAGCTGTCCGCCGAGGTCGCCACGGCTTTCCTCCGCCGGGCCGAACGGCACCTCCGGGCCGACAACGTCGAGTCGGCCTGGGCCGACCTGCGGGCCGCCGAAACGCTCGCCCCGTCCCACCCGTCGGCCGTGCGGTTGCGGCACACCCTCACCCGGCTGGCCCTGGCCGCGTGTCGGGCGGCGCTGGAAGCCGGCCGGCCGGCCGAGGTGCTGGACGCCGCCGAACGCCTCACCGACCGCGGCGGCCGCACGCCGGCGTTGGACGCCCTCCGGCACGCCGCCCAGGACTGGACCCAGGCCAGCGAACAGGCCGACCGCGGCGACTTCCTGCTGGCCCGCGACACCCTCCAGCGCGCCCGCCAGCGGGTGTCCCCGCCGGAGAGCGACGGCCTTGACCGCTTCCTGATCCAGTTGGAAACTCGGGCCGAGCGGTTCCGGGCGGCCCTCGGCCCGCTGGACGACGCGGCCGGCGGCCGCCGCTGGGCCGACGCCGTGCGGTGGGCCGACGAGGCCATCGCCGCCGCCCCCAACCACCGGGACGCCCGCCGGCTGCGGGCCGACGCCTGGAGCGCCGTCCGGCCGAAGGCCGACCAGCACCTGACACTGCCGTACCTCGGGCCGGCCGTCGAGGCGGCCATCCCGCTGGCCCTGGCCGCCGCCGAGGCCGCCGACCCGGTGGCGGCCACCCGCAGCCACCCCGGTCGGGCGTCCGTTTCGACGCCGCTCGCCGCCGGCGGCGGGCTGCCCCGGCGGTTCCTGCTGTGGGTGGACGGCGTCGGCGGCTACCTGGTGTGCCTGAACCCGCGGGTGACGTTCGGCCAGGCGGTGGCCGACGGGCCGGTGGACGTGCCGCTGTTCGCCGAGCTGGCCCGGCTGCACGCCGAGCTGGCCCGGGACGGCGAGGGGTACGTGATCGAGAGCGGCCGGGACGTGCGGGTGAACGGGGCCACGAGCGACCGGGCGGTGCTGCGGCCGGGCGACCGGGTGACGCTCGGGCCGACCTGCCAGTTCGTGTTCCAGCAGCCGGTGCCGATCAGCCCGTCGGCCCGGCTGGAGATGGTGAGCGGGCACCGGCTGCCGCTGGCCGTTGACGGCGTCCTGCTGATGGCCGAGACGCTGGTGCTGGGGCCGGGCGAGCAGTCGCACGTGAACCTGCCGGTGGAGCTGCTCCAGAGCGTGGTGCTGTACCGCGGCAAGGACGGGCTGGGGGTGAAGTGCCCGGGGGCGTTCCGGGTGGACGGCCGGCCGTGCCAGGACCGGGCCGACCTGCCGCTGCCGGGGGTGGTGACGGGGGACCGGTTCACGTTCGCCGTCGAGCCGGTGGGCAGCCGGCTGTAAGGGCCGCGTCTTCGGGAGCGTCTGCGCGAGCCGCGACCGCCAGGGAGCGGCCGCTGGCGGATCCGATGCCTAGCCGGATATGCCAGCGGTCGCTCCCTGGCGGTCGCAGCTCCTACCCGACGGAGTCCACCAGCGGTCAGCCGCGCCCTTGCGGTCGCGGCTCCTACCCGACGGAGGGTAGTGCGTCAGTTTAGTAGAGCGGGCTTTTAGCCTGCTCGGCGTCCGAGCAGGCTAAAAGCCCGCTCTACTGTGCTGTGTCTCTGGCCGAGCTGACGCGCTACCGGACGCTCACGCCGCCGGCTTGGGGTCCGCGTGTGGGCCGGCCAGGAAGGTGAGCTTGCGGGTACACAGCAGCAGCACGTCGCCGGGCTTGAGGGCCGTCGCAGTGGCGATCTTGCGGCCGTTCACCAGCGTGCCGTTCTTGCTGGCCACGTCATGCACCTCGCACCGGCCGTCCCGGTGGACGACGATGGCGCAGTGCCGGCGGCTCACGTGCTCGTCCCGCAGCACCACCTGGTTGTCCGGCAGCCGGCCGACGCTGTTCACCCCGACGCTCAGGGAATGGACGTGGTCGCCGTCCTGGAGCCAGTAGCCGCCGGCCTTGAGCTGGTTCGCGTCGAAGGCACAGGTGACGCCGTCGCCGGGGTCGCCGGACGGCAGCTCGGCCAGGTCGCCCATGAGGGTGTGCTGGCCGCAGGCCGCCTGGAGCTTCTCCCGGGCCGCGCGAAAGTCGTCCCGCCGGGGCAGGCCTTCGAGGTGTACGCTTTGGAACCGGGCGTCGGTCATCGCCGCCCCGGGCGGGTGACGGGACCACGGGCGGCGGGAGAGGTGCCGCTCGTGAAGTCCCACTTATAAGAACAATTCGTCACGGCAGCTAGCCCGTCAAGACCCGAATCCCCGAAACGACCGGCCCGCCCGTGCTGCCGACGGCGCCGCCAGACCTACAGCGGGTGTTCCCAGCCGCCCGTCAGCACCTCGCCGGTGGTCAGCCGCACGCCGTCGCCGGCCACACACGCGCCGACCTTCCACACCGGCACCGGCGATTCCCGCACCAGCCGCCCGCCGTCGGCCGGCGACACGGCGAACAGCAGCTCGAAGTCCTCGCCGTCCGTGAGGGCGTGGTGCAACGGCGATCGGCCGGATGTCGCCGCCAGCTTTCCAGCGTCCGCATGAACCGGCACGGCCGCCGGGTCGATCACCACGCCCAGCCCGAAATGCCCCGCGTCCCGGGCCAGCCCGTCGCTCAGGTCGATCATCGCCCGCAGCTCGACAGCCGCGTGCAGGGCGACGGCTTCAGGAATCCGCGGCGTCGGCGTCAGGTGCCGACCGAGAATGCTGCCGCCAAGCGGGCCGGTGACGAACAGCCAGTCGCCGGGCCGGGCGCCGCTCCGCAGCACCGGGCCGCGGCCGGTCGGGGTGCCGAACACTGTCACCGCCACCACCAATCCGCCGGCCCAACTGTTGGTGTCGCCGCCGACCAGCGGGCAGGCGAAGCGGTCCGCTACTTCTCGCAGACCCGCGTGCAATTCTTGTGCAATCGCCATGCCGCCCGGCGGCAGGGCCACCGCCACCACCGCCCCGAGGGGGGTGCCGGCCATCGCCGCCAGGTCGCTCAGGTTGACGCCCATCGCCTTGCAGCCGACGGCCCGGGGGCCGCACGCGGCCAGCAGGAAATCGACCCCCTCGGTCAGCAAGTCGGTGCTAACGAGCAGGCGGCCGGGCGGCGGGGCGAGCACGGCGCAGTCGTCGCCGGGGCCGACCGGCACCCGCGGGTCGGCCGGCGTGCGGGCGGTCAGCCAGCGGATGAAGTCGAACTCGCCGGGCATGACACACCTGTGGGCCTGGCGAGCCGTCCCGGCGAGGGGACGGAGTTGCGGGGTCATCCTCCGCCCCCTCACGGGGACGGCTCGCCAGGCCACGCCCGACCCGTACCAGTTCCCGCCGCGGCGAAACTTGCCCGACCGGCCCGCGCAATTTTCCGCCCCGGTCACTAATCATGTTCTACGCTTATGGCGCGGCAGGAACCGCCCGAACCCCCTCGGCTTGACATGTCCAACCCGACCGTCACCCCCCCGCCCGCCGACCTGCCGCCCCGGCCGGACGCGCCCCCGCTGGCCGCCCGCAGCTACGGCGAGCCGCGGTTCCACACCGACGGCGACATCGCCGCCCTGGCGTTCGCCGCCGACGGCACTCTGTATTCGGTGGACGAGACGGGCGTGCTGCGGCACTGGGCGGCCGACGGCCGGCCGCTCGGCCGGCACTTCCTGAGCGACCTGGAAACCCTGTGGGCGTTCGCCCCGGGGGCCAAGGTGCTGGCCAGCGGCAACGACGACCTGCTGCTGTGGGACACGGCCGAGGGCCAGCTCGTCCAGCGGCTGCCGGCGGACGCGTGGGTGACGGCCATCGCCTTCAGCCCGGACGGCCGCACCCTGGCCAGCGGCCACGACGACGGCAGCGTGCGGGTGTGGGACGTGGCCAGCCGGAAAAAGGTCGGCCAGATCAAGGCCCACCCGCAGGCCGTCTCCGCCATCGCCTTCCACCCGGCCGGCGGCCCGCTGGCCACGGCCGGCGAAGACCGGGCCGTGCGGCTGTGGGACTTGGACACCCACAAGCCGCAGGGTGAACTCCTCAGCCACACCGACCGCATCCCCGGCCTCGCCTGGCGGCCGGACGGCGGGCTGCTCGTGTCGGCCGGCTGGGACACGTCGGCCCGGGTCTGGCGGCCCGGCGTGGCCGACCCGGTGATGCTGCTCAACAAGCACGCCGAGCAGGTGCTGTGCGTGGCCTTCAGCCCGGACGGCGGCGTGCTGGCCGCCGCCGACAGCGACCACGACATCCACCTGTGGACCGACCCGGCCACCGGCACCGCCGGCAAGGTGCTCGCCGGCCACGCCGACGAGGTGCGGGCGCTGGCCTTCAGCCCGGACGGCACCCGGCTGGCCAGCGGCGGGGCCGACCGCGTCGTACACGTGTGGGACGTGGCCGCCGGCAAGCTGCTGGCCGGGCCGAACCCGACCGGCCGGCACGGCGTGGCCGTGTTCGCTCACAACGGCCGCACCCTGCTGGCCAGCACCGGCGGGGTCACGTTCCGGCTGTGGGACGCCGACACCGGGGCCGAACTGCCGCCCACCGGCGACGGCCCGGCGTACAGCGTGGCGGCCGGCGGCCGCTGGCTGGCGGTCGGCGGCACCAACCACTCCACCCGCCTGTACGACCTGTCCAGGCCCGGCACCCCGCCGCGGGCGCTGGAGGCCACCAAGCCGCCCATCGGGGCGGTGAGCGTGTCGGCGGCCGGCGACTTCCTGGCCCACACCAGCCCGGCCGACGGCCTCGTCTGGCTGTGGCCGACGGCCGGCGGCGAGGCCGCCCTCATCCTCATCGAGGCGGCCGACGGCTGCACCCTGGAGGACGTGGCCGTCCACCCGGACGGGGTGCGGGTGGTGGCCGGCGGCATCGACTACCTGTCCACCGGCGAGCGGGACGGGGCGGTGTGCGTGTGGGACCGCACCACCGAGCTGAAGGTCCACACCTTCGACGTGGGCGTGTACGCCGTGGCCGTGGACCCGACCGGCAAGTACCTGGCCGGGGCCGGCCTGGACGACGCCGTGCATGTGTGGGACCTGGACACCGGGGACGACCTGTTCGAGCTGGAGGGGCACGCCGGGCGGGTGAACGCCGTGACGTTCAGCCCGGACGGCAGCTACCTGGTGAGCGGCGGCGACGACCAGACGGTGCGGGTGTGGGACGTGCTGAGCGGCCGGCTGCTGGTGGTGCGGGAGCTGGACGCCGCGGTGCAAGGCTTGGCGTTCAGCCCGGACGGGGCCGACCTGTACACCGGCAACGGCAACACCACCTGCCACCGCCTGCCGTTCGCCAAACTGCTGGACGAGTAACGCCAAGAGGGTTCGTCGTGAAGAGGGCGACGTGGGTGCCGCTGGCGGCGGCCGGCCTAGTTCTAACGCTGGTGTCGGCCGCCTCGCTGTTCGGCGGCGGCACGGCCGGCCAGCGGATCTTCGGCTACCCGCCGGTGTACGCCGGGGTGTTCGGGGTTGCGCTGCTGACGGCCGGACTGCTGGTCAAGAACGCGGACTGACCGCCGCCACCGGACACGCCGCCCCCGCGGCGTGCCCGGCCGGCTCACGCCGCCACGACCAGTTGCTTGCGGGCGGCCACCCGGGCCGACACGACCGAGGCCGGCGGGGTCGGCTTGCCCATCGACTCCTTCACCCGCTGCGTCATGGCCAGCACGAAACCGACATCCGTCAGCAGGGTCTGGGCGGCCTGAGCGGTCGAGGTGGTTCGGGTCATGTGAGTCGCCTCCGTGCGGCGTTGCGGGTCGGTTGTCGAGAACGATTGACGACTAAGCAGCGGCCGTGCCAGTCGCCGATCGCGCCCCGCCACATTTCCGCAACCCGTTGACCACGAACGAGAACCGCCGCCGAAATCGCTCGGCGACCGCGGGTGTCAGTTGTGGCGGCCGGTTGTAACTCCTGCCGCTTGAGAGAAAGTCTTCAATCCGCCGGCCAACTGGCCGGAATTTGTTGCACGCGCCGGGGGCCGGTCGGCCATTCTGGTGTCATGCGACTGCCGTTCGCCGGCCTCCGCCCGCCGCCGGAACTCACCGACCGCCACCTGCTCGACCGCTTCCGGCTCCAGCGGGACGAGGCGGCGTTCACGGAACTGGTCCGCCGACACGGGCCGCTGGTGTGGGGCGTCTGCCGCCGCACCCTGTCGCCGACGGACGCCGAAGACGCCTTACAGGCCACCTTTCTGCTGCTGCTGCGGAAGCTGCCGGCCGGCGACGCGCTGGCCCCGTGGCTGTACCGCGTGGCCGTGCTGACCGCCCGCACCGCCCGCCGGGCCGAGCGCCGCCGGTGGCTGCGGGTGCGGGTCGGCTTGCCGGCCGACGAACCGGCGACGCCGGTTCGGGATGACCTGCGGGACGCCGTGGACGCCGCCCTGATGGGGCTGTCAGCCGGCGACCGGGCGGCGGTGGTGCTGTGCCACCTCGAAGGCCACACCCGGGCCGAGGCGGCGAAGCGGCTCGGGGTGCCGGAAGGCACGCTGTCGGCTCGGCTGAGCCGGGCGCTGGCCAAGCTGCGGCTGGGCCGCGACCCGGCGGCGGTGCTGGCCGTCGCCGGGGCCGGGCTGCTGCCGGCGGGGCTTGAGGCGGCGGCGGTGCGGGCGGGCATTCTGTACTTGGCCGGCGGGGCGGTCCCGCCGGCGGTGGCCATCATCACCCGTGGGGTTCTGGCTATGGGCGTGCTGAAGTCGATGACCGTGGCCGGGCTGCTGCTGGTGGCCGTCGCCGGGACGGGGGTCGGCGTCGGCCTACGGGCCGGGCCGGACGACAAGCCGGCGGAGGCGAAGTCGGCGGAGGTCAAACAGGCGGAAGTGATGGTCGAACAAGCCACCGCCCGGTTAGCGAAACTGGGCGAGGACCAGAAGTCGGCCCAGGCCATGCTAGAAGTCGCCCGTCAGCAGTTGGCAACCGCCCGTGCCAAACTGAGCGGCCGGCCGGAACGGTGCCTGGCGCTAACCGACGTAGGCGGGGTCGGGTACGACGCCGCCCGGTTCAAGCTGACCGAGCCGACCGACGGCGAGATGATGGACTTCCGCACCACCACCGTGGCCGGGCTGGCCAAGCTGTTGACTATGACCCGCACGACCCGGCCCGGTCTGCAGCTGGCGGTGGGGGTCCAGCACGCGGCCACCGTCGAACAAGTGCGGGAATTGCTCGGCCTGGTGCGGTCAGCAGGTTTCGAGTCGGTCCATTACACCGGACCGGACCTGCCAGTCGTCCGCGATTTGGCGAGCGGGCCGGGGTGTGCCTACCAAGAGCCGCAAGAAGGGCGATTCGTACTCAGCGATATGGTGACATCTGTTTATGCCGAGAACATTCGTTTCGATCAACCGACCGGCAAGGGATTTACGGCCCGCTTGCGGCAGAGTGTATACGCCGGATTGCTCGACCTGACCAAGCTGAAGTGACGCCCCCGGCTCGTAGCCCGAAGCGCGAGCGAGGGACATCCTCCCTCGCTCGCGCTTCGGGCTACGAACCAGCGGCCAGTGCGTCGAGCGCCGTCAGCGGCGGCCACCACGCCGGCCGGGCCACCTCGAAGTCGCCGCCCTGCCGCAGCGGGTCCAGGATCTCGTCCCGCCAGTGGACGTAGTAGAACATCAGGCAGTCCCGCACCAGCTCCGGGTCGGCCGCCCCCCGCTGCACGCACCCGTTGACCAGGGCGAAGAAGTCGAGCACCCGGTTCACCTTCTGGTACACCGCGTCCAGCTCCGGGCCGACGGTGCGGTGGACCTCCTGCCGGTGCAGGTAGAGCAGGAAGTGGGCCAGCCGGTCCGTCCGCCGGCCGACGGGCAGTTCGCCCTGCTCGGTGACGAAATACCGCCAGCTCGTGTTGCGGGCGTCCCGCATCTCCTCGCCGAGGAACCGGCCGCACAGGTCCAGGGCCGTCTTCTGCCGGTCCTGCCCGAACGGGATGACGTACAAGAGGATGGTCGGCACCAGCACCGCCACCAGCGGCCCGACGAGCGGCACGAACAGGTCGCGGAGGAGTTCGTACCGGGACCGGCCCTCGGCGGCGGCGACGCCGACGGCCAGCAGCAGGCCGACGGGCACCGCCAGGCCGGCCAGGCCGAGGAACAGGGCGCGGGCGGGGGTGCGGGGCATGACGGACTCTGGGCGCAAGCCCACCCGTTGCAGCGGGTGGGCGTGAGGGGGTTCGCCGTCACCCCGCCGCGTACGCCTTCTGGAACGCCGCCACCCCGGCCCCGACGTTCTTGGCCAACACCAGTTCCAGCGCCGCCACGGCCCCGAGCACGTCGAAGGCGTCGCAGTAGCCCATGTGGCTGAGCCGCCAGATTTTGCCCTTCAGGCTGTCCTGGCCGTCGGCCAGCTTGAACCCGTGCTGCTTCTCCAACGCCTTGAGCGTCGCCGACCCGTCCACCCCGGCCGGCACGGTGATGACCGTCAGCCCGTTGTTCGGCCGCTGGGGGAACAACTCCAGCCCGAGGGCGTGGACCCCGGCCCGGCACGCCACGGCCATGCGGGCGTGCCGCGCCCACAGGTGCTCGATGCCCTCGGCCCGGATGCGTTTCAGGCTCGCCCGCTGGGCCTTGATGAGCGTGTTGGCCGGCGTGAACGGGGTGTCGCTCTCGGCCAGGCTCTTCTTGTACTTGCGGAGGTCGAAATAGAAGCTGCGGACGGGCGTCTGGTCGATCTTGGCCCACGCCTTGTCGCTCACCGACACGAAGGCCAGCCCCGGCGGCAGCATGAGCGCCTTCTGGGAGCCGGTCACGACCACGTCCAGGTGCCAGGCGTCGGTGCGGCACTCCATGCTGCCGAGGCCGCTGATGCCGTCCACCACCAGCACGGCCGGCGTGTCCTTCACCAGTTTGCCGAAGGCTTCCACGTCGTGGCCGACGCCGGTGCTGGTCTCGGACAGCGTGCAGAACACGGCCACCGCGTCCGGGTGCTGCTTGAGGGCGGCGGCCAGCATGTCCGGCGTCACCACCTGGCCGTACGGCACCTCCACCACCACGGTGTTCGCCCCGTACACCTTGAGCAGGCCCTTCCACCGCTCGCCCCACCGGCCGGCCGTCAGCAAGATGGCCTTCTCCCCCGGGCCGACGCAGTTGGCCACGGCCGCGTCCATGCCGCCGGTGCCACTGCTGGTGAGCGTCAGCACCGGGCCGGTGGTCTGGAAGACGTACTTCAGGTCTTCGCTCATCTCGGCGAAGACGGCTTTGGCCTCGGCCGAGCGGTGGTACGTCACCGGCCGGGCGAGTTCGAGGAGGGTGTCCTCGGGGACGGGGGTCGGGCCGGGGGTGAACAGGCGGGGTTTCATGCCGGGAGTCCGGGGTGCGGGGAAGGGACAATGTACGGCCGACGGACGCACCCGTAGGACCGCCGGGCGGCGGGACGTGTTCACGGGGATTCGGCCGGCGGTCAGGCGAGCGGGCCGCGGGGGTTGGCCCGCACCCGGTGGACGCGGACTTCTCACAGCCGTTCGTCCACGGAATACTCGACCGCCAGGAAGACGGACCGGCTGCGGCGGAAGGTCACGCCGAGCGAGCCGTGGTCGGCGACCAGCCGGCCCCACCCGTGCGGGTTCCGGGCGAGCGCCAGCAGAGTCGTGTCCACGTCCGCGGCGTAAGACTGGCCGAGCCGCCGGGCGAACGCCCGGTCGCGGAGCCGCTCGATCCCCAGGCCGGCGCGGGGTGACACGTCGAGTCGGTAGCCCGCGTGCCCGTTAGTGCTGGTCATCGTGCTCTGCGACCTCGGCTTTGAGGCGAGCTAACAGCTCGAACCCGTCGATCCACGTCGTCGCTTCCATCTTCTTCCGCATCGCCTCCTGCTCCGCCGGGCTGGCCATATAAACGCTCCGCCGCAGCCGCCGCCGGGCCTTGTTCAGGGCCTGTTCGGCAGCCCGCAGCCGGTCGTTCGCCTCGTCCAGGCTCTGGGCCGGCCGGAACTCGTTCGGCGTCATCGTCCGTCCTCCACGATTTGTGTGCATCCTACCGCCGCGCGGCCGGCCGTGCAAACCCCGCGAACCCGCCGCCGGCGGCGGTGTCCGTGCCCCGCCGCCACACGGCAAAGGGGTGCTCCGATGCGACCGACTCACGCCCACTCCGGCGACTTCCCCCACCCCTCCCGGAGTGCTTCCCGTGCGCGACCTCACCCCCATGATCGGGCCGGATGACGGCCTCGACCCCCGCCGCATCCACGACCACCGGACCAGGCGGACCGACGACCGCAAGGCACTGCAACTGTGCGAACAGGTGCGACACGCCCTGACGGCGGCGCTGGCCGGCCTCGGCGACGAGGTGTTGCAGGGGGTGACGGTGCTGGGCGTCGAGCCGGCCCCGCACGGCGGCCGACTACGGGCCACCGTCACGGCCCCGGACCGCGCCGCCGCGGCGGCGAGGCTGCACGCCGCGGCCGGCCGGCTGCGGACCGAGGTGGCGGCGTGCGTCAACCGGCGGACGGCGCCGGAGCTGGTGTTCGCGGTGGTGTGACGGCAACCGAATCGGCCTAGGCGTTGGCAGTTTCTGGCCCTTGCGGCATACTTGTCGCATGTCGCAACGCCAGCCGAGCCACACGTCGGGCTATCCCGAACGACTGACAGCCGAACTGCCATCGTCCCGGCCCGGCGGGCCGATGGTGCTCGACCTGTTCGCCGGGTGTGGTGGCCTTGCCCTCGGGTTCGAGGCGGCTGGCTTCACGACGGTCGGGTATGAACAGGCCGCCGACGCAGCGGCGACATACCGCACCAACCTCGGCTCGCCGTGTCATCAGGTGACACTCCGCCCAGGCGCCGGCTTGGCGGAAGGGGCGGAGGTGTTAATCGGCGGGCCGCCGTGCCAGCCGTTCAGCGTGAACGGGCGGCAAGACGGGCGGGACGACAGTCGAGACGGCTTCCCGACGTTCCTGTGGGCGGTCGAGGCCTACCGGCCGAAGGTGGCCGTGTTCGAGAACGTCCGCGGGATGCTGTACCAGAACCGCACCTACCTCGATGCCATCGTGGCGAGCCTCCGGCGGCTCGGGTACACGGTGGACTGGCAACTGCTGAACTCCGTCCGGTACGGCGTGCCCCAGAAACGGGAGCGGCTGTTCGTGGTCTCGCACAGCGGCCGGTTCGGCTTCCCCGAGCCGACGGTGTCGGAGCCGGTCACAGCCGGCGAAGCGCTGGGCGAGCTGGCCGCCGCGGTGCCGGACGGGTCCAAATTCCTGACGCCGAGCATGGACGCCTACGTCGCCCGGTACGAGGCCAAGTCGAAGTGCGTTCGGCCCCGCGACCTGCACCTGGACCGGCCGGCCCGGACGCTCACCTGTCGCAACCTGAGCGGTGCGACCGGAGACATGCACCGGGTGCGGCTGGCCGACGGCCGGCGGCGACGGCTGACTGTGCGGGAGGCCGCCCGGCTCCAGAGCTTCCCGGACTGGTTCGCGTTCGCCGGCAACGAGGGCAGCCAGTTCAACCAGATCGGCAACGCCGTCCCCCCGTTGATGGCTTAGAAACCCTAACTTTACTGGCCGGCGTGGTGTCGGCCGGGTAGCCTGACGGCCTCCCGACGAGGCTGCCAGGATGGCCCGCAAGCTCCTGCCG
>JAYVUZ010000177.1:0-17132 GCA_043787415.1 Fimbriiglobus sp. | reverse complement strand
GCCGGTCCGGCCTAGGGGGTCAGTCAGCCGGACCGGCTCACGCCGGCCGCTCGCCCGGAGTTATCATGCGCGACAGCAACGGCCCGCCGGAGAACCTGGCGGACGTGGTAGCCAAGCTGTTCGCCGCCCGCGGCTGGGGCCGGCGGTCGGAGCGGGTGCGGCTGGAGCAGGCGTGGGCCGAGGTGGCCGGCCCAGACGCGGCCGACACCCGGCTGGGGGGGTTCCGCCGCGGCGTGCTGGAGGTGGAGGTCCGCACCGGCGTGCTGATGCAGGAGTTGGCCCAGTTCCGCAAGCGGCCATTACTGGCCGCCCTGCGGCAGGCGCTGCCCGGGGTGACGGTGGCGGACCTCAAGTTCCGCGCCGGGGCGTGGTAGAATGCCGGCGGAGGATTGCCCATGACGACCGCGACCAGTCCGACCCCGGTGGGGGTGAGTAAGGAACACGTCACCAAAACGCCGGGCGTGTGTGGCGGCAAGGCGTGCATCGCCGGCACCCGCATCCGGGTGCTGGACGTGCTGTACCAGCACGAACTCGGCAAGGCCCCGGCCGAGATCGCCGCCGTCTGGCAAGGGGTCAGTGTGCCGGACGTGTACGACGCCTTGGCCTACGCCTACGACCACCCGGATGAGATCGCCGCCGTGCGGGAGGCCGAGCGGCTGATGGACGAGTACGGGCAATCCCAGCCGTCGCGGGTCCGTGACGCCCTGGCCAAAGACCCGGCCCTGCGGGACCGGCTGCGACGGGCCGGCGGTGGCTGACCCCCTCCGTTACTACTTCGACCACAACATGTGGGACGCCGTGGCCGACGGGCTGCGGCGCCGGGGGCTAGACGTGGTGCTGGCCCGGGAGGCCGGGCTGGACGCGGCCGACGACCCGGCCCAGCTCGCCTACGCGACCGCCGACGGTCGCGTGACGGTGACGTTCGACACCGACTTCCAAGGTCTCCATCGCCAGGGCGTTCCGCACGCCGGCATCGCCTGGACCCGGCACGACAAGTACAGCATCGGCGAGCTGGTCGAGTTGCTCGAAATCCTGGCACGGACATCGACTGCCGACGACATGCGGAACTGCCTCGAACACCTCTGACACTCCCGCTTGTCGGCCGCGCAGGTTGCGGGTATGCCCGCCGCCCACCCAACCCCGGAGCGGCCGGCGACATGCGCGGGCGTCTGACGATGTGGGCAGTCCTGCTGACCGCCGCGGCCGCCCCGGCCCAGGGGCCGTCCGTCCAGGGCGGGGCCTTCCTCGGGTCGCACAACGTCCCGCCGTTCACCCCCACCCAGGTGTTCACCGGCCCGCCGCCGGCCATCCTGGCCCGGCCGCCGGCCGCCGCCGAGCCGCCCACCGACCTGCTCACCGGCGAGCCGCTGCCCCTACCCCCGCCGCCCCCGCCACCGCTGTGGAGCGGCAGCATCGACGCCGGGCTGAACGGTGCCAGCGGCAACACCGAATTGTTCAACTTCCGGTCGAGCGGCCACGTCAAGCGGCAGTCGGCGTTTAACATTCTGACCGGCGACCTGCTCTACACCTACACCAACGACAGCGGCAAGGTGACCGTCCACCAGGTGCTGAGCAACGCCCGGGACGAGTTCCTGTTCGCCGGCTCGCCGTGGTCGGCGTTCACCTCCACCCTGCTCGAATACGACGGGCTGCGGGACTACCGCTTCCGGGTGGCCGTGTACGCCGGCGTCGGGTACACGGTGGTGGACACCAACGACCTGACGTTCAAGCTGCGGGCCGGGGCCGGGGCGGTGCGGGAGCTGGGCAGCACGTCCACCGTCACCCAGGTCGTGACCGACCCGCTCACCGGGCTGCCGGTGTTCGACCCGGCCACCGGCAAGCCGCGGACCACGCAGGTGCCCGAGCGGACCCGCGACCGGTGGGTGCCGGAGTTCGTGTTCGGCAACGACTTCCGCTGGGCGTGGAACGACCGCTCGTCGTTCCTGAGCGTGGTGGACTACTACCCGCGGGTGGACGACTTCACCCAGTTCCGGGTCCGCGCCCGGGCCGCCTACGAGTACGTGCTGGACCCGAAGACCAACATGATCGTGCGGTTCGGGGTGCAGGACCGCTACGACAGCAGCCCCGGCCGCAACAGCAAGCGGAACGACCTGACGTACTTCGCTACCTTCGGGGTGAAGTTCTGATCGGCGGGGCCGGCGCGTCGCCGGCCGGCGGGGCCTGGCCGCGGCGGGCGGCCAGCCGCCGCCGCACCCGCGCCTGGTGAGGCGGCACCAGGCCGGCGATGTGCTGGGCGGCGTCCAGCCCATTCACCACCTGCCGGGCGTTGACGAAGTCCGGCGGGTTGCGGCCGTCGATGTACCGGCCCACCCCACCGGCCCCGCCGAACCCATGGATCATGCCGTTCACCAGGACGTTGATGGCCACGTCCCGGTGGAGGGCCAGGTCAGGGTCGCCCAGCAGCGGCAGCCCGAGCCGCCGGCCGTGCCGCTCGTAGTTCCCCCGGAGGGTGAGCTGGACGTACCCGCGGCCGTAGTACGGGTAGTAGTGGTGGCGGTGGCTGCTCAGGGCCGACCGCCGCCAAGCCTCGTCTCCCGCTTCGGTGTGCGGTCGCGGGGCGCCCCAGTTCTCCCGTACCGGGTCGCCCAGCCCGCCCTCGTGCTGGGCCGTGGCCAGGGTGTAGGCGATCTGGTCGGGCACCGTCATCCCCTGCCGCACGCACTCGTCGATTAGGGCGTCCAGGAACGGCTCCCCGCCGCCGGCCGGCATCCGGGTCAGCCCGCCGGCGGCCGGCTCCTCGGCCAGGAAGGTGACGGCTAGTGACTCGGTGAACTTGGTGCCCTTCTTGCCCCACCGGGGCGAGTCGGCCGACAGCCGGCCCTCCAGGGTGGTGCCGCCGAAGCACTGGCCGTTAAAGTCGTCGGTCAGGAACTGCACCAGGTACACATACACGTTGCCGGGCGGCGGCGGGCTGGCCGGTGTGAGCGGGTCCACCCGCACCACCGGGGCCAGCGGCACAACGTCCAGCCGCGCCCCGTCGGCCCCGCCCCAAACGGCGATCAGCCGTGCCTGCTGCCCCTTCCAGATGTCGTTGCCTTTGGGCAGCTTCAGTCCGCCGGTCAGGTCGAGGGCGTAGGTGCCGGGACGCTTGAGCACCGACTGGATGTCGGCCGGCAGGCCGGCCGGGATGGTCTTCAGCACGGCGTCCGGGGCGGTCTGGAAGTTGGCCACGGTTGCGCTCCGGTGTGCAGGGGACACGAATGTGGTCAAACCGTTATACCCCGCTGCCGGCCGGCGGCAAAGCGGCCGTCGTCACCCGGCCGAGCAGGTCGGCCTGCCAGTAGGTGCCGGCCGCCACGTCCAGGCACGTCAGCGGGCCGCCGGCGTAGGCCCGGGTGTCGATGCACACGGCGGCCCCGGCCACCAGCGGCACGCCGGACTTCTGGGCCGTGTGCCCGCACACCACCCGCTTGCCCCCGGGGTGTGCTGGCGGGAAGGCCGGGTTGAAGAACTCCCAGAACAGGAACTGCTCGGTCTGCTCGTCCATCGTCGCCCCGGGGGTCAGCCCGGCGTGGACGAACACCGCATCGGTCGTCTCGAACCAGTTGACGCAGTCGTGTTCGAGAAACTGCCAGTGGGCCTCCGGCACGGCCGTCAGCTTGCCCAGCCGTCCGCCCGACCCGTAGGACGCCAGGGTGTCGGCCCCGCCCACTTGTAGCCACATTTTGCGCTCGCCGGCGTCGTCCCGGCCGCGGACCATCATCAGCTCGTGGTTGCCCCGCAGGCACACCGCCCGGTGGGTGTGTTGCAGGGCGATCAGCCTGTCGAGGGCGCCGCGGCTGTCCGGCCCGCGGTCCACGTAGTCGCCGAGGAACACCAGCAGGTCGGCGGCCGTGGGGGCGACGGCCGTCAGCAGGGCGTCGAGCTGGGCGGTGCAGCCGTGCAGGTCGCCGATGGCCAGGGTTCGCATCAGGCGTCCGGATCGTGGCCGAGGGCACGGAGCTTGGCCGCCAGGGCGTCGGCCTGCTGCCGCGCGGCGTCGGCCGCCTGCCGCTCCCGGCGGGCCTCCGCCTGGGCGGCAACGGCCTCCGCCCGCACCTCGCGGAACGGGCGAAACGGCACCCCGTCCGGGCCGACCACTCGCGGCACCAGCCCGTCGACCGTCTCGAACGTCACGCCGAGCAGCGGGCTGGACACCGGGCCAACGATGGGCACCGCCAGCAGCCCGCCACGAGCCCGCCGCCACGCCGCCAGCGAGTCGTCGGCCGGGTCGTACAGGTAGTACTCGCTCACCCCGTGGCGGTCGTAGAACTGGAGCTTTTCGTCCAGGTGTTCGTCGGTGTTGGACGGCGACCGGACTTCGACGGCCACCTGCGGGGCGACCCCGTCCTCCCGCCACTGCTGGTAGCTGCGGCGGCGGCCCTTCGGCCGGCCGAAGATCACCATCACGTCCGGGGCCTGCACGACCGCCGGTCGGCCCTGCACCGGGTACCAGAACAGGTCGGCGGCCACCACCACGTCCGGGCGGTCGGCGAACAGGGCGTCGAACCCGTTGTACAGGGTGACGATGCAGTCGAGCTGGTCGGTGTTCTCGCCCAACGGGGCACCGTCGGATTCGGGATACAGCAGTTCGACCGGCGGCAGGACGCTGGCGCTCATCGGGCACTCCCACGGGACGACCCATCATACCCCGCGGTCGTCCTCGCTTTCGAGGTGGAAGTGGTGGACGAGCCGGTGGTACACCGGGGCCAGGATGGTGGCCGACACGAGCAGGAAGGCCAGCCCGCTGTACAGGGCGTAGAAGGTGGCGAACAGCTTGCCGGCCGCCGTCTCCATGCGGTCCACCGGCCCCATGCCGGTCAGGATCATGGCCGCGTTGAGCAGGCCGTCCAGCCAGCCCACCCCGCCGAGGTAGTGGTAGCCGACGGTGCCCATGAGCAAGGACGCGGCCACGAAGGCGGCGGCGGCCAGGAAGTTGCGGCCGAGCCGCAGCAGGAACACCGGCACCGAGGCCAGTTGTTGGCCCTTCCGCTCCAGGTGACGCAGCCGGACCATGTGCGAAGCCTCCGGGCTGGCCGGAATACAACACCCCGACATACCCACGGGCCAACCTATGACCTTCCTGCTCCTCGCCGCCGCCCTCGGCCCGGCCGCCGAGCCGACGCTCAAGGTGGGCGACCCGGCCCCGCCGCTGGCCGCCGACCGCTGGTTCAACGGCCCGGCCGTCGCCCGGTTCGAGCCGGGCCGGGTGTACGTGGTCGAGTTCTGGGCCACCTGGTGCCCGAGCTGCCTGACCTATGCCCCGTACCTGGCCGGCTTCCAAAAGGAGTACGGGCCGCAAGGGCTGACGGTCGTCGGCCACACCACGAAGGACGTCCGCGGCAACACCCCGGCGGCCGTGCAGCGGTACGCCGAGCGGAAGGGGGCGAAGCTCGGCTACCCGCTGGCCCTGGCCGACACCGACGCCACCAAGGCGGCCTGGATGACGGCCGCCGGGCAGGCCGGCATCCCCACCTGCTTCGTGGTGGGGAAGGCCGGCCGGCTGGCGTTCATCGGCCAGCCGGCGAGCCTGTCGGCGGTGCTGCCGGCGGTGCTGGCCGGCACCTGGGAGCCGGCCCGGGACGGCCCCCCGCTGGCCGAGGCCGAAGCGGAAGCGGAGGCGCTGGACAAGGCGATGAAGCCGGACGATGCCGACCCGACAGCCCTACTGCCGCGGCTGGAGACGTTCGCCGCCAAGAACCCGCTGCTGGCCGCCGACCCGTACCTGACCGGCGGCCGGCTCAAGCTGCTGGCGAAGGCCGGCCGGACCGACGAGGCGGTGACGCGGGCCGAGGGGCTGATCGCCGGGGCGGTGCGGCGGGACGAGTCGGCCACGCTGGGGCAGGTGCGGGCCGCGCTCGCCGACCCGGCCGCCGACCCCAAACTGCGGGCCGTGGCGGTGAAAGCGGCCGAAGCGGAACGAACCATGCTCGGGGCCGACGACCCCGGGGCGACGGTCCGGCTGGCGGTCGCGTACAAGGCGGCCGGCGATGTCCGGGCCGAGCCGCTGGCCACCGACGGTGTCAAGCTGGCCGAGGCGGCGTTCGCCCTCGACCCGGACAACTGGCGGCTCCTGTTGCTGCTGGTCCAGGCGCACCAGACGGCCGGCGATTTGCCTGCGGCGAAGGCGGCCGGCGACCGGGCGGTGGCCACCGCCGGCCGACTCGGGGCGTCGGACGCGGTCAAGGAGTTCGTGGCGAAGGAGGCGGCGAAGTACGCAGCCGCCCCGGATCGCAGCCCGAAGCGCTAGCCAGGAAGGATTCCCTGTCCGGGCGGATCGCGTGACCTCGCTAACGCTTCGGGCTGCGATCCGTCGGGCCACTCACACCAGCGTTGCCAACTCGTCCACCAAAGTCCCGAACCGTCGCAGCGCCGCCGCCACCGGCTCCGGCGACGCCATGTCCACACCTGCCCCGCGGAGCAGGTCCAGCGGGTCTTTCGAGCTGCCGCCCTTCAAGAACCCCAGGTAGTCGCCCAACTCGCTCGCCCCGCCGGTACTCACTCGGTCGGCCAGCGCGACCGCGGCGGCCAGGCCGGTGGCATACTTGTACACGTAGAACGCCCGGTAGAAGTGCGGGATGCGGAGGCACTCCAGGCTCAGCTCGGCGTCCAGCACGAACCCCGCCCCGAAGAACGCCTCCAGCAGTGCCCGGTACTCGGTGCGGAGGCGATCCGGGGTGAGCGGCTCGTTCGCTTCGGCGAGGCGGTGCGTGACCGCCTCGAACTCGGCGAACATGGTCTGCCGCACCAGCGTCTTGCGCATGTCATCGACCTCGCGGTTGATGAGTGCCGCCCGCTCCCGTTTGTCGGTGACGTGTTTCAGCAGGTGTCGGAGTAACAACTGCTCGTTGAACGTGCTGGCCACCTCGGCGACGAAGATGGTGTAGCTAGAATACTGGTACGGCTGGTGGGCGTGCGACAGGTGCGAGTGCAGACTGTGCCCGGCTTCGTGCGCCAGCGTGAACACGTGGTCGAACACTTCTTCCTTGTAGTTCATCAGGATGTACGGGTCGCTGTCGTGGCACCCGCTGCTGAACGCCCCACTGTGCTTGCCCTTGTTCTCGTAGCGGTCGCACCACCGGCCCCGAAGCCCGGTAGCCAGCGCGTCGATGTACGCCGGGCCGAGCGGCTTCAGCGCCTCGATGCACAGCTCCACCGCGTCGCCCCACGGGGTCCGCTTCTGCACGTCGCTCAGGATCGGCGTGTACACGTCATAGAAATGAATCGCGTCCAGCCCCATCGCCCGCTTGCGGAGGTCGTAGTACTTGTGAACCACCGGCAGGTTGGCCCGCACCGCTTGTGTCAGGTTGTCGTAGACCGTCTCGGGTACGTTGTCCGGGAACATGGCGTGTGCCTGCGCACTGCTGTAGTTCCGCACCCGGGCGTTATACACGTCCTGCTTGATGCTGCCGCCGAGCGTCGCGGCCAGCGTGTTCGCATGGGCCTGGAAGCCGGCGTAGTACTGGTGGAACGCTTGCTTACGCACGGCCCGGTCCGGACTCTCCAGCGCGACGGCGTAGCTGCCGTGCGTCAGCGGCTGGGGTTTGCCGGGGGTGATCTCGATGTCGCCGAAGGTGAGGTCGGCGTCGAGGAGCTGGTCGAACACGGTGCGGGCGGTGCCGGCCACCTCGGCCTGCATGGCCAGCACTCGCTCCTCTGGGCCGCCCAGGGTGTGCGGCTTGTACCGCCGCAGCCGCTCCAGGCTCAGCTTGTGGTCGGCCAGCAGCGGGTCGGCCAGGAACCGACTCATCACGTCGTCCGGCACGGCCATCAGCTCCGGCCGCAGGTAGCTGCTCAGCTCGGCGGCCTTCGTCGCCGCCCCGGTGTACCGGCCTTTCATGCCCTGATACGCCGACTCGCCCACGTCCTCGGTGAACCGCAGGAAGGCATACGTCCCGAGCCGGTCGCCGGCCCGCTCCACCGCCAGGTCGAACTCGACCGCCGCCTTCAGTGACAGCGGGCTGTCACCGAGCGTGCCCTTGTGGGCGGCGTAGCCGGCGAACGTGCCCTGCCAGGCGGCGAAGGCGGCCTCCCAGGCGGCGTCGTCCGGGAACAGGCGGCTCAAGTCCCAGGTGTCGGCGACGGGCACGGCAGAGCGGGCAGTCATCGGGCGTCCTCGGCGGGGCGGCCATTGTACGCCCACGCCCGCACCGCCAGCCACGCCAGCAGCAGCCCGACCAGCCACTCGGCCGTCCACGCCCACAGGTAGACGGCGTGCCACCTGCGGAAGGTGACGCGGTCCGGCCGGTTGCCGTCGGCGTCGTACAGCGCATCCAGCCGCAGGTGCAGTAGAGCTAGTAGCACGAGGAGTTCGACGGCCAGCACCCACCCGGCCCAGCGGACGCGGCGGCGGTCGCAGGCCGGGTCGGCCAGCACGTCCCACAGATAGAGTGGCGCCCAGACGACGCCGAGCAGGGTCAGCCAGTTGGACACGGGCCGGGTGATGTCCCCTTGCAGGGCCGGCGACCCGAGCACGTCGGTGGCGACCGGCACCACCACGGCGGCGTAGAACAGGAACCCGCCCTGCCAGACGGCGAACGCCTGGAACACCAGGAACCGGCGGACGGTGGTCATGCGGACAATTTAGCGGGATAATCCCGGCCGCCGGCGGCAAAGCACAGGGGAGGGACGATGAGCGTGCGAGCGGTGGCGGGGCTGGTGGCCCGGCTGCGGCCGGCGGACGACGCCGACCTGGTGCGGCAGCACGGGCCGATGGTGGCCGGCGTGTGCCGGCGGCTGCTCGGCCCCGGGCCGGACGCCGACGACGCCGCCCAGGCCGTCTGGCTGGTGTTCCTGCGGCGGCGGCATGTGGTCCGCGACGGCGGGGCGGGGCCGTTCCTGTACGGGGTGGCGGTGCGGACGGCCCGGCACGCCCGGAGCCGCCGCCGGCGGTGGTCCCCCCTTCCCGACCTGCCGGACACGCGACCGTCGGCCGACCCCGAGCTGGCCGGGCTGATCGACGCCGAACTGCTGGCGCTGCCGGCGGGGATGCGGGCGGCGGTGCTGCTGTGCGAGGTGGAGGGGCGGTCGTTGAAGCAGGCGGCGTCCGACCTCGGGGTGCCGGTCGGCACGCTGGCCAGTCGGTTGGCCCGCGGCCGGCAGCGGCTGGCCGACCGGCTGAAGAGGCGGGGCGTGGTGGTGTCGGTGGCGGCGTTGAGTGGCTGGCTGGCGAGTCACGGCACGGCGGCGGTGCCGGCCGGGCTGGCGAGCGCGGCGGCGGTGACACTTTCCCGGAGGGTGCTGAGCATGTTACTGCTCGACAAGCTGCGACGAGTGGCGGCCGGTGTGCTGCTGGCCGGCGGGCTGGTGACCGGTGGGGTGGGGGTAATGACCGGCCGTGCCAACCCGCCGGCCAAGCCGGCACCCCCGAAACCGGACCGGCTGGCGGACCTGCCAAAAAAGTCTACGAAGGTGTTCGACCAGATTTGGTACAACCACCCGGCGTCGGTCGTGGAAGCCGTCTTCGCTATGCTCGACGACCCGGAGCGGGCGGTCGACTATTTGGACGAACAACTGCTGGGCTTGTTTCCCGACCCGGCGCAGGTGACGAGCTGGCTGGCCGACATCGGGGTGGGCGACCCGGCCGGCCTGAAGGCAGCGGCCGCCCGCCGACGGGCGGTGCTAGACAAGGCCGGCGACGCCACGCCGAGAGACGACGCCTGGCCGCCGGCCGTCGCCCGCCGCGGTCTGCGGGCGACGCTGTCGGTGCCGTCGGTGTACGCCCGCCTCCGCAAGCTGGCGACTGAGTTGCTGGACGGGCCGCCACGCCTGGAAGTGTTCAAGATTTTGGCTGCACAGTACACCACGCTTGCCAACGGGCAACCAGCCCCTTTCCCGGCCGACACGCTCGTGTCGTTCCGCGATGATATAGTCCACGTCGAGATCAAGACGGACGACAACGGCCGCCGGTCGGTAACTCTACCGACGGTTAACACATCCATTCAGATAGACTCGAAGGCTCGGGAGGTTGGCCAAGCCATATTGTTGCTAGAGCGGATCGGCAGCGCACGGGCGGTGGGGATGCTGGAGCGGCTGGCCGGCTCTCCGGAAGACCCGTGGGCCAAGCCCGCCCGAGCCGCCCTCGACCGGCTGGCCAAGAAGTAACCGTGTTTGGTAGGGTGGTGCCGAGTCTGCGAGGCCCGCCGCCGGGCGCCCGGTCCCGCACGGTGGGCCTCGCAGACTCGGCACCACCCTACCAAAGCCCGTCGTACAATCCCCTCCATGCGACGCCTCCTCCCCCTCGCCCTGCTCGTCCTCGCCGGCTGTGGCAAAGCCCCACCGCCGTCGGCCACCGCCCCGGCCGACGAGGCCGCCGCCAAGGTCGGCCGGTCGGCCCCGTCCGTCAAGTTCACGGAGTGGTTCCACGGCGAACCCGTCGCCCGCTTCGAGCCGGGCCAGGTGTACGTCCTCGACTTCTGGGCGACGTGGTGCCAGCCGTGCCTGCAGGCCTTCCCGCACCTGCAACAGGTGGCCGACGAGTTCGCCGGCCGGGCCACAATCATCGGGGTGACGGTGCCAGACGCCAAGAACCCGCCGGCGACCATCCTCAAGGTGCTCGGGGGCAACCACGCCGACCGCCACGCCGTCCGGTACGCGGCCATCAGCCGGGAGACGCTGGAGGACTTCGGCTTCCCCCCGTATCCGACGGCCGTGGTCGTCGGCACGGACGGCAAGGTGGCCTACGTCGGTAGCCCCCTGCTGGTGGCCGAGGTGCTGGACCGGGTGCTGGCCGGCACCTGGGCCGGGCGGGCGTCGGCGGCCGAGGTGGAGGCGCTGGCCGACGACGCCGAGGCCGCCCTGACCCGGGCCGCCCGCCGGCCCGAGAAGGGGCTGGACGAGCTGGCCCAGTTCGAGGCCGCCCACCCGTCGGCCGTCACCCGCCCGCCATACAAGGTGTCCAAGCTGGGCGTCCTGATCGCCGCCGGCCGGTTCGATGCGGCGAAGCAACTGACGGAAGAGTTGCTGCCGAAGCTGGTCGCCGGCACGGACGGGCACCACCTGGTGGACGTGCGGGCCGCCTGGTCCAGCCCGAAGCTGAACCCCGACCGCAAGCACCCCGAGCTGGCGGTGCGGGCGGCCGAGGGGCTGCTGAGCATCGACGGGCCGGACAACCCGGACGCGCTGGCGATGCTGGCCGACAGCCTGCTGTTCGCCGGCGACGCCGGCCGGGCGAAGGAGGTGTACGGCCGGGCGGTGGCCGCCGCCGGCGACGGCACCCCGGTGCGGAAGTGGCTGGACGCGCAGAACAAGCGGTTCGAGTGACCGCGCTTCCGAGCACGCCCCGCGCGCGGCGTGCTCGGGTGAACTAGTCCCGGTGCTTGGCGTGGCACCGGCCACACAGCTTCTGCCCGACAGCCAGCAGCCCGTTGTCGTCGGGCGACTTGGCCAGCGACTCGGCGTTCCCCTCCGCTTCTTTAAGCAGCCCGACGAACCCCGCCGCCCGCGGCAGGCGGGCCGCCTCCCGGTACAACTCGGCGAGCTGCACCGCGTCGCCGGCCGAGGGCGTCGCCTTCAGCCGGTCCCAGCGCTCGTCCACGCCCACCATCAGCTTGGCCAGGGTCGGCACCTCGGACACCGGCGGGAAGTCGGCGGGTGTGGCCCACTCGGCGGCGGTCGGCGGGGTGAAAGTCCGGGGCACGCCGACGAGGCCGGCGTACTTCGGGTCGGTGCCGGCCAGCCGCAGCACCTCGGCCGCCGCGGCCGGCGACGCCCCGTCGGCCAGCAGCACGCACGCCGCCACCGCCGGGCCGCGGTGCTTGCCGTGGTGGCAGTGCAGGTACGCCGGCCCCGGCAGATCCCGCACCGCCTTCGCCGCCGCGATAGCCTTGTCCCGCGGCACGCCGTCGTATCCCACCGGCAGGTGGACGTAACGCAGCCCGAACCGTTTGGCCAGTTCCACGTCCGGGGTGGCGCCGTCCACGCTTATGACCGTCCGCACCCCGAGCCGTCGTAGTGAGGCGAACCCGGCGTCGCCCTCCGGCTGGCTGCCGCTGTACAGGCGGTTCGAGAGGCGGAAGACGTTGTGCAGTCCGGCGGCGTGGGTCGGCCGCGGCGGGATCGGGGCCAGCAGCAGCGGTGCGGCAAGGACCAGCAGTACGGCGCGGGACATGAGGGCAGTTTAGGCGAGCGGCCGGCGTGAGCCGGTCCGGGCTGGGGGTACGGCGCGTTCGCCACTCCATCCCCCAGCCCGGACCGGCTCACGCCGGCCGCTCGCCTGGGATCGACTCACCACGAGGGAACTTGGCGTACAGCACCTGGTCACACAGTTCGCCGCGGGGGTCGCGCTCGTACTGCTGGAGCAAGCCTTCTCGCAGGAACCCGCACCGCTCCGCGAGGCAACACGACGGCAGGTTGCGGGCGTCGCAAAAGGCTTGCAGCCGCTTCACCCCGAGTGCCGCGAAGGCCACGTCGCAGACGGCCCGCACGGCCTCCGTTACCAGGCCGCAGCCGAGGTCCGGGGTGCGGCCCCAGTAGCCGAGGTCGGCCCGCGGCACGGCCCAGTCCCAGGTGTGCAGGCCCACCCCGGCCACCAGCCGCTCGGCCCGGTCGAAGGCCCACCACTCGAACGCCCGCCGCTCGCCCCAGGCGGCATCGGCCCGGCGGCCCCAGTCTTCTAGTTCGGCGACCGTCCGCTGCTTCGGCTCCCAGTCCAGCCACACGGCCAGGTCGCCGCGGGAGTCGGCCAATAAGCCGGCCAGGGCGGCGGCGTACACCGGGCCGGCCGCCCGCAGCACCAGCCGCGGGGTGTCGATGACGGCCGGCGGGAACGGCCCGGTCACTTGTCGGCTTTGGTGAACAGGATGACGTGCTGCCAGGGCAGCGTCGCGACGGTGCGGGTGTGCCGCACCGCCGGGAACTCGGCCATCTCCCGGATGACCTGTCGCTCGCTCATCTTGTGGACGGCTTTGATGGGAACCGTTGGGTCTTCGGCCCGGTACTCGACGAACGCCAGCCGGCCGCCCGGCTTCAGGGCCGCCACCAGCTTGTCGCCCATCTCGTAGGGCCGGCCGAACTCGTGGTACACGTCCACCATCAGCACCAGGTCCACGCCGCCGGCGGGCAGTTTCGGGTCGGCCTCCTCGCCTTTCACTGCTTGCACGTTGGCCACCTTGTCCCGCTTGGCCCGGGCCGCGACCAGTTTCAGCATCTCCGGCTGCACGTCCACGGCCAGCACCCGGCCCGTGTCGCCCACCACCTTCGCCATGCGGAAGCTGTGGTAGCCGGTGCCGGCCCCCACGTCGGCCACCACCATGCCCGGCTTCAGGTCGAGGGCGGCCAGCAGCTTGGCCGGGTCTTCCTCCTTCTCCCGCTCCGGCCGGTCGAGCCAGCCGGCGGCCTGGTAGCCCATGACCGGGGCGATCTCCCGGCCGAGGTAGAAGACGCCGGTGCCCTGGGGGTCGTGGTCGGCCCGCTCCTCGTACCGCGGCGGGTCGGCCGCGGCCAGCGCGAGCAGCAGGGCGAGCATGGGTCGGCCTCCGGGGCGGTGCCGTCAGTGTAGCCGCTTCGACCCGTTTTTCTTGACTTCCGCCGCGCGGGGTTTATACCCTTGGGTGTACAAGATGACACTATTCGAGTCCGGGTCGGGAGTTCCGCCGTGTCACGTTCCCCGTCCTCCACCTCGACCGGCACGGAGAACTTCCCCGGGGCCGACATCCCGGCCGGCGGGGACGAGTGGGAGTTCCTGAAGGCGATGGAGCGGTACCAGCGGCGGGCCAACCGCCGCTACCCGAGCTGGCGGGAGGTGCTGCGGGTGCTGCGGGCACTCGGCTACCGCAAGGTGCCGCCGGCCGACGCCGCCGCGGCCTGAACCCCCTGACCCCCCACTGGTGCCCGCCATGCTCCGCCGCCTGTTCGCCCGCGAGAAAGCCCGGCCGACTAGCACCGGCCGCCCGACCTACGCCCCGCCGTTCGCCCCGCCCGCCGGCTGGTGGCGGGACGACCCGACCGAGCAGCTCCGCCACAACACGTCGTGGGTGTACGCGGCCGTGACGGCGGTGGCCCAGGAGGTGGCCAAGCAGGTGCCGCTGGTGGTGCGGAACACCGGCCAGGCCGACCACCAGCAGCAGGTGTTGCCGCACACCCACCCGTTCTGCCGGCTGCTGGACACGCCCAACCCGTGGCTCACCCGCTGGGAGCTGTGGTACCTGACGACGGTCTACCTGGAGCTGACCGGCAACGCCTTCTGGTACGTCGCCGCCGACGACGCGGGCGAGCCGGCCGAGCTGTGGGTCATCCCGACGCCGTGGGTGCGGGTGCTGCCGGACGCCCGGCGGTACGTCGCCGGGTACGAGGTGGCCGTGCCTGGCAGCCCGGCCGAGCGGTTTGCCCCGGACGAGATCGTTCACCTGAAGTACCCGAACCCGCTCGACCCGCTGCGGGGGCTGTCGCCGCTCCAGGCCAACGCCCTGACCGTGGACGCCCACACCGAACTGCTGAAGAGCCGCTACCAGACGTTCCAGGCCGGCCCGCGGCCGGGGGTGGTCCTCCGCACCGACCAGACGCTCAGCGAGCAGACGGTGCGGCGGCTGGAGGAGCGGCTGGAAGGCAAGTTCGCCGGCCGGGCCAACTGGCACCGCCCGCTGGTGCTGGAACAGGGCCTCAGCGCGTCGCCGTGGACGCTGACGCCGGCCGAGATGGACTTCGTCAACTCGGCCCGCATGACGCGGGACGAAATCCTGGCCTGCTTCCGGGTGCCGCTGCCGATGACCGGGCTGATCGAGAACGCCGGCCTGGGCAGCGACATCTGGCAGGGGGCGCGGGTGGTGTTCTGCGAGGGCACCGTCCAGCCCAAGCTGGAACCTATCGCCCAGGTGCTCACCCGCGACCTGGGCCGGCGGTTCGGCCCGGACGTGCGGGTGCGGTTCCCCGACTGCTCGCCCCGCGTCGCCGACGACCGCCGCAAGGACGACGAGCTGGACGCCCGCCTGGGCCTGCGGACGGTGGCCGAGATTCGCGCCGCCCGTGGGTTGCCGCCGCTGTAGGGCACGGTTCACCGTGCCGTCTCCCGCCCACCCCCTGACGGCACGGTGAACCGTGCCCTACGAGTCACTATGACCACCACCCGCACCGACCCCCGCGCTTCGACGCTGTACGCCGACGGCGGGAGCATGACCGTCCGCAGTGTCATCACCACCGGCCAGCCGGACCGGGCCGGCGACGTGGTGGTGCCGACCGGGCTGACCAACGCCGAGGCGTACCTGATCGACAACCCGGTGGTGCTGTGGGCGCACAGCCGCACCACCGTGCCGCCCATCGGCCGGTGCGACTGGCTGGACGTGCAGCCGCACCGGGTGGTGGCGCAAACCACCTTCGCCCGCGGGGTGAGCTTCGCCGAGGACGTGTTCCGGCTGTACGAGCTGGGCGTGCTACGGGGCTGGTCGATCGGGTTCATCCCCCGCCAGGCCGACCGCCGGCCGGGCGGCGGGCTGCTGGTCAAGCAGTGGGAGCTGCTGGAGTACTCGGCCGTGCCCATCCCGGAGAACCCCGGGGCGCTGACGGTGGCCCTGCAAAAGGGGCTGGTGCAGGACGCCACCCTGCGGCGGTGGCTGAGCCGGGTGCCGGACGACCGCGGCGGCAAGTGGGTGCCGGCGTCCGGCGACGTGCTGACGCGGCTGGTGCGGCGGGACGAGGTGGTGCATTCGGAGTGAGTCGGTTTCCCCAACTGAGGTTTCCCATGACGACGACCGCGACCGACGCCTTTGCCACCCGCGACGAGCTGGTGGGGTTCATTGAGGAGCAGGCCACCGCGGCGGTGGAGAAGGCCGGCCGCACGCCGGCCCGGCGGGTGCCGTGGGTGACGGCCGGCCCGGTCGGCCAAGACTCCGCCGGGTACAGCGTGCTGCGGGCCGCCGCCTACGCCCTCGGGTACGCCGACCCGAGCCAGGCCAAGGAGGAGATTCACATCCACAAGCAGCTCGCCGACCTGTACGCCGGGTACGGGTTCGTGCCGCACCACGGCGGGCAGTCGTTCCTGGTGCCGCTGGCGAGTGCCCACCTGCCGGCGTTCGAGCCGCACGGCCGGCGGGTGCAACTGGAACTCCGCCAGAAGATGACCGCCCAGGCCGGCCGGTTCGACCCGGACGAGGCCGACTGGATCGGCCGGCGGGCCGGCCGGTTCAGCCAGAAGACGCTGTCCACCGGGGTGAGCGACGAGGGCGGCACCCTGGTCGGCCTGCCGGTGCTGGGCGAGCTGATCGACCTCCAGCGGTCGCTGGAGGCGTTCGCCACGGCCGGGGCCAGCGAGATCGCCCTGCCGCCCAACGGCCGGGTGCAACTGCCCAAGCTGGCCGGGGCCAGCACCGCCTTCTGGGTCGGCGAGGGCAGCCCGATCACCGACAGCACGCCGTCCACGGGCAGCCTCGACCTCCAGGCCAAGAAGCTCGGCGTGCTGGTCAAGCTGACCAACGAGCTGCTGCGGTTCGCCAGCCCGAGCGCCGAGGGGCTGGTGCGGTACGACATGGCCCGGGCGGCGGCACTCAAGGCCGACAAAGCCATGCTGGAGGGCACCGGCGGGCTGCAAATCCTCGGCCTGATGGCTAACGCCGACGTGACCCAGCACGCCGCCCGGACGGTCGGGGCCAACGGCGACCGGCTGGAGCCGGAGGACGTGGCGCTCATGGAAGCCAAGCTGCCGGACGCCGTGGACGGGCCGACCGCCTGGGTGATGCGGAAAGCCCTGTTCGCCGCCCTCATGAACCGCCGGTCGGACGCGGTGGCGGCGGCCGACGGCAAGGGGGCGTTCCTGTTCCGGCCCAACCGCATCGCCGCCGACGGGGTGCCGCAGACCCTGTTCGGGGCCAAGGTGGTGCGGTCCAGCCAGGTGTCGGCCACCCGGGCGAAGGGCACGGCCAGCAACCTGACTTACGCCGTGTGCGGCCACTTCCCGGACTGGGTGACGGCCCGGATGGGGGTGATGGAGTTCCTGGCGTCGGGCCACGGGGACACGGCGCTGGCCAACGACCTGACGTACCTGCGGGGCATCCAGCACCTGGACGCCGGCCCCCGCCACGGGGCCAGCTTCGTGGTGTGCGACAGCCTGCTGGTGAGCTGACCAGTTGTCCTGGCGAGCTGACCACCCGCCCTGGCGAGCGGCCGGCGTGAGCCGGTCCGGCTGGCGCGGGTCCAGCCGGACC
>JAYVUZ010000176.1:0-10416 GCA_043787415.1 Fimbriiglobus sp. | reverse complement strand
CGGGCGCTGGAGGCCCGGCACTACGCCCCGGCCAAGCGGCTGTTCGCCCAGCCGCCGGCCGAGGCCAAGGGCCGGCGGCGGTGGCGGCTGATCCGGCTGACCGACCGGGCGGTGGCGGTGGTGGAGCGGCGGCTGGCGGCGGGCCCGGCCCGGGTGTTCGAGAACGAGGACGGCAACCCGTGGACGGCGGACGCGGTCAAGTGCCGGGTCCAGCGGCTTAAGCGGTCCCGGGGGGTGGGGGAGTTCGCCTACGCGCTGCGGCACGGGTTCGCCGAGCGGAAGCTGGAGGCGGGGGTGGACCACCTGACGGTGGCCGAGCTGATGGGGCACGCCAACGGCACCATGCTGGCGACCGTGTACTCGCACCTGGGCAAGGCCGACGACCACCTGCGGCGGGCCCTCGGATGAGCCGCCTCCGCCGGCGGGCGGCGGCCGCGGCGCTAGAGCCGGAGGTGCTTGAACCCGCCGGCCGGTCGGGCCGGTGGGGCTGTCGGCGTGGTCAGCGGCGGGGCGGCCGTGCGAAGGCTGTGCACCCAGGCGTCGAGGTCTCGGGCGGCCACCCGCCAGGACCCCCGCCGGCCCGGCCGGCCGAGGCGGTAGCCGGGTAGGGTGCCGGCCGCCAGGGCGGCGTAGATGAGGCCGCGGGACACGCCCAGGCGGGCGGCGCAAGCGTCGGCGGTAAGCAGCGGCGTGGCCGCTGGGCCGGGGTTGGGCGTCGGTCCGCTCATCACTCCCCTCCCCAGGTGCGGGCGATCGTGGCCTCTACCTCGACCGGCACCGGGGCGGCCAGCGGGGCCATGCCGTCGGTCATGGCGGCTACCAGCCAGGCTTTCGCCGCCTCGGCCCGGCCGGCGTTGGCCTCGACCACGACCTCGTCGTGCACGGCCAGCACCGGCACCGCCCCGGGGCAGGCCGCCCGCCGCTCCCACAGGAGCGCCAGGGCGGCCTTCAGCCCGTCCGCCCCGGTCCCTTGCACCGGCGTGTTCAGCCGCTCGGTGAACCGGGCCACGGCCAGCCGCCGCCGGCCGCCGGCGGTGCGGGTGTCGCGGGGTGCATCCCCGGCCCTCCGGTGCCAGGCGGCCAGCCCGGGGTAGGCGGCGAAGAACTTCCGCCGGTAGGCCGCCGCCTGCGACTCGGTCAGCGCCACCCCGAAGTTGCTCTGGGCGTACACCGCGAAGGCTTTGGCCCCCATGCCGTACAGGAGGCCGAAGTTCACCGCCTTGGCGAGCTGCCGGTCGGCCTTCGTCACCTGCTCCACCCCGAGGATGGCCCGCGCCGTGTTGGTGTGCAGGTCTTCACCGCGGCGGTAGGCCGCCAGCATGGCCGGCTCGCCGGCGATCTTGGCGGCCAGCCGCAACTCGATCTGCGAGTAGTCGGCCTTCACCAGCACCCGGCCGGGCGGGGCCACGAACAGCCGCCGGTACCGCCCGTCCCGGGGCAACTGCTGGAGGTTCGGTTTCGCGCACGACATGCGGCCGCTCGCCCCGGCCCCGAGCTGCCGCCAGTCCGGGTACACCCGGTCGTCTGCCGCGACGTGTTCCAGCCAGGCCCGGCCGTAGGTGCCGGCCCGCTTGGCCGCCGACCGATACTCCTGGACCAACTCCGCCAGCGGGTGAGGCACCCCGGCCAGCGCTTCGCCGGCGGTGGACGTCACCACCACGCCGACGCCCGCGAGCGCCTGCTTGACCTGCTCCGGGCTGTTCCAGTTCCGCTCCGCCGGCCCGGTCCTGTCGGGGCTGGCCGGGCACAGGGCGTCCAACTCGGCCGCCAGCCGGCCCCGCTCGGCCTCCGCCTCACCCGCTAGGGCCGCCCACCCGGCCCTGTTCAACCCGACCCCGCTCACCCCCATCCAGTGGACGGCCGGCAGCGCCCGGTGCTCGAGGGCGAGGGTGTCGGTCAGCCCGGCGGCCGCGACCTTGGGCTGCAGGGCAGCCCGCAGCCGCACCGGCACCGCCGCGTCGAGGGCGGCGTACCGGAACTGGTCGGGGGTGAGCGGCCCGGACCAGTCGGACTTCTGCTCCTGCTTGTCGAGTTCAGTACTCAGGTGCCGGGCGGCCACGTCCTTCAGGGTGTACCGGGCGGCCCGGTCGCCGGCGTCGAGCACCTGCGAGGCGAGCATGGTGTCGAACGCCCGGCCGGGGACGAACCCGAGCCGGTGCAGGAAGGCGAGGTCGAACAGCAGGTTATGCCCGACCATCTCGACGGCGGCGAGGGCGTCGAACAGCGGGGCCGGGTTGACGGCGAAGCAGTCCACCAGGAAGGTGCCGGCCGGGGTGTGCAGGGACAGCAGCCGGAGCCGGTCGGCGCGGGGGTCGAGGCCGGTCGTCTCGGTGTCCAGCCCGATCACCGCCGCCGCCCGCACGGCGGCCTCGACGGCCCCCAGCCCGGCCGGGTCGGTGACGACGGTGGACCCGACGGAACCCGCGTCCGGGTCGGGTGTGACGACGGCGTCTAGGACCGGCTCCCGGGCCGACTCGGTGCTGGCCCCGGACTCGTACCCGACGCCCGACGAATCCGACAAATCTCGCGGGGCGACGTCGCGGCTCGGGTCTGAACCCGCTGCCGTGTCATGGGTAGCGGCAGGGGACGCGCCCGTCGCCTGGGGAGCCAGGGCCTGACCGTCGGGGGCTGTGTCGGGCGGTCCCCCGAAGTCGAAGTCGAACCCGTCGGCCTCGTCGTCTGGGGTTCTGTCGGATTTGTCGGTTGACGGACGCAGGACGAACGGGCGGCACCGGATCAGCCCGGGGCCGTCCGCCACCGGCTCCGGACCCCACTCCCCGACCCCGGCCGCGGCCAGCGAGTCCAGGGCGGCCGTGGCAGCGTGCTGGTTCGGGTACTTGGCCCCGTTGGCCCGCTGGAGGTCGCGGGCCGTCAGCCGGTCGTTCGTCGCCGACCGCCGGGCGAGCCGGTGGGCGAGCTCGGCCAGCCGCCGCAGGTCGGCCGCCTCCTCCGACTCGTGCAGCGTGTGGTAGATGCGGGCCGTCTCGTACGCCGCCCACCCGACCAGCCGGATGCCGGCCTCGACGCTCGCCACCCGGACGGGGGCGGCGTCGGCCCCCGGGCCGGCCTCGACCAGGTGGTGCAGCAGGGCGAACCGGGCGGCGTACCCCTCCAGCTTGGCCAGGTCCGCCGCCAGGTCGCCGTCGGTGTCGAACTGCCGCTGCCCCCACTCCCCGACGAACCGCTTCCACCGGGCCAGGGCCGGGGCCGACAGCCGCACCAGCACCGGCGCCGGCAGGCCGTCCGCGTCCACCCCCGGGGCCAGGTCGTACAGGGCCGCCAGGGACCGCTCGGCGGCCGCCTTGACGGTCGCAGCGATGCCCCCTTCGACGTACTCCTTCGGGGTGCGGGGCGGGTAGCAGAACAGCACCCGGGCGGCGAACCCGGACTCCATCAGCTCCGGCCCGAGCAGCCGGCGGAGCTTGCCCGGCTGGATGGTGCCGGACACGCTGACGGCCGCGTGGGGGACGAACACGGTGATCTTGTCCCCCGTCTTGCGGTCGTAGATGACGGCGTCGGCCCGGTGGATGCTCAGCCAGTTCGGCTCGTCGGTTCCCCCGCCCTTGCCCTTGTACCGGCCGAACGACCCGAGCCAGCCGGCCAACTCGTCCCGGTACAGGAGCAAGCCCCTCGGGTTGTCGTCCAGGAGGCTGCTCAGCTTCTCGATGGTGATGTCCGACACCGCCACCCGGGCCAGCTTGGGCGGGGGCGGGTCGTCGTCGTCCTTGCCGCCCCCCTTGCGGCCGCCCTCCTCCCGCCGCTGCCGCCGGCGGTCAGCCGCCTCTTGCTGGTGGGCGTCTGCGGCCGCCTTGTACTCGGCCAGCAGCTTCTTCTGCCGGGCCACCGCCAGCCGGGCGGACAGCTCGGCGGCGGGCGACTTGCGGCCGCCGCTCTCGCCCACGTCGCAGCACCAGAAGACGGCCGGCTCGGTCCACTCCCCGCCCAGGTCGATGCGGCGGGTCATGCCGACGGCCGAGGCCAGCACGGCCAGGGCTGGGAGGGCGACGAACCCGGAGTCGCACTTCAGCACCCGCCCACCCGCCCGACAGAAGTCGGCCCACGGGCCGGGCATCACCTCCACCGGGAACGGCCGGTACGGGGGCAGCGGGACGTGCGGGGCCGTCGGCGGGGCCGCCCTGCCACTCGCGCCGGGCTTGCCTTGACCGAACGCGCCCTTCGGGGTCGGGACCAGCCAGTCCCCCAGGCGAGCCGTCACCGGCTCGCCGAAGAGCTCGGCCAGCTTGGGCCAGCCCGACACCCTCGCGCCCGGGTCGGCCTGGCGCTCGGCGGTGGCGTCCACGCACGCCAGCCGGTTGGCCAGTTCGGTGTCGCGGGCTGCCGCGCACACCGCCTCCAGCAGCGCCTTCACCCGGTCGGGTGTCCAGCCCGACCGGAGCAGCGCCCCGGCGACCACCAGGGCGGCGTCGTGCCGGCCCTTCCTCGGCCAGTTCCGGGCCAACAGGGCGGCCCCGGCGACCGCGGCCACGGCCCGCCGCAGCTCGTCGGCCGGCACCGCCGCCGGCTCCCCGAACCGGCACCACTCGACCGCCTCAGGGATGTGGCCATTGTCCTCATCGCCGGGGTTGGTGGACGGCGGGACGACGGTCATCTCGCCGCCCGACCGCAACTCGATCAGCATGTCCCCGGCCTCGTCCTTGAACTTCTCGGTCCTGGCCGGCGGCGTCGGGCAGAGGTACCAGTAGTGGGACCGGGGGTTCGACCGGCGGCCGGAGACCAGCCCGGTGTCCGGCAGCAGGAACGGGGCGGCGGCGACGGCCTCGCGGCAGTCGAGGTCGGCATCGACCAGCCGGCCGGCGTCGGGCAGGCCGAGTCGTAGCCCGACGTTGGTGCCGTCGAACTGGCCCAGGTTGGCGTCGGCGGACACCCGCTCGTCCCGCCACCCCTTCCGCGTCACCTCCTTGGCCCGCGGGCCGTCCAGCCGGATCGGCTGCCAGCCGCGGGACAGGTACAGCCCGGCGGCCTCGCGGCCACGGGTCGGGAACGGGGGATCGCTCACCGGCCACCCCCGATCCTGTCGGCCGGGTGGTCGGACTCGTCGAACGCGTCCTGCCCGAAGCCGTACCGGCAGGTGCTGACCGGCGGCTGGTACGGCGGGTCGCCGGGGGCCGCCACATCGTCCGGCCGGACGTACCGCGGTCCGAGTTCGGTGTCGGGCGGCGGAAGTGCGTGCGTCAGTTGCCGGCCCGTGGCCGGTCGGGTAGTGTGCATGGTGTCCTGTGGTGGTTGGTCTGGTGGTCATGCCGGCCGGTGCCGCCCCCGCGAGCCGGCCCCTGGCAGGGGGCCGGCTCGCGGCGTTAGCGGCGACGGTCGCGGTCGGCTGCGAGCTGGCGCCAGACCGGCAGCAACTCGGCCACGGTGAGCAGTTGCCCATCCGGGCCGGGGTGGGCGAGCCAGGCCAACAGTTCGCGGCGGCGCCACTTCAAGCCGGCCAGCGTCACCGGCGGGGGGACGATATTGCCGGCCGCCTTCAGCCGCTCGGCGGTGCTTAGGCCGATCCCGAGTTGGGCCGCCACCTCGGCCAGCGGCAGCAGATCAGGCGGCAGTCTCCGGCGGCGGTTGCGCAGCGGGGCGGCGGAAGCGGAGGTCGGCGGCACGAGGAACAGCACCCTAGGCACGCGGCACCGCCTTCCCGTCCGGGGCCGGCGGTCGGGCCGGTCGGCCGCAGCGGTCGGCCACCGACTCCGACACGCGGAGCAGGCCGCGGAGGATGTGGGCCGCCCGCAGGTGGGCGGCGATCTGGCAGCGGAGCGTGTCGGCCGGCGGCAACGTGACGGCTGACGGGTCAGGCATCTCGACGGTCATGGCACCCTCGGGGTTCGGGTGCCGTCATCACACCAACCGCCCGGAAGATGCCAGGTAGAGGCGGCGGGAAGATTCCGGAAGATTCCGGAAGATTCTGAAAGATCAGGAAGAAGCCGGCTCTAGCCAGCACTTGCCACCGCGTTGCACCGGCCGCAGCGGCACCCCGGCCTCCAAGAGTGCCACACCGAGGTGGCGCATGAGATTCTTGAGCCGGGCCTCAGCCCCCTCTTCGTCGGGGTACAATTCGGCCAACACGTCGCCGGCCTCCCGGAACTTGTGCGGCCGCCCAGCCTTGGCGTCCCACAGGAACACGACCAGCCGATGACGCAGCGATGCAAGGTGCGCCACCTCCGCCCCACGGAAGCGGAAGCCGAACGCCCCGAACGGCCCGTCGGGGGTCTGCTCGACCCGCTCCGCCCGCCCTGCTGGTGGTGTGACCACGGCCGGCGCCGGTACTGCCCCGTCGGATTCCCGCTCGACCGGCCCGGCGGCCGCCGGCTCGCTTTCGCCCCACCGCACCGAGGTGCTCGGCCTTGAGCCTTCAGTCCGGTGCGGCTCCCCAGCCCGTCCGCCTGCCGCGGGTCGGACACCCTGGGCGGCAGACGGCGCGGCCGTCGGGGTGATCGACGAGGACCGTGGCGGTTTGCGGGGGGGCGTGCACGGGTCGCCGTAGGGGGGCGGTAACGACTCGACCGGGTAGCGAAGGATTCGGTAGGCGCTCGCCGGGATTGACTCGCCGCACCGGGCCAAGGCCATACAGATCTCGTCTCGGTCTGCCTCGGCCGCTCGAAGCGTTTCCAGCGACACGGAGGGCTGCAAGCGGTTTTCCATCAGCGTGACGAGGGCTGCCCCGGCCCTCGTCACGACATCCTCGGCGGCCTGGGCAGGGTATCCGACTCGGACGAGCCGGGCGACGGCAGCGGCGATCAGCAACGCCGGCCGTTGAATCGCCTGCCCCCGCCGGATTGCATTCCGAACCTCGGTGAGCGGGCAGCGGTTGTCTGCGGGTAGCGGTTGAGAACGCACGAAACGATTTAGACAAAAATCTCGGACAATCTCGAATTGTTTGTATCGAGCCTGCTGGTGGGCCGCCAATAGGCAGTCCAGTAGACGGTAGAGGGTGAGGATGGGGTCGACGTCGGTCCCGGAAGCGGGGCTCTCGGCCGTGGTGGCGGACATGGTGTCATCCCAGGTGGCCCGGCGGACCGGGGCCGGGCGGCGGGGGATGACGCCCACCGGCTCGGCCCCGGCTTTATCGGCGGGGAGCGACCCCGCCGGCCGGAGCCGTCCAGTGTGTTCACGGCGGACGTGGAGAGCAAGGTCGACACATCCGCCGGTCCTGTCTAAACCCGAAGCTGCCGAAAGCCTGGAGCGAGGGGGGCGACCTATCGCAGGTTGCCCAAAAGGAGTACAAGCGGGCGATCGGCGACTTCACCGCGGCGATCCGCCTGGCCCCGACCGTGGCGGTGTCCCCGGCCCTGGTCCTCCGCGGGGCGGCCAAGCTACCGGCCGGGCTGACCACCCGCCGCCGGGAGGTGACGGCGACCGAGCCGACCGGGCGGCGTGGCTACGGTTGCGGGCGGAGCTGGACGAGCCGCGGGAGCGACGGGCGGATCGGGGCCGATTCCGGCGGGATCCTGCCGCCTACCTGGAGGATAGTGTCTGTCAAGTTGCGCACATTGGTTTTCAGCGGGCGTGGTACGCCTGGGCCTCGGCCTCCAGCTTCGCCAGCACCACAGGGTCGTCGGGGTCGCCGAACTGTGCGACGTAGGCGGACGTCAACGACGACTGTTCGGTCCGGGCGGCGTGGGCCAACCACGGCCGGAATTCCCGGTCGAGGTCGGCCAGCGTCTTCGCCCCGGCGTCCCAGTCGGCCTGGAAGTTGGCGTCCGGCTTCACCCGGGCGCTGGCGAACACGGCCGCCCGCCAGGCGAGCGTGGCCTCGTGGACCCGGGCCCGGTCGTCGGCCCGCTGGGCCGCCAGCCGGGGCACCAGGGCGTCCCAGCCGGCCGCGGCGAGCGGCCGGAACGCGGCCGGGTCGTACCGGCCCAGCACGGTCAGCCGGAGGAGGGCGGCGACGAAAAAAAATGCGGCAGCAAACCTGACCGGAATGCGGACCGGTTGACCGGCGGGTGTGTCCGTCCCTACAGACGCCGGACCGATGGCCCGGACGGCAGCCCGACCCGAGCCCGTGGTTGTTAAAGACAACCCTGCCCGCAGCGGGTGTATTGCCCCCACTTCGGCACCCGAACGCGGACCGACTCTACCAGCCGCCGCACCGTCGCCACGCCGGCAAGGCTCACGCGCCTCCACCTCCCGATCGGCCGCTATCACCACCCCGCCTGCGAGGCCTACCGCTGACCGTGCCGGCCGGCGGCCGAGGGCCGGCTGGCCCTCCCGCACCACGAGTTCGGCTTTGACGCGATCGCACTGGTCGGCCGTCTCCAGTACGTCGAGCACCGGTCCGTGCCCCCGCGCCGCACGCACTCGGTCGGCCGCGGGTGGGCTGTCCGCGGCGTACTGAGCGGCAATGTGCTGCAGGCCCGCAGCCTGCGCTCTCCGCCTGCCGCGTCGACCTGGCCGGATTGTCTACCCGGGTCCGGGACGCCTGCCTGTCGCCTGTTGCCGTGGTGGCGTCCGGCTGCCGCGCTTTGGCCGCCGATCCGAGTCACGTTCGGGCGGGCGCACCAGGCCGGCCGCGACCTCGGGGTTGGGGGGCCGTCCGGGCGACCGTCCGGGGGAGCGGTTGGGCTGCCGGCTCGGGGCCATGCAGGGGCACCAGGCCGCGGCCGGCGAGCTGGCCGGGACGGTGGATCACTTCCTCCAGGTCACCTGGAGCTACTTGCCACGGCTGTTCTCCTGCTCCGAAGCGGCCGACCTGTCCCGGACGAACAATTCTCTGGAGCAGGCGTGCGGGTCACACCGAAATCACGAGCGGCGGGCGACCGGCCGCCGGGGGCGTATCCGGCGCATGTATTCTGGGGTGTCGCCCCGGCTGGGCGCCGGGCTGGCCACCCGCCAGCGGGACATCACTGCGGGTGACATTGCTGGGGCCGACCGCTCGGCGTGGCGGGCGCCGCGGGCGTCCCTGGGGCTAAGCGGTAACGGAGGGTGGACCGGCATCAGTTCCGCCGCAACCCGGACGCCGACCTCCGTCGAATGGAGGCCGAACTCCTCCAGCCAGGCTTCGCCGCCGTAGAGAAAAAAGTAGCCGCCCGGCCACACGGGCCGGGCGGCGGGCCGAATCACGCGGCAACGGCAGGCAGGGGCTTCGGCCCTGCTTCGCCCAGCACAGACTCCACGATCGCCGCCGCGTCCGGTAGCAGGCGGCCGTCCCGCAGCAGCCAGCGGAGGTAGCCGGGGTCGGCCGCCGCCACCGCCCGCAGCGGCCGCCCGCGGTGCTTCCCGAACGTCAGGGCGAAGTCGCCGCCGGCCGGGGCCAGCTTGCCGCCCACGTCGACCGGCCACAGCGCCCGGTGAAGCCCGGCCGGGTCGGCCGGTAACGCGTGCGCGGCGATCTGGGCGTCGAGGACGGCCAGGGCCGCCCGGGCGTCGGCCAGGGCGTCGTGGGCGGCGGCGTGCTCGCGCCCCAGGTAGGTGCGGACGGCCGCCGCCAGGGTGCGGGGGTGGTGGCGGCGGAACACGGCCAGCGGGTCGAGAACCCGCCGGCCGGACAGGTCGAACGGCACCCCGGCCCGGGCGAACTCGGCGGCCAGCACGGCCAGGTCGAACGGCGCGTTGAACGCCACCAGGTCGGCCCCGGTCAGCACGGCCGCCAGGCTCCGGGCCACCCGGCGGAACGGCGGCTGGTCGGCCACCCGCACGTCGGTGAGGCCGTGGACGGCGGTGGCCGCCGCCGGGATCGGCCGGCCCGGGTTGATGAGCCGGTGTCGGCTGACGGTTTCACCGTCCGGCTCGACCCGCACGACGGCCACGGCGACGATGCGGTCGACGTGTGGGTCGGGGCCGGTGGTTTCGGTGTCGACCGCGCACAGGGGGCGGGTCAGGGTCAGGTGGCACAGGGCGGGAGTCGGGTGACTCACAGGGGCGGCAGGCAGTTCCACTAGCCACTCTCACGGGGTACGCGGCCGTCGCGCCCGGAACTCGGGCGGCGGTCAGCAGTTGTGCCGTGAACGGGGGCGAGATTTAGCCGGCTGACGGCGATCCGCCGGCCAGGCCGCGGACCGCCCGGCCGGCCGCCAGCACACCCGCGACGGCGGCCACCTCCCGGCGGGCCGCCCGCACGGAAACTGGACCGACCTGCCGGCCGCAGCCGTTGGCGGCCGCCCGGGCCTTGCCGGCGGCCGTCACCGGCCCGGTGCCGGCCTCCCACGGCCGGCCGGCGGCGGCGGCCGCGCGGAGCCGCTCCCGGCCGGCGGGGGAGAGCGGCCCCCGCTTCGCCCGGTTGGTCCGGCCGGCCGCCACCCGCCGCGGGTTCGTTCCCCGGTCCGGGTGACTTGCCAGTTCGGTGTCCGCGGTCATCCCTCCGCCTCCCGCCGAGCGGCCCGGGCCGTGCGGTACTGCTCGACCGCCAGCGCGGCCTGCCGCACCTCGGCCGGCGGCGGCCGACGGCCCGCAGGTACACGTCGGCCG
>JAYVUZ010000175.1:0-6196 GCA_043787415.1 Fimbriiglobus sp. | reverse complement strand
CGAGCGAGGGTGACTTCCGCCGCTGGGTGGAAGACACCCTCGCTCGCGCTTCGGGCCACGAACCGTTACCGGAGACAGCGAACGGGCGACTTCAGCCGCGGCGACCCGGCCCGGTACGCCGCCGACGCGACGGCCGTGGTGGAAGCCGAGTCGGTCCGCTTTCCGGTGGCGGTGGCCGTCCGCCAGCCGACCTACGAGGCGGCAGTGTGGGCCGTCCGCCAGACCCTCGACGGCCTGCGGCAGCAACTCGCCGGGCTGAACCTCGGCCCGGCCGAGTTGGAGGCCCACCAACTGCGTTGCCTGCCGGAGCCGAAGGGGGCGGCCCGGGTGGAGCTGACGGCCACCCTGGTGCTACGCTGGGCGGCGAACACCGGCGGCTTCTAGGAGCGGGCCGACGGGGTGGCGAAGGCGCTCGACCTGCTCGGCCGGCAGGCGGTGTCGGCCGGGGACGTGGGGTTGACGGTCGGGCCGGTCAACCACCGCCCCGAGGTGGGCGGCAAGTGAGTCGGGTGGTACACTCGGGGCGACCATCTTTCGGAGGACAGCGGATGAGCGTTGCCACGCTCGCCGACCTGAAACGGGTGAAGGGCAAGTCCGAGTTGGTGGACGGACGGATCGTCGAGTACCCGCCGATGGTTGTCGGCCAAGCGGTAGTCGCCGGCCGCGTTCAGCGCAGCCTGTACGACCACGCCGAGGCAACAGGAGTTGGCGAGGTCGGCACCCGGAGTCTGGGTTACGTCGTACCCCGCCTCCGTTCCGGCCGCGAGTCGTTCTGTGCCGAGGCCACTTACTACACCGGCCCACTGCCGACGGACCCGTGGGGCTTCATGCCCGGCCCGCCGACGTTGGCGGTCGAGGTTCGCGGGCCAGGAGAAGACGACCCGGCGGCCGAGCAAGCGCGGGCGGACAAGCGGGCCGACTACTTCGAGGCCGGCACGCTCGTCGTGTGGGACGTGGACCCGTGGGACGGCTGGATCGACTGCTACCGCGTCAACACCCCGGACACGCCGCAGCGGTTCGGCCCCAGCGACACCGCCGACGCCGAGCCGGCGGTGCCCGGCTGGCGGCTGGGCGTCGATTGGCTGATGAAGTAGAACATGCCCCGCGTCCCGTCGGGTCCGCTACTAGCCGGCCGACGGCTTCCGGAACACCTTCGCATTGTGGTAGTCGAGCGACGACTGCCGCGGCGTGTGTTGGCCGCGACCGAACAACTGGTCGGCCGCAGGGCCAACGCATCTAAATCACCATATTTCCCCGCAGTAGTCGTTCCAGGTATTCGGGCATCAACGTTGCGCGGAACATTTTGCGGGGCTTGCTGATCTTGGACGGCTCTTGCTTGAGCAGCGAGATCGCCGTGCGGCGGACGATCCCGAGGTTGGCGCTGGCGTTGCGGTCGCGGGTGGCATTCGCGTCCTCGCCAAACGTCACGTCGAGCACCCAATGCAGTTCGTTCTCGATCGCCCAGTGCCGGCGGATCAGCCGGGCCATCACTTCGGCCGAGCCCTGCAAACTCGTGATGTAGTAGTGCGTCGTGCTGACGTTTTTGCCCTTGCCCTGGCGCTCGCGATTGACCTGGATCACGGCGACCACGTCCCGCCAAACTCCGGGCAAGCCGTGCGGACTTTCGATGACTGTGGCGTAGCGTTCCTCGTGCCGGCCGTGGCCGTCCTCGACCGTCATGTGCTGAGTGAACTGCACGCCCTCGAAGTCGCTCTCGCAGGCGTCGGCGAAGACTTTCTCGACCGCGGCGTGCAACTTCGGCTGGTTGCCCTTCACCGCCAGCAGGTAGTCGCCGCCGCCGTCGCGGATCGCTTCGACGATCCCGGTCTGCGTGCCCGCCGCATCGATGGTGACCAAAGCTCCCTCTAAGTGCAGGGTTTTCAGGAGGATCGGGATCGCGGCGATCTCGTGCGACTTCTCCTCGACCGACTCCTGGCCGAGGATCAAGCCCTGCTCGGTGGCCCAGGCGCTGACCAGGTGCACGCAGCCCGTGAAGGTGTTGCCCTTCGCGCCCCGCAGCGACTTGCCGTCGATGGCGATGTGCCGCAGGCCCATCGCTCCGCACGACTCGTTCATCCAGCGGCCGAAGCACTCGGCGAAGACCTTGGCGTCCAGGGCGCAGAAGACCCGGCAAATCGTGTCGTGGCTGGGGATGCCGTTGGGCAGTTGGAGGAAGCCCTTGAACCAGTCTTCGCGGCATTCCCCGAACTCTTCGATGTCTTCGAAGCTGGTCGCCCCGCAGAGCATGGCGCAGAGCGCGATCACCAGGATGTCGTCGAGCCGGTGCTTGCGGGTCCGCTCGACGCGGGGGTCTTTCAACTCGGCGAAGTGTTCGGCTAACGAGCGGCGGGCCATGCGGAAACCCTCGGAGGTTCCCGCACGATAGCCGGTCGATCGGGCGAGCGCTAGGCTAAGCAATTAAGATGCGCTGGCCCTGAGGATAACCCACTCAGGCGTCCGAACTGTAAACGTAATCAGTGACCGCGTCAGCTACACCCGCTGGTCGCCCCGCAACTGTCGCACTTCGCACACGCCCCGCTGCGGACCAGCGTCATCGCCCCGCACTCCGGGCACGGGTCGCCCTCGTAGCCTTTCTGCCGGGCCTCCCGCACCCTCGCGTCCTTCGTCAGCAGCCCGCCGCTCATGCGGTCGGCCACACCCGGCACCGCCGCCACCGGGTCGAGGTGCGGCTTGACGTGCTTCGACCGCGGCGACTGGAACCCCCGCGCCGGAGCCGGCTCGTCGTCGCCGAACCCCACCGCCTCGCCGCCGTCGTCGCCGTCCACCCCGGCCTCGTCGTGCAGGGCATCCGACCGCAGGTCGTCCGGGATGACGTGGGCCAGGTCGCTCCGCTGTAAGTACGTCACGGCCAGCTCGCGGAAAATGTAGTCGATGATACTCGTGCTCATCTTGATGTACGGGTTGCCCTGCACCACCCCGTTCGGCTCGAACCGCGTGAACAGGAAAGCGTCCAGGAACTCCTCCAGCGGCACCCCGTGCTGCAGCCCGAGCGACACCGCGATGGCGAAGCAGTGTGTCATGCTGCGGAAGGCCGCTCCTTCCTTGTGCATGTCAATGAAGATTTCCCCCAGCGACCCGTCCTCGTACTCGCCGGTGCGGAGGTAAATCTTGTGGTTGCCGATGCGGGCCTTCTGGGTGTACCCGGCGCGGCGGTCCGGCAGCCGCCGGCGGCGGGCGATGTATTTGGTCACCACCCGCTCGACGATCCGCTCGGCCGCCTGGACGGCCACCGACTGCGGGGCCGCGGCCGGCTCGTCGGCTGTGACAGATGCCAGGGCCGCTGCCTCCGGCGAGTCGGCCACGCTGTTGAGCGGCTGGCTCAGCTTCGACCCGTCCCGGTAGATGGCGTTCGCCTTAGTCCCGAGCTGCCAGGACATCCAGTAGGCGGACTTGATGTCCTCCACCGTGGCGTCGTTCGGCATGTTGATGGTTTTACTGATGGCCCCACTGATGAACGGCTGGGCCACCGACATCATGCGGATGTGCGACTCGGCACTCAGGAACCGCTTGCCGTGCTTGCCACACTTGTTGGCACAATCGAACACCGAGAGGTGTTCGTTCCGCAAGTGTGGCGCCCCCTCTACCGTCATGGTGCCACACACATACGTGTTGGCCTCCTCGATTTGCTGCTTGCTGAAACCGAGGTGGCCCAGCAGGTCGAACCCCGGGGCGTCGAGCGTGGCCGCTGGGATGCGGAGGGTGCCCGTTAGGAGGTCGTCGCCGAGGGTCCAACGGTTGAACACGAAAGGCAGCTCGAAGGCGGCCGGCAGTTGAGCCTCGACCTTCAGCAGCGCGTCCGCGGTGAAGCCTTTGGCCGCCAGCGACGCCGGGTTGACGTGTGGGCATCCGGCCAGCGAGCCGGCCCCGCGGCTGTACCGCACGATGTCGTCGATTTGCCACGGCGTGTAGCCGAGCTTGGCAAGGGCCGGTGGCACCGACTGGTTAATGATCTTGAAATAGCCGCCGCCGGCCAGCTTCTTGAACTTCACCAGGGCGAAGTCCGGTTCGATACCGGTGGTGTCGCAATCCATGACCAGACCGATGGTGCCGGTCGGGGCGACAACCGTTACCTGGGCGTTGCGGAAGCCGTGCTTCTCGCCAAGGGCCAGCATCCGGTCGGCCTCGCTGCGGGCCGCGGCCAAAAGGGCGGGGGGCGTGTGGGCGGCGTCCAGCGGCACCGGCAAAACGCTCAAGCCCTCGTACTCCGCCTTCGGCACGGCATAGGCGGCCCGGCGATGGTTGCGGATCACTTTCAGCATGTGCTCACGGTTCGCCTCGTACCGGGCGAACGGCCCGACCTCGGCGGCCACCTCGGCCGACGTGGCGTAGGCCCCGTGGTGCATGATGGCCGTCAGTGCCCCACACTGTGCCCGGCCGGCCGGCGAGTCGTAGCCGATGCCCTGCACCATGAGCAGGGCGCCGAGGTTGGCGTACCCCAGCCCGAGGGTGCGGAAGTCGTACGACCGCTGGGCCACCGGCACGCTCGGGAACTGGGCCATGTGAACACTGATTTCGAGGATCAGCGCCCACAGCCGGATGGCGTGCTTGTAGTCGTCGATTTTGAACTGGCCGGTCGGCTTGTCGAAAAACGTCAGCAGGTTGAGCGAAGCCAGGTTGCAAGCCGTGTCATCGAGAAACGCATACTCGGAACACGGGTTCGTCGCATTGATGCGGCCGTCGGCCGGGCAGGTGTGCCACTCGTTGAAGGTCGTGTCGAACTGCACCCCGGGGTCGGCACACGCCCAGGCGGCGTAGCTGATGGTGTCCCACAGCTCGCGGGCCTGGAGAGTCTTATTGGCCTTCGGGGCGCGGCCCTCGGCCTTCGCCTTCTCCAGTTCGGTCCGCCAGTACAGGTGCCAGAGGCCGTCGTTCTCGACCGCCTGCATGAACCCGTTGGTGATTCGCACCGAGTTATTACTGTTTTGGCCGCTGACCGTGTAGTACGCCTTCGACGTCCAGTCGGTGTCGTACTCCTCGATCTCGATGGATGTGAACCCCTGCTTGGCCAGTTGGAGCATCCGGGCGATGTAGTTCTCCGGCAACAACGCGGCCCGCGCTCCCAGCACCGCCCGGCGGAGCGAGTCGTTCCGCGTCGGGTCGTAAGCCGCGTCCTTGTCCGGGTGCGACACGATGCTCGTGAGGACCGCGTTGAGGTGACGGTTCAGCAGCCGACTCCCGCTGACCAGAGCGGCGACCTTCTGTTCTTCCACTGTCTTCCATTGCACGAAGTCTTCGATATCCGGGTGATCCAGGTCCAGTACGACCATTTTGGCCGCCCGGCGGGTGGTGCCGCCGCTCTTGATTGCGCCGGCCGCCCGGTCGCCGATCTTTAGGAAGCTCATCAGGCCGGACGACTTGCCGCCGCCGCTCAGCGGCTCGCCGTCACCGCGGAGTTGGCTGAAGTTCGACCCGGTGCCGCTGCCGTATTTGAAAATGCGGGCCTCGCGGACCCACAGGTCCATGATGCCGCCCTCGTTCACCAGATCGTCGGACACGCCCTGGATGAAGCAGGCGTGCGGGGCCGGCCGCTCATACGCGGAGGTGCTACGTTCCACCAGGCCGGTGGCCGGGTTGACAAACGTGTGCCCCTGCGGCGGCCCCTCGATGCCGTAGGCCCAGTTCAGGCCGGTGTTGAACCACTGCGGCGAGTTCGGGGCGGCCATCTGCCGGGCCAGCATGAAGCAGGTTTCGTCGTAGAAGGCCTGGGCGTCCCCCTCAGTCGTGAAGTACCCGCCCTTGATGCCCCAGTAGGTCCAGCAGCCGGCGAGGCGGCGGAACACCTGCCGGCTGTCCCGCTCGCCGCCCAGCGGGGTGTCGCTGGCCGCGGCCACGTGCCGCTGTGCCCACGCCGGCACGCCGGCCTCGTGGACCGGCACGGTGGCGGCCGGCACGCCGGCCCGGCGGAAGTACTTCTGGGCCAGGATGTCCACGGCCATCTGGGACCAGCCGTCCGGCACCATCACGCCGGCGGCCTCGAACACGACCGACCCGTTCGGGTTGACGATTTTCGAGGTGCGCGGAGTGAACGGGATGCCGGCGAAGGCGTCCTGACCGTCCTGGGTGAACCGGCGGCTGATCTGCATAACGGCTCTCGACCGTGGTTGACGGCGGCTGGCTGGTGGCGTGCTGGGGCGAGTGCCCCAACACCCATGATGACCCGACCGCAGACTTTCGA
>JAYVUZ010000174.1:0-30713 GCA_043787415.1 Fimbriiglobus sp. | reverse complement strand
GGAGCTTGCGGGCCATCCTGGCAGCCTCGTCGGGAGGCCGTCAGGCTACCCGGCCGACACCACGCCGGCCAGTAAAGTTAGGGTTTCTTAGTCGCCGAGGCTTCGGTGCAGCCCGAGCGTCGGGTTGCCGGGAGGCTGATACTAATGATCGGTACATGAAAGAAGATGTCCCCTGGCTGGCGGGGGCGGTTGGCGAACGGGGCAGGTAAAACCCGGGCACGGGTCGTCCTTCCGGGAGTGGCGGAACGCAGCGAGGCGACAGGGCACCCGCCCGTCGCCTCGACGATTCTCCCGGAACGTACCGTGCTCGGGCGGGTCAGCCGTCGGCCGCCGCGTCAAGATCTCGGTCGTGCTTCGCCCGATGTGTCCGTCGATGGCGGCTCGCGGTCGGCCAGCTACCCGCGGGCCGTACGGCCGGCCGCCAGCAGCCAGGCCAGGGCCGCCACCACGCACGCCACGGCCTGCCCGGCCAACACGAGCGAGGGGACGGCCAGCCCGCCTTCGCCCAGTCCCAACCGGGCGAGGTCCGCGTCCGGCAGCTGCCGCTGCAACCCCTGTTGCCCCCAGTAGCAGCCGACCAGCCCCCGGGCCGGCACCTCCACCCACCCGGACAGCGGGGCAATCACCCCGGCCAGCACGATCTGCGGGATGACCGCCACCGGCACCAGGGCCAGAGCCACCTCCTCCGTCCGGCTGACGGCCGACAGCAGCAGCCCGAGCGCCGTCCCGGCCACCGTCAGAAGGGCCAGCACGCCCCACTGCCCCACCACCGCCCCGGGCGGTCCGCACGCCAGACGCACCACCGCGAACAGCAGCGTCACCTGGGCGACCCCGATCAGCAGGAGGACGAGCAGCTTGGACGCCAGGTAGCTGTCGGCCCGCAGGTTGACGGCCCGCTCCCGGGCAAAGATCACCCGCTCCTTGACCACCTCCATGGCGGCCGTGTTGCACCCCAGCCAGAAGCTGGACACGGCCAGCAGGAACAGCAGGTTGACCGTCCGCTGGGTCCGCTCGACCGGGTTCGCCACGTCGGCCAGCCGGCCGAACACGGCCGCCAACAGAACGGCCACGAGCAGGCTCTGGCCGAGCAGCGCCAGGACCGCCGCCCGGTCCCCCCGCCACACCGCCAGGTACCGGCGGGTGAGCACCCACGCCTGCCGGACCGGGCGGGTCGGGGGGCGGTCGGCGGGCGCATCCGGACCCCGCGCGTCGCCGACGTCCGTGTCCGCGGCCGCCCCGGCCAGCCGGTCGGCGACGTACTTCTGGTGGAACGGGCTGGCCCGGAACTGGTCCCGCCACTCGTCCGCCGGGCGGGCGGCCAGGGCCGCGTACACGTCCCCCAGCCGGGCCACCCCGAAGTACCCCCGGGCCTCCCCCGGGGTGCCGACGAACGCCAGCCGGCCGCCGACCGTCAGCACCACCACCAGCGAGCAGGTCGCCTCCACGTTGGCCAGCGAGTGGGTGACGCACACCACCGTCTTGCCGCCGTCGGCCACCAGCTTGAACAGGTCCATCACCTCCCGGTCGGTCTGCTCGTCCAGCCCGCTCGTCACCTCGTCCAGGAACAACAGGCTCGGCTTGCACAGCAGCTCGTTGGCCAGGCTGGCCCGCTTCATCTGGCCGCCGCTGAGCAGCCGGATGGGCGTCTCCCGCCGGTGGGCCAGCCCGACCACGCCGAGGATGTCGCCGACGCTGGCCTCCACCTCGGCCGCCCCGACGTCCGGCGGCAGCCGCAGCTCGGCCGTGTACCGCAACGCCGCCCCGACGCTCAGGGTGTCGTGCAGCAGGTCCTTCTGCGGCACCACCGCGATGTCCGACTTGAGGGCGGCGAAGTGCCGGTACAGGTCGCGGCCGTTCACCCGCACCGCCCCGGCGTCCGGGGCCGCCCGGCCGGACAGCATGGCCAGTAGGGTGGACTTGCCCGACCCGCTCGGCCCGAGCAGGCAGACGAACTCCTTCGGGCGGACCACCAGCGACACGTCGTCCAGGAGGGTGAGCGGCTGGCCGGTGCCGCGGTCGGTGACGGTGCGGGTCAGCCCGGTCGCCGCCAGCTCGACGTTGTTCGCCCGGGACGTGCCCTCCAACGCCACGCCGTCGAACCGTAGGGCGAACGGGCCGATGTCGACGCGGTCGCCGACGGCCAGCGGGGTCGGTTTGGCCAGCCGCTTGCCGTTGACGAAGGTGCCGTTGGCCGTGCCCAGGTCGGCCAGCACGGTCTGCCCGTCCCGCACCCCGAGGCTGGCGTGCAGCCGGGAGACGTGCGGGTGGTCGAGCAGGAACTGCACCCGGCCCCGCTCCCGGCCGATCACCCCGCCGGCCCCGACCGGCAGCCGCTCCACCCGGGCGGTGCCGCGGAGCAGGGCCAGGTGTTCGGCCCCGGCCGCCAGGGTGCGGTCGGCGTCCGGGTCGGGGTCGGCGTCCAGGGTGCCGATCTCGACCGTCGGGCCGGTGAACCCGAGCCGCACCGCGTCGCCGGGCCGGACTGGGGCGGCGTCGGCCACCGGGGTGCCGTTGAGCAGCGTCTTGTTGCTCGTGCTGAGGGGGACCAGCCGGAACCCGCCGGCCGGGTCCGGCTCGACGCGGGCGTGCAGCCCGGACACCTTGGGGTAGTCGGCCGCTGGCACCGCCACCTCGTTGGCCGGGTCGCGGCCGAGCCGGACGACCGGGCCGGCCACGTCCAGCGGCTGCCCCGCCCCGGTCGGGGACACCAGCCGGCCGGTCAGTCGCATGGGCAGGCCCCCGGGTCAGACGACCAGCTTGAACCGCTGCTCGCCGAGCTGGAACTGGACGGTCCGCTCGGCCACCATCTGGGGCAGCCGCACCCACAGGCCGTTGGCCGTCTTCGGGTGGTCGGCCGCCCACCCTTTGGCGTCGCGGTAAACCCGCACCTGCCGGGGCGCGCAGAACGGGTCGTCCGGCCGGCAGACGGCGCACCCCGGGTCGGTGCCGATCCAGTACTCGGGCCGGGTGAGGACCACCCGGTTGCCGATGCCGCCGCCGACCAGCTCGGTCAACGCCGCGGGCCGGCCGGCTAGCACCCGCGGCCCCTGGGTGCCGGCGGCGGGGGTCGGGCCGCCGGGCAGGTGGTCGATAGTGCCGTCCGGCTCGCCGTCCGGGGCGTCGAACCGATACCGGCCGCCGCCGGCCAGGAACTCCCGCCGGTCGATGAGCGTCGAGCGGGACAGCCGGACGAACAGCCCGTTGGTGCTCTGGAGGTCGGTCAGCACCCACCGCCACAGGCCGCCCACCTGCTGGCGGGTGATCTCGGCGTGGCGGGTGGACATGAGCGCATCGTGCGGCACCGTCAGGTCGCCGTCCGTGCGGCCGATGACGAACCGATCCGCCCGGATGCGGACGACTTCCCCATCCGGTCGGCCGTCGTCGCACACCGTCAGCAGGGCGACCGGCGGCCGTTGGGTCGGCCGCCACGGGCTGACGGCGGCCGGGCCGGCCGGGGGCGTGGCCTGGCGAACGTCCTCGTCGGACTCGGCGACGGTCTGGGGGCGGTCGAGGTCGGCGGGCATGGATGGCACCCGGGTCAGGCGAACAGGCGGCTGACTGGCACGGCGAACCCGGGCAGCACGTCGGGCACGGTCAGTTCGGCGTCGCCGTCAAGGATTTGCTGGCGGGTGTCGGTGCGGTACACCGACGCCGACCGGGAGTCGATGTCCAGCACGACGACCACACGCACCCCGGCCGACAGGTACTCGCCGACTTTGGTGAACACGCCGTTCCAGCCGTCGGTCGGCGACCGCACCTCGACCACCAGGGCCGGTGCGACCGGCAGCAGCCCGTCGGGGAACTCGCCCTTGGGCACCCGGTCGTAGCCGAAGAAACAGACGTCGGCCCCACGCAGGCGGTCCGGGTCGGTGAACGTGCGAACGAACGAGTCATTGGTGGTGACGTGGCCGCAGTCGTGGGCGTCGGCGTAGTTGCCGATGGCCTGGGCCGCCCGGAAGCAAATCTTGCCGTGCTTCTGGTGGGGCATCGGAACCTCCTGGACGACGCCATCCACTAGCTCGACCCGCTGTCCGGCGAACCGGGCCGCGAACTCGGCGGCAGTGAGCAGGGGCGGCGCTGCCGGCGGGGCGGGTGCGATGGCGGACATGGCAGGGTCTCCGGCGGGGCTGCGAGGGACATCTTACCGCCGGCAGGCGGACCACCTACTCCCGGGTGCCGGTTACGTGATGGAGCCGGCCCTTCTCGTCGGTGAACTCGCCGGTGAACCGGGTGAGGTCATCGTTGAAGGTGTAGCTCACACCAGACGCCCAGTCGGAGTTGTTGCGGTCGTATGACACCCGCATCTCGGTCGGGCCGACCACCCAGTAGCGCCACCGAAACTTCTCGTGGAAGGTGCCGTTGTCGAAGAACTGGACCGGGCCGCCCGGCGGGTACAGGTCGTCGACGTAGTTCCAGGTGTGGGTGAGCAGCGCGTCGGCGAGCTGGACGGTCTTGGCGTCGTCGGCCAATTCGGTGACCGACGGCGGGCCGAGCAGCCGGCCGACGAACCGCCGCGGCGGGTTGAAGTTGTTGCTGCCGCGGAACTCCACCCCGTCGTCCGACGTGTAGGTGTCTACCCACACCCCGCCGGGGGCGGCGGCGTTGGTCCACCGTAGCACCAGCGATTTGCCGTCGGCGGACCGCTCCCAGGTGCCGGGCTGCGGCTGTTGGCGGCGGTTGCGAATGAGGCCGTCGGCCATCAGGCGGAGCCTGCCGGGGCCGAGACCTTTGTCGGCGTCGCCGCTCTGGAAGCGGTGCAACACGCGTTCGCCCGGCGGAGCCACTGCCGCCCGCCGCACCCACTTCAACGACTGCGATTCGTTGCCGCCGGCCAGCGTATTTGGGTCGTCCGGGTCGATGACCAGCCACTCGGCCCCGCCGCCGGGCAGGCGGACTTGCACCAGCCCGCCGTCCCGCTCCCACGACCCCTCCCCGGTCGCCCCTGCGACCGTCAGCTTGCGGACGAGGACCGTCACCACCTGGGGCGGGCCGGCCCCGTCGGCGGTGCGGTCCCAGAGGCCGGGGAAGTCGAACCCCCCGCCGTCCGGTAGCCGCTTGAGCGACACCTTGCCGTGCGACCCCTCGGGAAACTCCCATGTGTAGGTCATCCGGCCCCGACTCACCTGACCAGTGAGTGAGCCGTCGGTGCGTGCCGGCAGCTTCTCGGGACGAAGCTGTTGGGACGCTAGGCGGACCAGCCGGCCGGCCGGACTGATGGTCCCACTGACTTCGTTCCAGTTGCCGCGGCTGTTTCGGCCCACGTACCGGAACGCCTCGCCCCGCCGCTCACTCATGGTGAGCGTCAGCCCGACCGTCCGGGTCGCCCCCTCGGCGTCGGTGACGACACTCGTCCCGGCCCACTCCGACCCCTGCGGGGCCAGCACCTCGTCCGACGTTGGCGGCTCCACCCGCACCCGCACCGGCGTGCCGCCGACCGTCACTACGCCGTCGTCCTTGATGAGCAATTCGACCCCGCCCTGCACCACCTTCAGCCGGTGCGGCCCCCGCTTGGCGGTGAGCGTCACCGTCTCGCCGTTGCGGGTGACGGTCGCCGTCGAGCCGTCCAGCACCACCTCGGCATCGGCCGGCACGCCGTCCAAGTGGAGGGTGCCGTCCGGCGTCCGAAAGACGATGCCTGCTCCGGCCGCCACGAGCGCCAGCAGCCCGACGGCCATCACCGCCGGCCAGAACCTGCCCGGCCGCTGGCGAACTGGCTCCGCCTTCGCCGGCCGAGGGCCGACCGTTACAACCGGCGTGGGGTCGGGTTTCGGGGCCGGCTGCACCGGGGCTGTCGCCGCCGGCCGAGACGTTTCCGACGTGACCGGCCGCGGCGGTACCGTCGCCGGCCGGGTAGCCGCCCGGCCGATGAACGGCCGCACCGCCTTCGCCACCTCGGCCGGCGTCTGGTGCCGCTTGGCCGGGTCTTTGGCTAACATCTTCGCCACGACGGCCGCCAGCTCCACCGGCACCGTCGGCTGCACCAGGTTGAGGGCCGTCGCCTCGGTAAACCGATGTTTATCGATCACCTGCATGAGCGTCCCGCCGCCGAACGGCGACTTGCCGGCCAGCAGGTAGTACAGGGTGCAGCCGAGCGAGTACACGTCCGCCCGGATGTCCGCTCGGGTGGCGTCGACTGCTTGCTCCGGGGCCATGTAGTCCGGGGTGCCCATCATCTTGCCGTCGCCGGTCAGGTCGGTGCTGGCCCGGTCCCCGGTGGTCACCTTGGCCAGCCCGAAGTCGAGCACCTTGACGGCCGGCTTGCCGTTCACCTTGGTCAGGATCAGGTTGCCCGGCTTGATGTCCCGGTGGACCATGCCGGCCTCGTGGGCGTGCTGGAGGCCGAGTGCCGCCGCGTGGACGTAAGAGCAGGCCACCGGCACGGCCAGCGGCCCCTTGGCCTTCACCACCTTGGCCAGGTCGTGGCCGGGGGCGTACTCCATCGCAAACACCAGCAGGTTGCCCGGCCGGTGGACGGTGTAGGCGGTGACGACGTTCGGGTGCTGGAGCCGGGCGGCCGCCTGAATCTCCCGCAGGAACCGCTCGACCGCCCCGGTGCCGACCTGCTCCAGGCTGGACCGCTGCACCACCTTGAGCGCCTCCCGGCGGTCCATGTCGGTGTTCTTGGCCACGTACACCACCCCCATTCCGCCCCGGCCCAGCTCCCGGATTTTCGTGTACTGGGTGAGGGCGAGCAGTTCCGTCGGCACGTCCTCCCGCCCGGGCATGGACCGCAGGGCGAACGACAGCCCGGTAAACCCGCCGGCCGACCGCCCGGCGTGGCCGTCCTGGAACTTGCCGATGAAGCTGTCGGCGGACAGGTCGGCCACCCGCCGCTTGCACGCCTCGCACCCGGCCAAGTGGGTCTGGACGCCGGCGGCGGCGGCGTCGTCCAGCTTGCCCAGCCCGTAGGCGGCCAGGGTCTGCTCGGACGGGTGGGTGACGGTCATGGGCCAACCCCGTGGGTGTGTCGTCACTATCAGAAGGCTAGAAGCCGGACCGGCCTGACACGAAAATCGCCGGTCAGTCGAGCAGCCCGCCGGCCTCTCGCCGCAACCGCCGCAGGACGCGGGACTTGGCTTGCAGCACGGCTTCGACTGTCATCCCGAGTTGGGCCGCCACGTCGGCCGCCGGCTGCTGGGCCAGGGTCAGCCCCTCGAACGCGGCCCAGACGGCCGGGGTGAAGTCCGGGCGGACGACCGCCAGCAGCCGCTCGGTAACGTGCCGGTTGTGGTCGCGGTCCCACTGCCGGGCCAGATCGCCAGCCGGGTCTTCGAGCTGGGCCAGGAACGCTTCGGTCGGGTCAGCCGCCGCCACCGGCCGACGGGCACGGGACCGCCGCCAGGTTCGCACGCGGTTGACCGTCACCACCCGCAGCCAGGTGCGGAACGAGCCGCTCCGCCGTCGCTCGAACCCGGGCACCTCGGCCACCAGCACCAGCAGGATGTCCTGGCCCAGGTCGTCGGCGTCCGAGCCGACGCCGGCCCGCACCAGCCAGGCGCGGACGAGGGGGGCATACAGGTCGTGCAGCCGTCGCCAGTCGGCGGACGACGGGTCGGGCCGTCCGAGACGGTCGAGCAGGCTGGCGGAGGTGGTGGCCAGGGGGCGTCCCGGCGGGGTAACGGTGCCGGCAATCTACCATAGTGTTCGTGCGACAGGTACTGCAATCCACGACCGGAGGCCGGTGATCGTCCCGCCGGCGGGCTACGCGGGGTGGCTGGACCCCGCCACGCCGGACCGGGGGGACGGCACCGACGCGCGGGAGCAGTCCCGCCGCGACATCGTTGCTCGACGCGGCCGGGAGGCCTTCCGGGACGCCCTACGGGTGTGTTACGGCGACAACCGCCGAATCAGCAAGTGCCAGGTGATTGACGCGGTCGAGGCCACCCACGTCGTTCCGAACACGGGCCGCGCGACAACAGCATCGAGAGCGGTCTGCTCTTGCGGCGTGACCGGCACACCCCGTTCGACCTGGACACGGTCGGCATCGATCCGGCCGCGTCTGGACGGCCACGCTCGGCGGGACGGGTTACGCCGGGGCGGTGCAGGTGGCGTCGGCCGGGACGGCCGTATGAGGGCTGCCGACGCCACCAGGGCCGAAACCCGACGAGCGGCGGCTCCCCGTGGAAGCTCGCCGATGAAGCGACAGACTGCATCGTGGGCGGTCCTCACCCTGGCCGTCGCCCTGTCGCTCACCGCCGCACCAGTCTGTGTGCTGGCCCATGTCGGGCACGTCGTCACGCAAGCAACGTCATCGTGCCGTCCGGGCCACCGCCCCGAGCGGGCCGGCGACGGCCCCGAACCGCGTCGCCTCCCAGTCCCGCCAGCGGGCGAACGCCGCCGCCCGCTGGGCCTCCGTCACCTTCCCCCAGTCGGCCGGCTTGGTGTCCGCCGGCGGCTGGAACAGCCCGCCCAGGCCGGCCGCCCCGAGGCCGTAGTCGGCCGCCCGCTGGCCGGTCAGTTGCACCGCCGCCAGCAGCATCAAGTCCCGCACCTGACCGCCGCCCAGCGGGTCGGCGTCGTCGATCTGGCCGATCACCGCCCCGGCGTGGTCGGTCGCCGCCTCGCTCGCCAGGTACAGCGCCGCTTCGGCCCGGGCCTCGCCGCCGATGGGCCGGTGGCCGACAAGCCGGGCCGCGTACCGGCGGACCGTCGCCGCGTCCCACTCCAGCCGCTTGGCCCGGGAGTAGGCGTGCAACACCCCCGGCCCGTCGCGGGTGTCGAACCACACCCGGCCCAGTCGAGCGAACGCCGGGCCGAACGGACCCTTCCCCCGCAGAGCCGTGTCACCCGTGGTGGTGCCGAAGAACGAGTTCACGTCCTTCTGGTAGCCCGTGCGGCCGGTCAGCCGCTCCGGGTGCAACGTTTCTGCGAGTACGACCAGGGTCATCTCCGGCACGCCCAGCGGGCGGGGCTTGTGCCTGCCCAACTCGTCGTCGTCCAGCCCGTGCGGCGGCTCGCTGCGGTCGAAGAACTCCCGCCGGCGGACCCCGGCCGCCCGGGCGGCGGTCGCCGGGGTGGGCCGATCCGCCCACGCCCCCAGCCCGCCGGCGGCCCCGAGCAGCCCCGCCCGCACGTCCACCCCCGGCCCGCGGAGGGCGGCCAGCAGCGGCCAGTTTTCACGGTCCAGCACGGCGGCGGCGAACAGCTCCCGGGCGGCCGTGTCGCTGCCGGCGGCCGCCCGGAACAGCTCCCACCCCGGCACCGCGTGGTCGTACCGGCCGGCGGCGTCGGCCACGAACACCCGCAGCCGGGCGGCCAGCTCGGCGGCTTCCATCGACGGGGCCAGGTGGTCGCACCGGCGGCGAATCTCGGCGTCCGCCGACCGGCGACCGGCCCGCACCGCCGGCAGGGCCAGCCGGCCGAGGTCGTCCAGGTCCCGCGCGGCGGCTTCGCGCTCGCTGAACTGGCGGTCGCCGAGTTGCGTCACGAGGGCCGTCGCCCGGGTCTGCACGGCCGCCGGCACCAGCAGCACGGCCGGGTTGTCGATGGCCCCGCCGAGCAGGCCGGCGGCCACGGCCACGGCGAACGTCATCGGGATGGCTCCGGCACGAGGGCGTCGGCGGCGAGGGTGCCGCTACGGACCGCCCCTTCCATCGTCGCCGGCCAGCCGGTCGCCGTCCAGTCGCCGGCCAGTGCCAGGTTCGGAATCGGCGTCCGCTGCGGCGGGCGGAACTGGTCCACCCCGGGGACGGCCCGGAAGGTGGCGGCGTGTTCCGTCACCACCTTCGCCCGCAGCAGGGTGGCCGCGGCGACGGGCGGGAACAGCCGACCGAGTTCGCCGACGATGCGGCGCTGCACCTCGTCCCGGCCGAGGGCCGCCAGGTCGGCGGACGCGCTGACCACCACTTGCAGGTAGTTGCCGCGGCGGAACACCCACTGGCCGAGGCCGTCCACCAGCACGGCGTGCGGCAGCCGGAGCGTCGGCCGGTCGAACCACAGGTGTACGCTTGTGATCGGCGACGGGGCAAGCTCCGCAGCGAGCGAGAACGGCTCGGTCGCCGCGACTTCGGGCGGCAGCAGGTCGGCCACCCGACCGAACGGCACCGCCAGCACATACGCATCGGCCGACTCGGTGGAGCCGTCGCGCAGCGTGGCCCGTGTCACCCGGCCGTCGGCCACGTCCAGCCGCTTCACCCCGGCGTTCGGCCGGACCGTCACCCCGTGGCGGGTCAGCCAGGTTTGAAGCTCGGCGCCGTACAGCCGGTCGAGTGGCACCGCCGGCACCTCGACCACATGGCCGGTGCGATCCTTCACGAAGCCGTCGAGAAAGACTTTGCGAGCGTACTTGGTGCCGAGCCGGTCCACCCACTCGTTCAGGGCGCTCGTCAGCACCACGCCCCAGAAGCGGCTGATGGTGCGGTCCGTCTGGCGGTGGCGGCGGAGGAAGTCGTCGAGCGGTTCGTCGGCGTCCGCCGGCAGCATGAGCAGGCGGACCAGCCCGTAGACGACCCGCAGCTTCTCGCCGGCAGTCAGATAATGTGCCCCGAGTAGCGCCCGGCCGAGGTGGAACGGGGCGGGCCACGGGTCGGCCGCGAACCGGCTCACCCGCCGGTCCGGGGTGACGAAGTACAGCACCGGCTGCGGGGCCAGCAGGTGGCGGACGCCGACCGTCTCGCACAGCGCCGCGTAGGCGGTGCAGCAGCCCATACTGACGTGCTGGCAGGCGTCCACCACCTGCCCGGTCTGCGGGTCGACGAACGACCCGGCCCGGCCGCCGAGCCGGCCGCGGCTCTCCAGCACCGTCACCCGCACGCCCCGCCGGGCGAGCGCCACCGCCGCCGACAGCCCGGCCAACCCGCCGCCGACGACCACCGTAGTTCGGATCACATCACGCCCCACTTGCGCGGCCACGCCGACAGTAACAGAGTCAGCTTGGCCCGCTTCGGCACCCGGATGCGCCGCGTCAGCACGTCGAAGTCGGCCCGCTCGATCTCACCCAGTAACCGCCGGTAGACGCCGCTCATCACCCCATACACCGCCCGGCCGTCGGCCGTCAGCAGGGCGTCCAGCGGCTCGGCCCGGCGGTAGAAGTCGCGGGCACGGTCGGCCTCGAACCGCATCAGCCGGCGGAAGCGGGCGGGGTCGGCGGCCCACGTCTCCGGCGGGGCGTCGAATCGCTTCAGGTCGTCGTCCGGCAGGTACACCCGGCCGCGGCGGAGGTCTTCGCCCACGTCCCGCAGGATGTTCGTGAGTTGAAACGCGATGCCGGCGGCCACCGCCGGCTCGTGGGCGTCGCCGCGGGTGCCCCACACCGGCAGACAGGCCAGCCCGACCGCCGACGCCACCCGGTAGCAGTACGGCTCCAGGTCGGCGAAAGTGGCGAACGGTACCGGCTCCAGGTCCGTCTCGACGCCATCGATCACCTCGAACAGGTGCCGTGGCAGCACGCCGAACGCCTCGACGGTGTGGTGCAGGGCCGCGTGAACCCGGTGGCTGTACTTGCCCGCCAGGGCGTCGGCTAGCCGGTCCCGCCAGGCCCGCACCGACGCCCGGCTCGCCCCGGGTTCGTCGGCCAAGTCGTCGGTCGCCCGGAAGAAGGCGTACAGGGCCGTCATGGCGTCCCGCTTGGCCGCCGGCAGCACCCGGAAGGCGAGCGGGAAGCTGCTGTTGGCCCGGCGGGTCAGGCGGAGGCAGTAGCGGAAGGATGAATTCTGAAGGGTGAGGGATGCATCCCGAGCCGGCAAGTCGCCCAGGTTTTGTGGTTCCGATTCGTCCTTCATCCTTCCGCCTTCATCCTTGCAAAATTACTGCGGGAAGATGACGCGGACCGGCTGGTTCACCCGCAGCGGCGGCTTGCCGGCCGGGGCCGGGTCGGGCAGGTCGATGACGCACTCCAGCGTCTTCGGCGGGTCGAGGGCCAGCCCAGCGTTCCGCTTCGATAGGAAAGTGGTGCTCACCCGCCGGACGACCCCGGGGTACGTCAGGGCCGTGTTGGTGAAGTCGGTGACGGTCACCTGGGAGCCGCTCTTGCCGACCACCCGGTAGGCGAACTCCGGGTCCACCTCGGCCCGGACTACCCGCTTGCCGGCCGGCACCAGCAGAAGCAGTGGGTTGCGTGCGGTCGGGCCGAACGTGACGCCGGGGGCCGCTTCGAGCTTTTCCACCACCCCGCCGGTGCGGGCTTTCACCAGACACGACTCGGCCACCGCCTCGGCTTCGGCCACCAGCCCCCGCGCCGCCGCGGCCTCGGCCTCGGCCGCCTTGATGTCCGCCTCCACCGACATGGCCTCCAGCACAGCCAGCGCCTTGCGTTCGCCCTCGAGCTTGTTCCGCAGGGCGGTCAGCATGGCGTCGGCGCTGAACAGTTCGGGGTCGTCCTGCCGCCGCTTGGCCTTCTGTTCTTCGGTCAGCGGCTGGTCGGAGCTGAGGCGTGCGAAGCTGACCATCGCCTTGTTGAACACGTCCTCCCCCTTCCGCTTGGCCTCCTCGGCGTTGGCTACGTTGTCGCCGGCCGCCTTGATGGCGAACCGCTGGGCGTCCGTCCGGGCGTCCTTCCCCTTGCGGGCCTCGACGGCCTTCGCCACCAGAGCCTCGGCCCCGGCCAGCTTGCCCCGGGCCTGCTCCAGCTTGGCCCGGAGCTGGCGGTCATCGAACCGCACCAGCCGGTCGCCGGCCATCACCGCCTGACCCTCGGCCACGAACACCTCGTCCACCGGGTACTGGCCGGCGGCGGCCGGCGGGCCGACCCCGATGGGCGGCGGGTCGCTGTCCACCTGCCCGATGACGGTGGTGCCCACCAGCCCGGCCGGCGGAGGCGGCAGCGGGCCGGTGGACGGCGTGGTGCCGACCAGCCGGGCCGCCCCGGCGAAGGTGACGGCCACCAGCCCGACCCCGCCGGCGATGGTCAGCGTCCGCAACCGGCTCATCCGTTCCCCCCCGAATGGTCGGTCGGCCGGTCGGTTTCGGTCAACCGGCCGTCCTCCAAATGATAGGACACGTCCACAAACGGCACCATGCGGTGGTCGTGGGAAACTACGAAGATGCTCGCCCCCCGGCTGTGGGCGGCGTCCCGCAGCAGGGACACCACCTGCCGGCCGTTCTCCCAGTCCAGGGCACTGGTCGGCTCGTCGGCGAACAGGAACAGCGGGTTCTTGACCAGCGCCCGGCCGATGGCCACCCGCTGCTTCTCCCCGCCGCTGAGCTGGGCCGGCTTCTTGTGCGCCTGCGGGCCGAGGCCGAGCCGGTCGAGCATGTCGGCGGCCAGCTTGCGGGCCTCCCGCGGGGACGAGTCGTTGCCCCACCGCAGCACGATCTCCAGTTGCTGGGCGGCCGTCAAGGCCGGGAACAGGTTGTACCCCTGGAACACGAACCCGGTGGTCCGCCGGCGGAACCCCTCGCGGGCCGCGTCCGTCACCGCCCACAGGTCGATGTCGCGGTCGCCGTCCCGGGCCAGCACCCGCCCGCTGTCCGGCGGCAGCAGGCCGCTCAGCACCGCGAGAAGTGTGGATTTGCCGCTGCCGCTCGGCCCCATGAGCAGGGCGATGCGGCCGGGGAGCAGGTCCACCGACACGTCGTTCAGGGCGGTCCGCTTGTGCGCGCCGTCGCCGAAGCTCCGCACCAGGTGGTCGCCGCGCATGACGGGTGCGGCCGTGAGTTCGATCATCGCAGCAGGCTCATGGGTTCGATGCGGCGGACCCCGCGGAGGGCCACCAGCCCGCTCAGCACGGCGGCCACCAGGGTGACGGCCGCCGCCCCGGCCAGCACCACCGGCTTGAGCGTCACCTTGGCCCCGGCGGCGTCGGCGGCGGCGGCCAGGGCGAACACCGTCGGCCCGGCCAGCAGCACCCCGGCCACGCCCACCCAGACGGCCTGGCGGAGCACCAGCCCGTAGATGCGGCGGCGGGGGATGCCGAGGGCCAGCAGGGTGGCGTACTCCTTGGCACTGCCCATGGTGGCCGAGTACAGCGTCTGGGCGGTGATGAGCGACCCGACTAGAAGACCGAGCAGGGCGGCGTATCCCAGGGCCACCCCAGCCTTCGTGCGGGTGAGCCAGTACCAGCGGCTCTCGAACGAGAACTCGGCGGCCGTGTACACCGACATGGTCGGGTACTCCCGCCGCAGCTCGGCGACCACCTGCCCGGCCCGCGCCGGGCTGTCGCACCGGGCCAGGAAGTACGTTGTGTGGTCGGCGTACACCGGGTTGGGGACGCTCAGCAGCTCGCGGGCGGTGGTCTGGGAGCAGAACACCCACGGGGCGGCCAGCGACTTCAGCCCGTCCACGACGCCCACCAGCCGCACCTCCCGGCCGTTCACCTTGCCGGTGTCGCCGACCGCCCCCAGCCCGAGCTTGCCGAGGTCGCTGCGGTCGGTCACGACGGCCCGCGGCTCGGTCAGCGCCGCCCGCATGTCCGGGGTGAGCACGTCGGCCGCCCCGGCCGCCCCGGCGGACGTGTCCCCGCCGACGACGGTACACAGACTCGACCCGCCGCTCGGCTTGGTCCAACTGGCAAACGTCAGGTACAGCAGCTCCGGCTGGTGGACCCCGGGGCGGTCCAGCCGGGCAACCGTGCTCACCGGGATGGGCCGGCCGAGGTCCACGCTCTGCACCTCGCTGTCGCCCACCCAGATGTCGGCCGACGTGTGGTCCACCGGGATGCTGGTCAGCTCGAACAGCCCGAGCAGCAGGCCGACTTGAAGGGCGATGAGGGTGGCGCTGAACGCCACCGCCCCGACCCCGGCGGCGTACCGTGCCTTCTCGTGCCAGAGGGTTTGCAGGGCGTAGCTCACAGCTCCCCCGTCAGTCCGCCGCCCAGGTGCAGGTGGTGCCACAACTGCGTGGCCACGACCGCCGTCAGCCCCATCTCCAGCCCGGTCTTGCCGAGCGACCCGGGCCGCAGCCGGGCCAGCCGCTTGCGGGCCGCGTCCACGGCGGCGTGGTCGAAGTACCCGGTCCGGGCGATGCTCGCCGGCGACAGCACGTCGTTCACCCAAGCCACGCCGGCGCCCTCTTTTACCCACGAGTCCATCGGGGCACGGAACATCTTCTTCCGCCGCCAGGCGGTCGCTTTCGGCAGCCACCGCTCGGCCACGGCCCGCTCCACGTACTTGTCCCGCAGCAGGCCGCGGAGCTTCCACCGCGGGTGCAGCCGAGACATATACCCGATCACGTCCTCGTCGAGGAAGGCGTATCGCGTCTCGACCGAGTTGTGCATGGCCACCCGGTCGCCCTTGGACGACAGCAGGTGCCCCGGCAGCATGATCCGCGCCCCCAGGTACATCTGGCGGTGGAAGGGGTGCCAGCGGTGCAGGTCCGGCGACAGCCCGAGGTCTTCATAGGGCGACCGCTGGAGGGCGAACCGTTTGAAGTCCGGGGCGAAGAAGCGGAGCTTGTTCAGGCTCATCATGCCGTACACGTCGAGCCAGCCGTTCTGCCCGCCGACGAGGCTTTGCACGTGACGGATCATGTCACGCGGATACATCGGCGAGCCGGCCAGCCGCATGGCCAGCTTGCGGGCGTGGTAGCCGAGGCCGCCGGGCATCCAGCCGGTCAGCCGGTGGATTTTGAACCACGGGTAGCCGCCCAGCCACTCGTCCGCCCCCTCGCCGGTGAGGGCCACCTTATACCCCGCTTCGCGCACCGCCCGGGCCAGCCGCATCAGTCCGACACACGACGTGTCAATGACCGGCGTCTCGGCCGCCCGCACCAGCTCGGGGTAGTCCCGCCGCAAGTCGTCGTGGCCGCACGGCACCACCACCGGCGTACAGCCCAGGTGTCGGGCGGTCTGCAACGCCTCGCCCTCCTCGTTCAGCCCGTCCTGCTGCACGGACACGGTGAACGTCGGGATCGGCCGGCCGAGGGCCTTCGATGCCATCGCCACGATGAGGGACGAATCGACGCCGCCGCTGAGGTACGACACGACCGGCACGTCGGCCCGCAGCCGGCGTTGCACGGCCTGGAACAGCACCGCCTCGAACCCGCCCACGATGGTGTTGGCGTCGCCGTCGAGTTCCTGCCCGCGGTCGGGATACGTCACCTGCCAGTAGCTCTTCTGGGTCAGCAGCGTCTCCGGCGAGCCGGCCCCGGGGCGGAAGTGCAGGTAGCGGCCGGGCGGCAGCGAGTAGACGCCCTCGAACACCGTCGTCGGCCCCGGCTGGGCGAAGTACGTGAAGACGTGGTTCAGCCCCTGCCGGTCGGCCTTCGGCTCCACCAGCCCGCTGGCGAACAGGGCTTTCATCTCGCTGGCGAAGAGCAGCCAGTCGGTGCCGTCCACCTGCCGGTGGGCGTAGAAGAGCGGGCAAATGCCGGCCCGGTCGCGGGCCAGCAGGAACTCGTTGGCCGGCTCGTCCCACAGGCAAAAGGCGAACTGGCCGCGGAGGTGTTCGAGGCAGCCGACGCCGTGGTCTTCCCACAGGTGCGGGATGAGTTCGGTGTCGGTGTGGGTGCGGAAGGTGTGGCCCTTGCCTTCGAGCTTGGCCCGCTGCTCCGGGTGGTCGAAGAACTCGCCGTTGAACACCGTCCAGACGGTGCCGGCCTCGTTGGAAATGGGCTGCTTGCCGTCGGCCAGACCGACGATGCTCAGCCGGCGGTTGGCCAGGTGGATGCCCTCGCGTTCCAAGAAGCCGTCGTCATCCGGCCCGCGGTGGACGATGCTAGCCGCCATCCGCGACACCGCCCCCCGCGGGGCGGGCCGGCGGCGGCCGGTCAGGTCGATCATCCCCGCGATGCCACACATTCAACACCCCTCACACGTCACGCGAACACCAGTCGTCCGCGGGGGACCGGGATCGGACGGCCCATGTCCCTCGCCGTCTCGATCCACTCGCCGATGACCACCTCGGCCGCCGCTAGCGCTTCGGCGTAAGTCGGCCCGTCGGCGGCGCAGCCCGGGAGTTCCGGCACCTCGGCCACAAAGGCGTCGTCCGCCTTACTCCAGTAGATGATGATCTCGTACCGCACGTCAGCCGTCATCTTCCGTCTCCGTTTCGTCGGCCTCAACCGGGCCGGCCAGCCCGTTGTTGAGAACCGCGTTCCGCACCTGACGAACCTGATACGGCTTTGCCTTCCCGGCCTTCGGCTGGATGTTCAGAATCTCGTCCACATCGTCACGCTTGAAGATATGATGGTTGCCACGCACTCGTTCCTCGAACCCGAGCCTGATCAACAGTCCGCACAGGTCGGCGAACCCAATGTTCGCGTCGGCCGTGCCCCGGAGCACCTTTTCCAGCGTCTTGTCGGGTCGGCTCATCGGCCGGCCCCCCGCCGGGCCTTGCGGTGCATCCCCCACCGCACCACCCGCGGCCCCAGCCGGTCGCCGAGCCACACCAGCGTACTCACCCACCCCGTCGGCCGCTCTTTGCGGTTCCACACCAGCGACCACACGGCCGCCGCCGCCACCGACTCCGGCCGCTGGGCGCCGTCGAAGTTCAGGTAGATTCGCCCCTCGTTCCGCAGCAGGTGGCGGTTCAGGTCGTCGCTCCGGACCACCCCCGGCAGCAGCAGCAGCACGTCGATGTCGAACCGGGCGAACTCGGCCCGCACGGCTTCGCTCAGGCCGACGAAGGCGTGCTTGCTGCCGCAATGTTCCGCCAGGCTCGGGATGCCCACCCGGCCGCACAGGCTGGCCACGTTCAGCACCACCGGCCGGTAGCCGCCCTCCCAACTGCGAACCAGGTGCGGCACGGCCAGCCGCATCAGTTCGACCGGGGCGAAGAAGTTGATCTCCGTCACCGTCCGCAGGATCTCCGGCGTGCTGGTGGCGAACTCGCCGAAGCTGGACACCCCGGCCGCGTTCACCAGCACGTCCAGCCCGCCGAACCGCCCTACCACGTCGGCGACCAGCTTGGCCCGCGCCGCCGGGTCGGTCAGGTCGCACGGGAACGCCTCGGACTCGACGCCGGCCAGCTCGTTCACCAGCGATTTCAGCTCGGCCACGCTCCGCGACACCACCGCCAGCCGGGGCCGGTGCGGGGCCAGCGCCAGCGCGATCCGCCGGCCGATGCCCCGGCTCGCCCCCGTGACGAGGACCACCCGCTCCGTCAGGTCACGCCGCATGTCGGGGATTCTAACGGAACCGGCCGGCGGTTGCACCCCGACCCGTCTCGGCGTACCCTCTGGGCATGACCACCCGCCGCCAGTTTCTCGCCGCGACGGTCCTCTCGCCGGCCCTCAGCGGGCTGACGCCCGCCGCTCGCCCGGACATCCCGAAGGACACCCGGCTGAACCCGCCGAAGACCCTGGACGGGTACTTCCCGTTCGCCGTGCCGCCGACCCCGGCGGCGTGGGCCGAGCGACGGAAGGAACTCCGGGAACAGGTGCTGGTGTCCCAAGGGCTGTGGCCGCTGCCGGAGCGGACGCCGCTGAACGCCGTCGTCCACGGCACGATCGAGCGACCCGGGTACACGGTCGAGAAGGTGTTCTTCCAGAGCGTGCCGGGGCACACGGTCAGCGGCAACCTGTACCGCCCGACCGGGGACGCCGGCAAGCGGCCGGCGGTGCTGTTCGCCCACGGCCACTGGAAGGGCGGTCGCTTCGAGGACGCCGGCGAGGCGGCCGCGAAGACGGCGGTGGAGAAGGGTTGGGAGCCGGACGAGGTTCGCGGCCGGTTCTTCATGCAGGCGCTGCCGGTCGGCCTGGTGCGGCGGGGGTTCGTGGTCTTCCAGTACGACATGATCGGCCACGCCGACAGCACCACCCTCGACCACCGCACCGGGTTCGGCGACGCGGCGGCGGAACTCCGCCTGCTCTCGCCGATGGGCCTGCAGACCTGGAACAGCATCCGGTCGCTCGACTTCCTGGTGTCGCTGCCGGACGTGGACCCGGCCCGGGTGGGCGTCACCGGGGCGAGCGGCGGCGGCACCCAGACGTTCATCCTGTGTGCGGTGGACGACCGGCCGGCGGCGGCGGTGCCGGCGGTCATGGTGTCCACGGCCATGCAGGGCGGGTGCGGGTGCGAGAACGCCAGCCACCTCCGCGTCGGCACCGGCAACGTCGAGCTGGCCGCCCTGTTCGCCCCGAAGCCGCTCGGCCTGACCGCCGCCGACGACTGGACGAAGGAACTGGCCGCGAAGGGCTTCCCCGAGTTGAAGCGGCTCTACGCCCTGCTCGGGGCGGGCGACAAACTGGCCATGCACTACAAGCCGCACCCGCACAACTACGACGGGCATTCCCGGGAGTTCATGACGGCGTTCTTCTGCCAGCACCTTCAGGGGAAGGCCGGCCCGACGCCGGAGGCGACTTTCGAGCCGGTGCCGTCGAAGGAACTGAGCGTGTTCGACGCCGGCCACCCCCGCCCCGCCGACCTATCGGTGGGCAAGCTGCGGGAGGCGCTGGCCGCCGCCTCGGACAAGCAACTGGACGGGCTGAAGCCGGACGAGTTGCGGAAAGTGGTCGGCACCGCCCTGCGGGTGCTGGTCCACGACCGCCTGCCGCCGCCGAAGCCGGGCCAGGTGAGCGTGGACGGGTTCGACGCGAAGCCCCGACCGAACGGCGTCAGCGTCCACACGGCCACCCTCGGCCGCGGCGACGGGCAGGCGGTGAAAAGCGTCGGGCTGATCCCCGAGGGGTTCGCCGATGTCGGCAAACGGGTGGTGATCTGGGCACACCCGAAGGGCGTCGCCGGCCTGTACGAGGGGGAAGCCTTCGCCCCGGCCGTGGCCGCCCTGTTGGGCAAGACGTTTGCCGTCTTCGGCCTCGACCTGTTCCCGCCACCGGCCGGGCTGAACGTTAAGAAGCCGAGTGCCAACCAGGTGAGTGGAGCGTTCCTGTTCGGCTACAACCGCTCGGTGTTCGCCGAACGGGTGCGGGACGTGCTGACGGCGGTGGTCAACCTGCGGGACAACGCCGGCTGTCAGGACATCCGGGTGTGCGGCTGGGGCTGGGCCGGGCCGGTGACGCTGACTGCAGCGGCCCTGTGCGGGCCGGCGGTCAAGCGGGTGGCCATCGACGCCGACGGCTTCCGGTTCGACGCCGTGACCGACCTCGCCGACCCGATGCTGCTGCCCGCGGCGGTGAAATACGGCGGCCTGCCGGCGTTCGCCGCCCTGTGCGCCCCGACGCCGCTGCTCCTGCACCACCACCGCGGCACCGGCAGCGGCAAGATGCTACCGGCGGCATACGCCGCCGTCGGGGCCGGGGGCAAACTCACTCGCCACCCCGACACGCTCGACCCACTAACCGTAGCCGAGTGGGTAGCCAGCGGTTCGTAGCCGACACGCGAGCGAGGGAGAAGACCCCTCGCTCGCGTGTCGGCTACGAACCCCGAATCACTTGCCGGCCGGCGGGGTGATCGGGGCCGGCATCTTCTCCGGCGACGGGATGGGGGCGACGGCGGCCGGGGCCACGCTCATGGCGCCGACGCCGCCGACCGGGCCGCCGATGGTCGGGTAGGCCATGCCCGGGGCGGGCATCTGCGAGTCGTGGACCCCGCCTTGGCAGTCGCACCGGCCGCCGACCGCTTTGCAGCCGACGCCCCCGGCGAGAACCCCGAACACAGCCGACAGAAGCAGCGAGCGGCGCATGGGACAGCCCATCCGTGGCGTTGTGAGTGAACGCCCCGCGTCCGCCGGCAGGGGACCACCGGCAGGCGCGGGGACGACTGCGGGGGTGTCGGCCCGCATCCGTGCGGCGAACCGAACCCCCGCAGTCAGCCCGACCCGTCGGCTCCTGCCGGTCGGCCTGGCTGACGTAGCTTTCTTCGTCCGCCCAGTCCTGCCGGGTTCACCCGTTCCGACGATTTTCCCGCCCGTCCCGAAAGTGCGAACTAAGTTGCTCAGTCGGCTTGTACCCGAGGGGACGTTCGCGTGGACTGTATCATTCTGGCCGCCGGCAAGGGCACCCGCCTCCGCCCGCACACCGAGACCTGCCCGAAACCCCTCCTGCCCGTGCAAGGTCGGCCGATTCTCGACTGGATCGTCGGGGCGTTGCCGCCGGTGGACCGGCTGGTGGTGGTGGTGAACTACCTGGCCGGCCAGATCGAGGAGTATCTGGAGCGGCAGCCGCACGTCCGCCGATGGTCCGTGGTCCGGCAGGCCGAACCCCGCGGCACCGGCGACGCCCTGATGAGCTGCCGCGGCCAGGTGACGGGTGAGAAACTGCTGGTCCTCAACGGCGACGACCTGATCGGCCGGGCCGACCTCGCCCGACTGGCCGCCGAGCCGATGGGCATTCTGGCCCACCCGGTGGACGAGCCGGCCGCCTTCGGCATCGTCTTCCCCCGGCCGGACGGCTCGCTGGACCGCATCGTGGAGAAGCCGGACGGACTGCCGGCACCGCAACTGGCCAACATCGGGGCATACCTGTTCCCGCAGCGGGTGTTCGATCTGACGCTGCCGGTGTCGCCGCGGGGCGAGTACGAGATCACCGACGCCGTGTCGCAACTTGCGGCCGGCGGGGACTTCCGGGTGGTGCGGGCGAACTACTGGCTACCCATCGGCACCGTCACCGCCTGGGAGGCGAGTCAATCCGCCGACCTGTCGCCGGCCCGCTGAGCGTCGGCAACCACGGATGGCACAGCGACGGCCCAAAGCTGTGCGACCTGTTGCTCAGAGCTTATCGTGACACCCGGCCTACCGACGGATTGGGAAGACTTCACTCCGTTTCCTGTGGCACAGAAGGTGCTCGCTCCGTCACCCAGGTGTCATTGCTGTCGTCGGGCGGGATGTAATATGGCGTCATCCGGCGGGTCGGTGCGTCGCGGCAAGTTGGCCGTGGCGGGGTTGAGTGGCGGCGTACTGGCAATGATCTGGGGCAGCGTTTGGTGTGTCGCCCTGGCTAGCGAACGAGTTCCAGTGACAATGCTGGCCCAGGTCGTCAGCCAGGTCATGTTCTTCGCCGGGCTGTCGGCCGCCGCCGTTGCTTTCCTCTACCTGTGGGCCAACAAGCTGTCCGTAGTGGACGGCAGCGGCACGCACGAACTTCCAGTCTTGTCGGCTGAGGCCGAAACGACCGTCGTCACGAAGGGCCAGCCCGACCGCGAGCAGGTGTGACGGCGGCCCGGCAGCGGATTTGCCGGATTTCGATTGCCCCGGCCGACACGAGAGCCTATCTTCGCTTATACGCTGCTGGAAACGGCTGCGTACTGACAACTGAGCTGGTGAGTATCTTATCCAGAGTGGCTGAGGGTTTAGGCCCGACGACGCCACAGCAACCGGCCGGTCCGTTCGCCGCACGGCGGACGGCCCGGTGCTGGTGCTAACTCCTACCCGACGACGGGGCTGAAAAGCTTCCGTTGGGGAAGATAAGATATCGCGCCGAGTCGCCCGACTGCTTTTACGCGTCGGGCGGGTCTGCCGTTCTCTTATCTCACCAGCCGCCTAGTGCCACCCGCACCCTTTCCGGTGCCGGCGGCGCTCGCGGCGGCACACCTGGATAACGCTCACCCGTTTCCTTCACCGGAAAGGGTGTGCTTCGTGCCCCAAACTACGTCAAGTGCTGACTTCAGTACCGGGCTTCAGTGTCGCCTGTGTGGCAAACGCTACCCCAAGGCGGCAGTCAACTTCTGCACCGACGACTTCGGCCCGCTGGAAGTGACGTACGACTACGCGGCGATTCGGGCCGCCGTCAGCCGGGAAGCCATCGCCCGCCGGCCGCACAACATGTGGCGATACCGCGAGCTGCTGCCGCTGAGCGGCGAGCCGACCGTCGGCCGGCACGCTGGCGGCACCCCGCTCGTCCGGGCCGACCGGCTGGCCGCCGAGCTGGGTGTCGAAAAGCTGTGGATCAAGAACGACGCGGTCAACTTCCCGACCCTGTCGTTCAAGGACCGGGTGGTGAGTGTGGCCCTGTCGAAGGCCATCGAGTTCGGCTTCCGGACGGTGGGCTGTGCGTCCACCGGCAACCTGGCCAACAGCGTGGCGGCCAACGCCGCCCAGGCCGGGCTGGAGGCGTACATTTTCGTCCCGTCCGACCTGGAGCGGGCCAAGATTCTCAACACCTCGGTGTACGGGGCGAACGTGGTTGCGGTCACTGGTACCTACGACGAGGTGAACCGGCTCTGCACCCAGGTGGCGTTCAAATACCACTGGGGGTTCGTGAACATCAATCTCCGGCCGTTTTACGCCGAGGGGTCTAAGACAATGGGGTACGAGATCGCCGAAGACCTCGGCTGGCGGTTGCCGCAGCACGTCGTCGCCCCGATGGCCGGCGGCAGTCTCATCGGCAAACTGCACAAGGCGTTCACCGAACTGACCCATGTCGGGCTGGTGGACGGCCCGGTGACAACACGCATGTACGGGGCACAGGCCACCGGCTGCAACCCGATCAGTGACTGTGTGAAGTCCGGCCGGGAGCGGCACAAGCCGGTGCGCAAGCCGAACACGATCTGCAAGAGCCTGGCCATCGGCGACCCGGCCGACGGGCCGCTGTCGGCAAGGCTCATCCGCGAGACCGGCGGCTGGGCCGAGGACGTGTCCGACGCCGAGATCGCCGAGGGCATGTGCCTGCTCGCCCGCACCGAGGGCATTTTCGCCGAGACCGCCGGCGGCACGACGGTGGCCGTGGCCCGCAAGCTGCTCGCGCAGGGTCGCCTGCCCCGCAACGAAGAAATCGTCCTCTGCATCACCGGCAACGGACTGAAGACGCAGGACGCCGTCGCCGACCTGCTGGACGCCCCGGAGGTCATCCGGCCGAGCCTGGAGGCGTTCGACGCCGTGTACACCGGGGCCGCCCCGGCCACTCGCCGGGAGCCGGCCCTCGTCTAAAACAGTTTCATCGCGGAGTCGTGGCGGTCGGAGAGAAAAACGAGACGAGTCTTGAGACTGACGAAAACTCTGTCCGCGGGATCGTTGTCTGCGTCGTGCCCTCAGTGCCTCTGTGGTAAAATTGACCGGAGTACTCATGTCCGTCGTGGTGCAGATTCCGACCCCGCTGCGGGAACACGCAGCCGGCCACGCCGACGTGAGCGTGCCGGCGGGGACCGTGCAACAGGTGCTGGCCGCGCTGGTCGCCGCCTATCCGCCGCTCGGCCCCAAGCTGTTCGACGGCGGCACCCTCCGCCCCTACGTCAACGTGTTCGTCGGGGACGAAGACGTGCGTTACCTGGACGACCTGGACACTGTCGTGACCGACGGACAAACCGTGGCCCTCATCCCCGCGGTGGCCGGTGGCTGAGCCGACCGACGACGAGACCCCGGACGGGGCGGCCGTGTTCCCGATGATCCCCGCGGAGCTGGGCGTTCACCCGCTGCTGCTGGCGGTGCTGCACTCGTACGTGTTCCTCGAAGGGTCGGCCCCCGAGGTGCTGCACGGGGACGTGGCCGAGGAGGCCATGCAGTACCTTGCCACCTACATCCAGCGGCTGACTGGGGCCGACCTCCAGCGGGTGAAGGAAGACCTCCAGACGCTGGTCGGGTACGCCAAACACGAGAAGTGGCCGCGGCAACAGATCCGCTTCCTGCAAGACTTCCTGGCCGAAAACGGGGCCGGTGACTGACCATGTCGAGTGACCCGTTCGCCGACCGCTACTCCCGCCAGACCCGCCTGCCCGGCATCGGCAAGGCCGGCCAGGAGCGCATCCGCAACGCCCGCGTCACCCTGTGCGGCGTCGGGGCGCTGGGCACCGTGCTGGCCAACACCCTGGTGCGGGCCGGGGTCGGCCACCTGCGACTCATCGACCGCGACTTCGTCGAGCCAAGCAACCTCCAGCGGCAGGTGCTGTTCGACGAGTCGGACGTGCTGGACAACCTGCCCAAAGCTGAGGCCGCCGCCCGCAAGCTGCGGGCCATCAACTCGCAGGTGACAGTCGAGCCGGTGACGGCCGACATCGACCGAACCAACATCGAAGAGTTGTGCCGGGACGCCGACCTGATCCTGGACGGCACCGACAACTTTGAGGTCCGCTACCTGATCAACGACGTGGCGGTGAAGCTCGGCAAGCCGTGGGTGTACGGCGGGGCGGTCGGCGTGGAGGGCATGACCATGACTATTCTGCCCGGCCAGACGCCGTGCCTGCGGTGCGTGTTCGAGGCCAGTCCCGGGCCGGGTGAAGTGGGCACGTGCGAAACCGCCGGCGTGCTCGGGCCGATTGTCTCGGTCATCGCCTCGCTGCAAGCCGCCGAGGGGCTGAAGCTGCTGGCCGGCAAGCCGGAGGCCATCAGCCGCGAGCTGTTCCTGATCAACCTGTGGGAGAACACGTCGAGGCGGGTGAAGGTGGCTCCGCTGGCCGGGCGGAAGGGCAAGTGCCCGTGCTGCGCCCTGCGTCAATTCGAGTGGCTGGACGGCAAGCACGGCACCCAGACGACCAGCCTGTGCGGCCGCAACGCCGTGCAGGTGAGCCAGCGGCGGGCCACCCCGCTCGACTTCGCCACCCTGGCGCGGAACCTCGAAAAGAGTGGCCCCGTCGCGGCGAACAAGTTCTTGATGAAGTTCACCGTGACCGATGGCGGGGAGCCGCACGAGTTTACGGTGTTCCCGGACGGCCGGGCGATCATCAAGGGGACGAGCGACACGGACCGCGCCCGCACCCTGTACGCCAAGTACATCGGCTACTAATTCGCCGGCCCCGGGCCGGCCCGGGGGCACGGCATGTTCAGCGGCGAGACGGCGGTCGAACTCACCACCCCCCTGACCGGGGAGGCGTTCCACGCCCGGGTGGAGGAGGCGCTGTCGGGTCTTGGCCGGGCGCGAGTGGACCGCCGGGGCGGACTGACCATCGCCCCCAACCCGTCATTCGGCTCGTTCCTGACGGAGGTGCAGTTCGACGGCACCGTGCGGCAACTGGCCGGCGGCGGGTACGACGTGGCGGTGCGGCACACCTGCAAGCCGACCGCCGCCTGCTGGGTGATCGCGGCCGTGCTGCTGGTGACCACACTGGGCGGAGCTGGCATCATCCTGGTGCCGCTGATCGAGAAGAAGCAGGTGGCCAACCGGGTGCGGCAGGCGCTGACCCGGCTGGAAGACGTGGCCGACGACCGCTCGGCTTGAGAAGTGTCGGGCCGGGCGGGTATGCTGGGGTGTCCCGACGCGAGGTGCGACGCATGGCGACCGTCCTACTGGCTCCCCCGCAGCCTGTGGTAGCTGCGCCCTCGCGTCTAAGACGCTTCACGGTACGAGAGTTTCAGCGGCTGGCCGAAGTCGGCATTCTGTCTGAAGACGATCGGTGCGAACTCATCCACGGGGTGATCTACGCTGCCATGCCGCCTAACCCCCCGCACTCCACAGTCCTCGGCCGAGTGAACCGTTACCTCGGTCCGCCGGCCCTTGCCGCCGGGTTCGTCTTCCGCATTCAGGAGCCGGTCGCCCTGGCAGACAGCCAACCCCAACCGGATGCCGCAGTCGCGGCCGCCCCGGACACCCGTTACACGACCAGTCATCCGTCCGGGCCGGACCTTCACCTGGTGGTGGAGGTGTCAGACACGTCACTCGCCTATGACCGCGGCGACAAGCTCGAACTTTACGCCGAGGCAGGGGTGCAAGTGTACTGGGTGGTAAACATCCCGGCCCGGCGGGTGGAAGTGTACACTCAACCGACCGGTGGCCCGGCGTCGACTTACCAGACGCAAACCGACTACCTGCCCGGCCAGTCCGTGCCCGTCGTCTTCGCCGGCCAGGCCGTCGGCTCTATCCCGGTGAGCGAGCTGTTCCCGTGACGTACCTCGACAACGCCGCCACCAGCTTTCCCAAGCCGGAGGGCGTGTACGCGGCCATGGACCGCTACGCCCGCACCAGCCTGGCCAACCCCGGCCGGGCCGGGCACCGCATGGCCGTCGCGGCCAAAGCCACCCTGGACGACGCCCGCCTGCGGCTCACCCGGCTGGTTAACGGCGCGTCCCCGGAGCGGCTGGCCTTCGCACTGAACTGCACCGACGCCCTGAACATGGCCTTCAAAGGGGTGCTCAACCCCGGCGACCACGTGGTGACGACCGACCTGGAACACAACAGCGTCAGCCGACCGCTGGTGGCTCTGGCCGAGGCGGGGGTCGTCACGCTCACCCAGGTGAAGGCCGACGGCGGCGGCACCGTGGACCCGGATGCCATCCGGGCCGCCCTCACCCCGGCCACCCGCCTGGTGGCCCTCACCCACGCCAGTAACGTCCTCGGCACGGTGCAGCCGGTGGCCGACATCGGCCGGTTGTGCCGGGAGCGGGGCGTGCTGTTCCTGGTGGACGCCGCCCAGACTATCGGCGTGCTGCCCATTGACGTGCGGGCCATGCACATCAGCCTGCTGGCCTTCCCCGGGCACAAGGGGCTGTTCGGCCCGACCGGCACGGCCGGGCTGTACGTCGCCCCCGGGGTCCGCATCCGGGCCTGGCGGGAGGGCGGCACCGGCGGCGACTCCAAGTCGCCCACCCAGCCGGCCGGGTTCCCGGAGTTCCTGGAGGGCGGCACCCCCAACCTGCTCGGCATCGTCGGCATGGTGGCCGGGCTGGACTTCGTGGAGGAACGCGGGTTCGAGTCGATCCACCGGCACGAGGTCGGGCTGTGCGAACGGCTGCGGGCCGGGCTGGCGGACAACCCGCTGATCGTGCCGGTCGGCCATGCCGACCCGGCCCGCCGGGTGGGCACGTTCAGCTTCCGCTGCGAGGCGATGGGGTCGGAAGACCTGGCCGGCATCCTGGATAGCAGCTTCGGCATCTGCACGCGGGCCGGCAACCACTGTGCCCCCTACGTCCACGCGGCCGTGGGCAGCTACGCCGACGGGCTGGTGCGAGTGTCTCCGGGGCCGTTCAACACGACCGACGACATCGACCGGCTGGTGGCGGCACTGACGGAAGTGCTCGCGTAGGGCACGGTTCACCGTGTCGTCCGGGTGCGCGGCACGCTGAACCGTGCCCTACGGCGTCCGATCTGCCAGCCGCGCTTTCGCCCGCTCCAGGATCATGGCGTGGTCGAAGGCTAGGTCCGGCAGCTTGTCCAGCCGGAACCACGCCACCTTCGCCGCGTCGTCGCCGGCGACGACCTTCGCCTTGCGGGCGTCCACCCGGCCCAGGAACGCCACCGTCACCGTCCAGCCGCGCGGGTCGCGGCCGGGGTCGCCGGCCGTGTAGAGCTGTTCCAACTCGCCGACCGTGATGCCCGCTTCCTCCTCCAACTCGCGCACGGCGGCATCGACGAGCCGCTCGCCCGCGTCCACGAACCCGCCCGGCAGCGCCCACATGCCGGCGAACGGCTCGCCCTTCCGCTCGATGAGCAGCACCCGCGGTTTGGCCTCCCGCGTCACCACCACCACGTCGGCGGTCAGGGCCGGGCGGGCGTAGTCGTAAGCGAACCGGCCCGACGTGTCGGCGGCCATCGCAACCCCCTGCCGGCGTCAGAAGTTGGGCGACATTCTCACTTTGCGTCCGGCATGGCTTGAGGCAATCCGCCACCGGACGCAGCCACCTGATGGTAGAATGACCCGCGGACCGATCGCCCACAAGGCCTAAGGTGCCGGATGTTCCGGAACGACAAAGTCTTCTGCTTCGAGGCGTTGGACGTGACCTCCCCGCTGGTGGCCGCGGCCGAACGGCTGTACCTGGCCACCCAGCACCCGGACGAGCGCATCCCCTGGGGGTGGATCGCCAAGTCCATCAAAGGGAGGGCCACCTGGCGACCGGGTGTGCCCGGCACACACCTGCTCATGGCGACGCCCGGCGAAGACCCCGACCCGACGGAACTGGCCGGGTTCGCCTACGGGGTACACCTGCCGGGGTTCGGGGGCTACCTGTGCTACGTCGGCGTCGGCGACGGGTTCCGCCGGCGGGGCGTCGGCACCCGGCTGTTCGACCAGACGGTGAAGGTGCTGGCGGCCGACGCCGGGGCGGCCGACGAGCCGCTGCCGTTCGTCGTGTGGGAGAGCCACGAGCCGGAACCCGACGCCCCAGAGGCCGACTGGAAGCTGTGGGACGCGCGGGTAAAACTGTTCGACCGGGCCGGCGGGCTGGTGCTGGACGGGGTCGAACTGTTGGCCCCGAACTACGGGGACGATACCGCCCCGCCGGTGCGGCTGCACCTGTTCCTCAAGCCGGTCGACCGGCCGGCTCGGGACTTCGACGCCGACCGATTGCGGGGCGTGGTGGCGGGGCTGCTGACGCGGGTGTACAAGCTCCAGCCGGGCGACCCGTTGTACGAAGGGACGTTACCGCCGGGGTGCCGGCCGCGGCTGCGGCCGGCCCGCGACGCCGGGCGGAAGAAGGCGAAGTTGGTGGCCGTGTAACGCCTTCGAGAGCCGTGACCGCCAGGGAGCATCTAGCGAGACGCTCCCTGGCGGTCACGGCTCCCATAAAACGAAAGCACCCCGAGGTTCCCGCCATGATCCCACTGCTCGTCTTCATCCTGGCCGCCGACCCCACGCCGGTCGAGTTCGCCGGCCTGAAGGCCACCCCGCCGGCCGCCTGGAAGCAGAAGGAGCTGCCGCCCAACTCGATGCGGTCGGCCCAGTTCGCCCTGCCGAAGGCGGACACCGATCCGGACGACGCCGACCTGGCCCTATTCGTGTTCCCCGGCGGGTCGGGTACGTCCAAGCAGAACCTGGACCGGCAGCTCGCCAAGTTCCTGGACGAGGGCCGCACTGCGAAGGACGACAAGGTGATGGTCGGGCCGGTGGAAGCCACCTACCAAGACGTGAGCGGCACGTTCAAGAAGAAGCCGTTCCCCATGAGCACGGACTTCAAGCCGGTGCCCGACTACCGGCAGTTGTACGTGCTATTCGACAAGGACGGCAAGCAGTACTACCTGACTCTGCTCGGGCCGAAGGCCACCGTCGAGAAGCACAAAAAGGACTTCGAGGGGTGGCTCAAGAGCTTCAAGTGACCGACCTGTTCTTCGACTACGACCTGCCCGATCACCTGATCGCCCAGCAGCCGGCGGCCGAACGCGACGCCAGCCGGCTGCTGGTGGTGGACCGCACCACGGGCAACCTCTCGCACCGCCACTTCCGCAACCTGCCGTCGCTGCTCGCCCCGAACGACTTGCTCGTGCTGAACGACACGAAAGTGCTGCCGGCCCGGCTGGTCGGCCGACGGGCGGGCACCGGCGGGCGGTGGGAGTCGCTCTACCTCGGCGAAACCGAAGGCGTCTGGGAGTTGTTGGCCCAAACCCGCGGCTACGCACAGCCGGGGGAGCGGTTCACCACTGACAGCGGGCTGACACTGGAACTGGTCGGCCGGACCGATGACCGGCACTGGCGGATGCGGCCCGACCCGCCGGGCACTGCTGCCGAGTTGCTGCCGGCTCACGGCTCGATCCCGCTGCCGCCGTACATCCGCAAGGGTACAGCGGGGGAGGCCGACCGCGACCGCTACCAGACGGTGTACGCCGCCCGCACGGGGTCCGTCGCCGCCCCGACGGCCGGGCTGCACTTCACCCCCGCCCTTTTCGACCGTCTGACCACCGCCGGCGTCCGCACCGCCCGGGTGACACTGCACGTCGGCCTCGGCACCTTCGCCACGGTGACGGGCGATCCGCTCGCCCACCGCATCCATGCCGAGTGGTGCGAGGTCACGCCGGCCGCAGTTGAAGCCGTGCGGGAGGCGAAGGCCGCCGGCGGCCGGGTGGTCGGCGTCGGCACCACCACCGCCCGCACCCTGGAAGCCGCCGCGACCTCGGGCACGGTGCAACCGTTCCGCGGCGACAACGCCCTGTTCGTCCGCCCCGGGCACCACTTCCACGCCCTCGACGGCCTCGTCACCAACTTCCACCTGCCCCGCACCACGCTGTTGCTGCTGGTGCAATCGCTCACCGGCCCGGACCTGCTCCGCCGGGCGTACACCGAGGCCATCGCCGCCGGCTACCGCTTTTATAGTTACGGCGACGCCATGCTGATCGTGTAGGGTGGTGCCGAGTCTTCGAGGCCCACCGT
>JAYVUZ010000173.1:0-23049 GCA_043787415.1 Fimbriiglobus sp. | reverse complement strand
GCCACACGGTACGAGCGGTTGCCGCACCTGTACGACGGGTTCGTCTCGCTGGCCTGTGCCTTCATCGCCCTCAACCGGCTGTTATGAAACAGGCTCCCGACACCTTGAGGGACTGGCGGGTGACCGAAGTGCCTGCTGGCGAGGCTGCCGTCGTCATACCGTGCGCCAAGTTGCGTCCCCGCTATGCAGTCACAAGAGTTGCTGACAAGCGGGTGCGGATTGGTGTAAGCTGGACCGTAGGAGGACGTAACCGCGTGACAGCTGACGATGACACCGACTTTAGCGAGGCCGACGTACCGGCCCTGGCCGTGCAGGCCCTGACCGCCGCCCAGCAGCGGGCGAAGGCGGCCGGGCACCCGCTCGTCCAGGTTCAGGACGGCCAGCTCGTCCGCATCGAAGGCGCCGCCGTCACCGTCCTCAAGCGACTCCCCGGCCGGCAGCGGGTGCCGGCCCCGCCGGCCAAGTGACCCCCGACACGGTCCCCCGCCTCCGCATGTTCGCCGGCCCCAACGGGTCCGGCAAGACCACCGTCAAGACCGCGCTGGGCAAACCCGCCACCTGGTTCGGCGCCTACATCAACCCCGACGACATCGAGGCCGCCGCCCGCCGCGACGGCCGTTTATCGCTCGATCCCCTCGGCTTGGCTGTCACCGCCGCCGACGTGTCGGCCGCGTTCGCCGCCTCGCCGCTGCTGGCCGGGGCGGGGTTGTCCCCGGGTGACATCACCGACCAGGGCTGCACGCTTGGCTTTGGCGGGACGGCCTTCACCGCCTACCACGCCTCCGTCCTGTCCGACCTGCTCCGCCGCACGGCGCTGGACGCCGGGCGGTCGTTCAGCTTCGAGACGGTGATGTCGTTTCCGGACAAGGTGGCCCTGCTGGCCGAGGCCCGCCGGCGGGGGTTCCGCACCTACCTGTACTACATCGCCACGGAAGACCCGGAGATCAACGTCCAGCGGGTGCGGAACCGGGTAGCCGACGGTGGTCACGGGGTTCCCGAGCCGAAGATCGTCGAGCGATACCACCGCTCGCTAGGCCAGCTGGCTGCCGCCATCCGCCACGCCGACCGGGCCTACCTGTTCGACACCAGCGAGGCGGAGGCGTGGTACCTCGCCGAGGTGACGGACGGCACAGCCATCGACCTCAAGTCAGACGGCGAGGTTCCGAACTGGTTCGCCCCGGTGTGGGCGGCCCTACAGCCGGCGATCTCTCCCCCGGGCACAACCGACCAGTAGCAGGAAATGTGGCGGCCCGCCGTGGCCGATCCGCGTGGCACCTATCCGGCACCTATCAGCCCGGAAACGGCGGAAAAAGCGGACGGGGCGGAAACCCAGAAACGACGCAACCCCTTGGTTTCCCAAGAGGTTGCGAGTTGCGGCGGTAGGATTTGAACCTACGACCTCCAGGTTATGAGCCTGGCGAGCTAACCGGGCTGCTCCACGCCGCGATCTACCAACAATATAGCGCCACCCCCGGCGGCAGGGAAGGGCAGATTCCGATTCCGAACCCGTCTGCTATACTCTCGACACCGCCTTACTCCGTCGTGCCTATGTTGCTGCCCGCCCCGTTGGCCCTGTGCGTCGGCGGCGTGTTCTGCTGCTCCCTGCTGGCCCTCCACCTGCTCTGGCTGGCCACTCTTTGCCGCCGCCCCGGGCCGACCATCCGCAGCGGGCACGCCAACTTTCTCACACTGCTCGTCGGGCTGGGCGGCTTCGTGTTCGTCGGAGTGCGTCTGGCCGGGCCAGCCGGTCAGGCGATCCAAGCCCCGACCCTCACCGTCACCTGGGCCGACGGCTGGCACACCTTCGACCAGGCATACCGCACCCAAATGGTTGCCGCGACGGCCTTTGCCGCCGGGCTGGTGACGGCCGTGGCGGTCGCCGCCTGGAACCGCCGCGACACGCTCGAAGTCCACCACGTCAACCCTGCCGCCGTGGAACAGGCCGTTGCCGACGCGGCTTCGGCGGTCGGGTTGGCCGACACCGCGGCCGTCATCGCCAGCGTCCGTCCGCGGGCCGGTCATGCGACCGTTCGCGTCCGTCGGCTCGACCCGGCCGCCGCCGCCGAGTTGCTGATGGAACTCCGCACCCGGCTGGCGGCCGCCCCGCCATCGGACGGCACGGCCGGGGCGTGGTACACCGCCGCCGCCGGCGGGCTGCTCGGCTGCACCGCCGCCTTGCTACTCGCCTTCTGCCGCCAGGCCCGCATGATCTGAGTGGTCTGGTTGTGCCGGTCGCCCGGCTGCATGCGTGGGCATCAGGCGACCGCACATGCGGAGCGGGCGGATCGACCCGCCGCAGCCGGCCGATGTACCAATTAGACAGCCGCCTTGCGCGGCACGACCCCACGGAAGGGAACCCTCATGACCCGGTTCATCCTGCTCGCCGCCCTCGGCCTGGCCCTCGCCGGCGGCCGGGCGTCGGCCGACTGCGACGGCAGTTGCGAGAAGTACGGCTGGCACCCGCTGCTCAAGATCAAGAACTGGTTCGGCAAGAAGAAGACGTGCGACAGTTGTGGCAGCCATGGCCCGCGGCTGGGCGGCCACAGCGGTTACGGCTCGGGGGCCGGTTACGGCGGACTGCCCGCCGACCAGATGCCCGGCACCCTGGTGTTCCCGAACCACCCGTACGCCCGCAGCCCGCGGGACTTCTTCATGTACGAGCCGAAGTAGTCTGGTCTCCGGTTCGTAGCCCGACGCACTAGCGAGGGGGATATCCCTCGCTAGCGCGTCGGGCTACGAACCGAGGGCCGCCAACACCACGGCGATGGCCGGCGGGATGGCGGACTTCGCCCCGGCGGCGTAGTCGAAGCACACCACCACCGCCCAGCCGTCGCAGGCGACCTCGCCCAGCCGCTCGCTCACCACCCGGTGGTCCAGCGTCACCCGGTCGGCCCCCGTGTGGGCCAGACGGGTGCCGACGTGGACCCGGTCCGGGTAGGCCAGCGGCCGGCGAAACCGCGCCTGGGTGCTGTGGACGATCGGCCCGATGCCAGTGGGGCGGCCCGCCGGCATCCAGCCCACTTCCGTCAGGAACTTCACCCGCGACTGCTCGAAGTAGCGGAAGTAGGCCACGTTGTTGACGTGGCCGAAAGCGTCTTGATCGCCCCAGGGCACATCTAGGGTGACGACCACGAGGCAGTCGGCTAGCAGGCGGGTGGTCATCGGTTCGACCCGCCGAGGCCGGCGAGGGCTTCCAGCGGCACGGTCACGGTTGTCGTCACCCGGCTGCCGGCCGGCTTCACTCGGGCGGTGCCGGCGACCCGGGCGGCCACTGCCCGAAAGCGGTCGGTCAGGGTGTCTACGTCGGTCGCGGCCGCCACCGCCCAGAAACGCATCCCGCCGGCCGACACCTCCGCCCCGACGGCCATCTGCCCGGTCGCCCGCAGCAGCTCGGCATACGGCTCCACCCCCGGCCGGGCCGGGCCGTCCGGCAGAGTCAGCCACGTGCGGTCGGCGAAGTCGGCCGCCAGGGCCACCGGGAACCGCTCGACGGCCGCCCACAGAGCCGGCGGGGTTACCCGGCCGCCGGCCTTGAGCCGGTCGATCAGCGCGGGACCCGGCCCGTCGGTGACGGCCGCCAGTAGCGACCGCGAGTCGGCCGGGTAGAAGTAAACCTCGGCCGTACGGCCGACCCACTCCCCACCGTAGATGTCGAGCATGACCGTCGCGGTGAGGTAGGTGTGGCCGGCGCGTTCGACCCGGACGGCGCCCGGGAACCAGGCCATGACCAACCCAGCCCAGTCGAACGGGTCGCCGGTGCGGAGAACCAGCCAGTCGCTGCCGAAGGCGACCGCGCCCTTCTCGCCGACACCCGGGATGACGAGTGACGGCCCCTCGCTGATGACCTGGACCAGGTCGGCGGCGTCCGGTAGCCGGCCCGCCTCACCGCACCCGCCGAGTGACGTGACCAATTCGGGCAAGGCGGCGGCCACCGGCCGCCAGGCGTCGCCGAACAGGCCGTCCAGCAGGTTCGGGCGCAGCCCGAACAGGCGGGTCGGGTTCTCGACCGGGATGTACGTGAGATCGAATGGGTCGCAGGCCGGCTCGGGGTCCGGGGCCGACGCGGCGAGCAGAAGGGCGAGGGCCAGTGACATGAGGCGTCTCCCGGGAGACTACCAGCATGGCCGCTGACCCGGCCGGGCGTCAAGCCCGCGGCGTCCAGTCCCGCCGCTGGCGGCTGGACGGCACGCTGAGCGCCTCCCGGTACTTGGTCACCGTCCGCCGGGCCACGTCCAGGCCGACCGTCTTGAACCTCTCGACGATGTCCTCGTCGGACAGCGGGTGGGCCTTGTCCTCGGCGGCGATGATCTCCAGCAGTTGCTGCTTGATCCGCTCCCAGGCCACGCCCTCGCCGGTGTCCTTGTTGACCGTGCCGCCGCCGAAGAACCGCTTGAGCGGGAACACCCCCCGCGGCGTCTCGGCCCACTTGTCGTCCACCGCCCGGCTGACCGTCGTGACGTGAACCCCCACCAGCTTGGCAATCTCGTCCATCTTCAACGGCTGAATGAACTCCGGACCTTTGTCCAGGAACGCCCGCTGGTGGTTGATGATGGCCCGCGTCACCTTGATGAGCGTGTTCCGCCGCTGCTCGATGGCGTCGATCAGCCAGTGGGCCGAGCGGAACTTGTTCTGCATCCAGTCCCGGGTCTTCGGGTCTTGCGTTTTGTCCTTGGCCACCTCGACGTACCGCTTGCTGATGCGGACGTTGGGCACCCAGTCGTCGGTCAGCCGGATGTCGAAGTCGCCGTCGTCGGTGCGGGTCACCCGCACGTCCGGGGTGACGTACTGCACGCTCTCGGTGGTGAACCGCGCCCCCGGCTTGGGGTCCAGGTGCCGCAACTGGTCGATGGCCTCCTTGACGGCCGCCAGGTCGGCCCCGGTCCGCTTCTGGATGACCGGCAGCCGGTTGGCGGCCACGTCCTCCAGGTGGTGCAGGACGAGCGCCCGCACCAGGTCGTGGTGCGGGGTGTCGTCGTCCACCTGGAGCAGCAGGCACTCTTTGGTGTCGCGGGCGCCGACCCCGGCCGGGTCGAGCTGCTGCACCTGGTGCAGCGCCTTCTCGATGTCGCCGGGGCCGACCGGCGTCGGGCACGACCGGGCCAGCTCCTCGAAGCTGAGCGGCTGCGGCCGGCCGCTCTCGGCGTCGTGGCCGAGGAAGTAGCCGTTGTTGTCCAGGTGGCTGATGACGTACTCGCACACCGCCATCTCGTCTGGCGACAGGTCGAGTTCGGCCAGCCCCTCGCTCAGGTGCTCCTGCAGCGACTGGGCGGCCGAGGCGATGTTCATCATCGCCTCCAGCTTCTTGTCCGACTGCTCGACCAGGCTGGCCCGGCTGGGGCGGTGCTCCTCGTTGAAGTGGTCCTCCCAGTCGCGGTTGATCTCCTCTAGCCGGTTGAACTCCAGATCGCCAGTGTCGTCGTGCTTGAGTACCGCGTCAGGGTCGAACTCCGGCTCGGGCGTCTCCTCGTCGGCGTGCTTCTCCTTGATCTCCAGAAACGGGTTCTCCTGCAGCTCGGCGTCGAGCTTTTCCAGGAGCGCGAGCAGTGGCATTTGCAGGATTTCCATCGACTGGATCATCCGCGGGGCGATGATCTGCCGGAGGCCCATCTCCTGGCGGGGGCTGAACTCCATCCGCATGCCGCTCATCCGTCACCCCTTGCGGCCGGTGGCCGTCACACGGCCCGGCGGCCGTCCATCGCGTCGGTCAGCATCTGCGGGTTGGCCAGTTCCAGGCTGCTGCCCGTGGGCAAACCGCGTGCCAGCTTCGTCAGGCTCGCACCGCTGCCGGCCAGCAGGGTGCCGATGTACAGGGCCGTCCCGTCCCCCTCCAACGTCGGGCTGGTGGCGAGGATGACTTCCCGCACCCCACCCGTCCGCACCCGCTCGACCAGCGGCCCGAGGGTCAACCGGTCCGGCCCGACACCGTCCAGCGGGGCGAGCCGGCCACCGAGGACGTGGTAGCGGCCGCGGAACCCGCCGGCCCGCTCGAACAGGGCCACGTCCCGGCTCGCTTCCACCACGCACAGCAGCCCGCCGTCCCGCCGCCCGTCCCGACAGATGTCGCACCGCTCGCCGTCGGTGAGGGTGAAACACTCCCGGCACGGCCGGACCGTCTCGACCACCGCCCGCAGGGCGTCGGCCAGTTGCACGGCCACCGCCTTGTCGCCGGCCAGCAGCACGCTGGCCATCCGCTCGGCCGACTTCGGCCCGACGCCGGGCAGCCGCGTGAGGGCTTTGAGCAAGTCGCCGATGGCTCCGGTCGGTTCGGCCACTTCAGCCCCCCAAACCCGGGAAGCCGCTACCGCCGAGTATCCCGGGCGGCAGGCCGATGGCCCCGGCCATCTTGGCCGACTCGGCCGCGAGCTGTTCCTTCACCTTGCCCATCGCCTGGTTGCAGGCGGCCACGATCAGGTCTTCGAGCATCTCGGGGTCGTTCAGCTTGAGGGAGTCCGGGGACAGCTTGCAGCCGACCACGTCCAGCTTGCCGCTAACGGTGACACTCACCAGCCCGCCGCCGGCGTCGCCGGTGGCCGTCAGCTTGCCGACGGCCTCCTGCATCCGGGCCATCTCCTCCTGAATCTTGCCCTGCTTGCCGAGCAGGCTGGTCAGGGCACCGAGTTCTTTGAACACGCTCAGTCCTCGTGGTCGGCGGCCCGAGTCGGGATGACCGGGGCCGCGGCGTCCGGGTCGAACCCGTCGTCGGCGGTGATGAACGTCGCCCCCAGGGCATCAGCCGCCTTAACGAACAGCGGTCGCTGCATGATCTTCGCCCGCCCCCCCAGGGGAGCGGGCGGCGGGGGTGACTCCGGCGGGGCAGCGACTTTGCCGACCTCCTGCGTCACTCTCACCGTCCAGTCGCCGCCGGCCACCCGGGCAAGTGCCTGCCGGACGGCCTCGACGCTTCTGGCATCAGCCATTTCATGGTAGTCGGCAGCATAACCCGCGGCGAAGCGGATTGCCACGCTGGTCGGTGCGGTTTTTGCAGCCGTTGCCCGCCGAAGCCGCTCAGCCCGCATCGGCATGGCCAGCAACACCTTCTCCCACACGCCCGCGAAGTCGTCGGCCGGGGGTTTGGACGGCTCAGGGGCGAGTGGGGAGTTTTTTTTTACAACCGGCGGCGGTGCGACCGCGAGTTTGGACGCCGCCGGGGCAGAACCGGATGCCAGCATCTGCACCAGGGCGGGGACGGCCAGCACCTCGCCCAGCCGGGCCAGCCGGACGACAGCGACTTCCAGCACTACCTGGGCAAGCGGCGAGTTGCGGAGCCGCAGCTTGGCCGTGGTCAGCACGTCGAGGCCGGCCAGAACCGTGTCCAGGTTGACCGCCGCGGCGTGCGAGCGGACCGAGTCGGCGGTGCCCGACGAGTCCGCCGCCGGCGGGCCGGCCACGCAGGCGAGCATCAGTTCCCGCCAGTAGCCCACCAGTTGGTCGAGCAGCTCGCCGAGTTGCACCCCCTGCCCCGCCGCTGCCCCGATCTGCTCGACCGCCGACTTGGCATCGCTCGCCAGGATGGCCGATGCCAGGGCGACGACAGTTTCCTCGCCGGCCGACCCCAGCACCTCGTGGACGGCCGCGGCCGTCAGCCGGCCGCTCACCGAGCCGAGCAGTTGGTCGAGCAGCGTCTGGGCGTCCCGCATCGAGCCGCCGGCCCGCCGGGCGACGATCTTTAGCGCCTCGCCGTCGGCCTCGACACCCTCCCGGGCGGCGATGTGCCGGAGCGTCTCGAACACCTTCTGCGAGGTGATGGCCGCGAAGTCGAACCGCTGGCAGCGGCTCAGGATGGTGGCGGGGAGCTTCTGTACCTCCGTCGTGGCGAAGATGAATTTGACGTGGGCCGGCGGCTCTTCGAGCGTCTTGAGCAGAGCGTCGAACGCCTGCTTGGACAACATGTGCGTTTCGTCGATGATGTACACTTTGAACCGCGCCCGCTGCGGCCGGAAGCCGACGTTGGCCCGTAAATCCCGAGCGTCGGCCACCCCGTTGTTGCTGGCGGCGTCGATTTCCACCGCGTCCACGTCGTCGCCGGCCATGATGGCCTGACAGATGTCGCACTCGTCGCACGGCGTTGCCGTCGGCCCCTTGACGCAGTTGAGGGCTTTGGCCAGGATGCGGGCGGTGCTGGTCTTGCCCATGCCGCGGGCGCCGGTGAATAGGTACGCATGAGCGATGCGGCCGGTGGTCAGGGCGTTCGTCAGGGCGTTGGCGACGTGCTCCTGGCCGATCAGGTCGGCGAACTGCTGCGGCCGGTAGCGGCGGGCGACCACCGTGTACGGCGCGGCGGCCGGGGCGGGCGCAGGGGCGGGGTTGGTCTTCGCCATTCGGGCATTATACGGCGGGCGGTTTCGGATCGCAGCCCGAAGCGCGAGCGAGGATACCGCCCCACCTCGCTCGCACTTCGGGCTGCGATCCGAAACCGCCCGCCGTACAATCCCCCGATGTCCAGCCCCGTCGAGCTGACCGCCGACCGCGGCACCGTCCTCGTCGGCGGCGGCCCGCCGGGCTTCGACCCCACCACCCTGCCGGGCGTCCTGTTCGACCCCCGCACGTCCGCCTACCGCGCCCGCGGCGGCCAGTACCGGGCCGTGGTGGAGGAGCTGATCCGCACGAAAACCCCGTACACCGACGCCGCCCGCGGCTGGGACAACGCCCCGGTCGGCTGGACGCTGACCACCGGCCGTACCGCCCACCCGCACCAGTCGGAGGCCGTCGCGGCGTGGACGGCCACCGGCCGCCGCGGGGTGGTGGTGCTGCCGACCGGCACCGGCAAGACCTACGTCGCCGTCCTGTGCATCCACCAGCTCCAGCGGCCGACCCTGGTCGTCACGCCGACGCTCGACCTGATGCGGCAGTGGCACCTGCAACTGAGCGAGTTCTTCGGCACCGAGGTGGGGGCCGTCGGCGGCGGCGACTACGAGTACCGGCCGCTCACCGTCACCACCTACGACTCGGCTTACATCCACCTCGACCGCTGGGCCAACAAGTACGGGATGCTCATCTTCGACGAGGTCCACCACCTGCCGGGGGCGACCTACTCGGAAGCCGCGTTGGGCGGGTTGGCCCCGTACCGCCTCGGGCTGACGGCCACCCCGGAGCGGGCCGACGGCGGCGAGGTGCGGTACGCCGACCTGTGCGGTCCGATCGTCTACCGCCGGGAGATCACCGAGCTGTCCGGCGACTACCTGGCCCAGTACCAGACCCGGCAGGTGTTCATCGACCTGACCGCCGAGGAGGAGGACTACTACCGCCGGTGCCGGGAGACGTACCGCACCTTCGTGGCCGACCGGGGCATCAGCTTCGGCTCGCCGAACGGCTGGCAGCGGTTCATCTTCGAGGCCAGCCGGTCGCCCGACGGGGTGGCCGCCATGCGGGCGTACCGCGAACAGAAGCGGGTCGAACGCACCGCGTCCGGCAAGTTCACGGCACTCGAAGACATCCTGCGGCGGCACGCCGGCGAGCGGGCGCTCATCTTCACCGCCGACAACGCCACGGTGTACCACATCGCCCGCGCCTACCTCGTGCCGGCCATCACCCACCAGACGAAGGTGAAGGAGCGGAAGCAAATCCTCCAGCGGTTCCATAGCGGCGAGTACAGCATCCTCGTCACGTCGCAGGTGCTCAACGAGGGCGTGGACGTGCCGGCGGCGGCGGTCGGGGTGGTGCTGTCGGGCAGCGGCAGCATCAAGGAGAACGTCCAGCGGCTCGGCCGCATCCTGCGGAAGTACGGCGACAAGCAGGCGACGCTGTACGAAGTGATCGCCCGCGGTACGGCCGAGGAGTTCACCAGCGACCGCCGCCGCCAGCACGGGGCGTTCCAGTAATGCTCACCGGCAAACAGGTCCGCGTGCGGGTGGTGCGGAACAAGCTCACCCCGCTCTACCTCAAGCCGGGCGACCCGGTACTCGTGGGCGTGGCCGAGCAACTGCTGTTCGCCTACCGCGAGGCCGCCGGGCGGACCCGCGGCGAGACCGAGGGCGACTTATCCGACTTGCTCGGCGACGGGCCGGGCCAGTTGGTGCATCAGGGGCTGGCCAAGCTGCTGGACGACCGCTGCGAGTACGAGACAGTGGCCGACCTGCCGCCGGACGCCGTGCGGGAGGCGGCCTTCCGGCTGAGCGAGGTGGAACACGCCGCGGCGGCCAAGGAGGGCCGGCGGTACGACCGGGACCGGGCGCTGCTGGCCGTCGCCGCCGAACTGGGCTGCTCCAGCGAGCAGGCCGACCGCACCCTGTTCGCCGACCTGCGGGACGAGCAGCGGGTGCTGGCCTTCGCCGACCTGACGCCGTCCGCCCTGCTCCACCGCTACAACGTGGCATTGGCCCAGTCGGTGCTGCTGCGGAGCAGTGCGGTCGAAGTGCGGGTGTTCGGCGAGACGCCGGCCCGCTACCGGCAACTGTTCCGGGCGGTCAAGTTCCACCGGCTCATCTGCACCGTCGGCCCGGCCCAGGCGGGCAGCTACACCCTCAACCTGGACGGCCCGCTGAGCCTGTTCAGTGCCACCCTGAAGTACGGCGTCCAGCTCGCCCAGTTCCTGCCGACGCTGCTGCACTGCAAAAACTTCGACCTGCGGGCCGAGGTGCTGTGGGGCGCCCAAAAGAAGCCCAAGACGTTCACCCTGGCGGCAACCGACGGGCTGCGGTCGCACACCGCCGACTTCGGCATGTACGCCCCGAAGGAGCTGGAGAATCTGCTCGCCAACCTGCGGGACCAGGACGCCTGGCAGGTGGACGCCGACCCGCACCCGCTGCCGGCCGGCGGGACGACGTGGGTGCCGGACTTCACCCTCACCCGCGGCAAGAAGACGGTCCACGTCGAGTTACTCGGGTTCTGGCGGAAGCTGGACATTGAGGCGCACTACCAGCGGCTGCGGGCGGCGCTGCCGGGACGGTTCGTGCTGGTGGTGAGCGAGGCGTACCGCACGGACGAGGCCGGCGAGTTCGCCAGCGGGCCGGAGGTGTACCGCTTCAAGCGGACGCCAGTGGCGGCCGAGGTGCTGAAGGTGGCGGCGGCCGTGTCCGCCGGCTAAACTCGGTGGCACCCACCCCGAGGCACTTCTCCCATGCCGTCCCGCCGCTCGTTCCTGCAAGCCACTGCCGCCACCGCCTTCGCCGCCCCCGCCATCCAAGCCGCCGGGGCCAACGAAAAGATTCACTTCGGGGTGATCGGCAGCGGCAATCGCGGCCGCACCATCGGCCGGGAACTGATGAAGCTCGGCCACCGCTGCGTGGCCCTGTGCGACATCGCTGACTTTCGCCTCGACTGGTACACCAAGACGGCCGTCGAGGCGGAAGGGCAGGACGCCCCGACGTACTACCGCGACCACCGCAAGCTGCTCGAACACAAGGGGCTGGACGCAGTGGTGATCGCCACCCCGGACCACCACCACAAGGACGTGCTGCTGGCCGCGATGGCAGCCGAGAAGGATGCGTACTGCGAAAAGCCACTCACCAAGAACATCGCCGAGGGGGCCGAGCTGGTGGCGGCGGTGCGGAAGGCCGAGCGGGTGGTGCAGGTCGGCAACCAGCGGCACAGCGGCCCGCACTGGGAGGCGGCGGCGCGGGCCGTCCAGAGTAAGGCGTTCGGCAAGCTGGTGTGGGCGAAGGTGTGGGACTGCCGCAACTGGCAGGCGAAAGACCCATTCGCCCCACCGGCCGGGTTCAAGTACGACCCCAAGACGCTCGACTGGGATGCGTTCCTCGGCAGCGCCCCGAAGCGGCCGTTCGACCCCGTGCGGTACTGGTCGTGGCGGTGGTACTGGGACTACGCCGGCGGGCTGATGACCGACATCGGCGCCCATCAACTGGACATCGTCGCCTGGCTGGGCGGGGTGGACGTGCCCAAGTCGGCCGTGGCCAACGGCGGGGTGTACCAGTTCAAGCACTGGGAGACGCCGGACGTGGTCCACGGCATCTGGGACTACGGCAAGTTCGCCGCCACGTTCGCCGTGGAGTTCGTCAACGCCGGCCCCGGGGTGGGCGCTGCCTTCTACGGCACCCGCCAGACACTCCTGTGCGACGCCGACACCGGCGGCAAGATCGAGCTGTTCGACACGGCCGGCAAGATTCCGCCGGGCATGAAGCCGGTCGAGTCCTGGCCGGTGCTGAACGAGACGCCGCTGCACGTCAAGAACTGGGCCGAGTGCGTCAAGAGCCGCGACGAGCCGAACTCGCCGATCGAGCTGGGCCACCGGGTGATCGTGGCCGCCCACCTGGCCAACCTGTCGTACCGCACCGGCCGGAAGATCTTCTGGGACGCCGACCGCGGCGAGGTGATCGGGTCATGAGCGGGTTCATCTTCGAGTCCGCCCCGTTCCCGTCGTGTCATGCCTCCACGCTGGCGGAAGTGGGGGCCGGGCGGTTCGCCGCCGCCTGGTTCGGCGGCACCGACGAGGGGGCGAAGGACGTCCAGATTTGGCTCAGCCGGTTCGACGGCACGTGGTCGCCGCCGGCGGTGGTTGGCACAGTCGGCGGGGTGCCGTGTTGGAACCCGGTGCTGTTCGTCACCCGGCCGGGCGAGCTAGCCCTGTGGTACAAGGCCGGGCCGTCGCCGGAGACGTGGACCGGGTACGTGCGACGGTCCGGTGACGGCGGGGTGACGTGGTCGAACCCGGACATGCTGCCGGCCGGCTTCACCGGGCCGGTGCGGGCCAAGCCCTTAGCCCTAGGCGGCAGTCATCTGCTGGCCGGCACGTCCGTCGAGACGCATCGCAACTGGACGGCCTACGTGGACTACTCGGAGGACGCCGGCCGGACGTGGCGGCGGTCGAACCCCATCGGCGGGCCGACCGGCTTCCACCAGATTCAGCCGGCCCTGTTCCGGGCGGCCGGCGGCGCGGTCGTGGCGCTGATGCGGTCGCGGAACCCGCTCAAGGTTTGCCGGGCCGTCTCGACGGACGGCGGGCGGACGTTCGGCCCGGCCGAACCGACCGGCGTGGTCAACCCGTCGGCCGGCATCGACGTGGTGCGGGCGGCCGACGGCAGCGTGTGGATGATCTGCAACCCGGTGGCCATCGGCCGCAGCCCGCTGAGTTTGCTGCGCAGTTTGGATGACGGCCGGACGTGGACGAAGGTGCGGGACGTGGAGTCGGACCCCGGCGAGTACAGCTATCCGGCGCTCATCGAGACGAGCGACGGCAAGCTGGCCATGACCTACACCTGGCGGCGGAAGCGGATCAAGTTCGAGACGCACACGTTCTAAGTTCGTAGCCCGATCAGGTCGCCCCACCGCTCCCGCACCCGCGCCCGCAGGGCGTCGTCCGTGCGGAACGTATTCGTCTCGTACCCCCGGGTGCGGTCGGCATACGCCTGCACCTTCGGCTTTGCCGCCTCCCACCCGCTCAGCCCCAGTCCGGCGTACACCCGCCCCGTGCCGCCCACCAGGTCCGTCACGAGTTCCTCATACCGCACCTCCACCAGCCGGCCGGCGGGGATTTGACCGACCGTGGCGAAGTACCGCTCGGTGATGGTGCGGAACTCGCGGAACACCTTCTCCTCGATGCGGGCCGGATCGCGGGGTGTCTGGAACCCGTGCGCCCGGCTCATCTCGGTCCACAACTTGACGGTGGACGAAAACAGCGTGTACGGGTCGCGGCGGATGTGAACGAACTTGGCTTCGGGGAACGCCTCCAGCAGCTCCGGGATGCGGGCCGTGTGCGGCGGCGACTTCAGCACCAGCGGCCGACGGTCCCGCACGCTCACGCCGGCCACGAACCGCCGTAGCGCCCGCACCCACCGCTTCTTTTGCGCCGCCGTCAGCCCGGTCAGGTCGAGCGCCCCCGGAAACAGGGGCGGGCGGTTGGGAAACGCGACATCCGTGTACGTGGACGGCTGGCCGAGTAGGGCCAGGGCGAACTCGTCCTCCTGCGGGCGGTCCCAGCCGGCCGGCATGTTGTCCATCGGCCGCTTGCTCGGCAGCAGGAACTTGAGCCGGGTGCGGAAGAACTCGCCGGTCAGCAGGTGCTGGCACGGCTCGAAGCAGTGGAGCGTGGTGGGCGAGGCGAACTGGTCGTCGAGTGTCAGCAACTCATGAAGCAGCGTGGTGCCGGTCCGCCAGTGGCCCAGTACGATCAGCGGCGGGGCCGGCGGCCGCTTCAGGGCGTCGGCGTGGGCGGCCTCCTGGACCCACCGCAGCCCGGTGTTCCACAGCGACTTGTAGGTGACGATGGCCGCGATGTACCAGAACTTCGGCTCGACGGCGAAGCGGTTGGCGACGAGGATGCGGAGCCAGGCCGGGGCGTCGGCCCCGTTCCAGAACCGCGGGGACCACTCGCGGGCGGATTCGGCCATCGGGTGAGAGTACAGAATCGGCATGAGCCTGGAACGCGCCACCGGCCTGGTCGTCCGCGGCACCGACTGGTCGGAGACCAGCCGCATCGTCACCCTGTTCACTCGAGAGCGGGGCAAGGTGCGGGCACTGGCCAAGGGCGGCCGGCGGCTGAAATCCGGGTTCGAGGGGGCGCTCGACCTGCTCACCGCCGTCCACGTCGTCTACATCCACAAGGCCGGCGGCGGGCTGGACCTGCTCACCGAGGCCCAGGTGGCCGAACGCTTCCCCCGCCTCCGCGAAGACCTGCCGTCGCTGCACGCCGGGTACTACGTCGCCGAACTGCTGTCCGACGGCACGCAAGACCTCGACCCGCACCCCCCACTGTTCGATGCTGCCGTGTCGGCCCTCCGCACCGGCGGGCTGGGGCCGCTGCCGCTGTTTGAGGTTGTCTGGCTCCGTGAGCTGGGGTATAGCCCGCGGCTAGATGCCTGTGCGGCGTGCGGTCGGACCCGGACGGGGCCGGCGACGGGGCCGGTGGCCGTCAGCCCGACGGCCGGCGGCATCGTCTGCCGTACCTGCCGGGCCGGCTTCCGGGACGGCCGGGCCATCAGCCCGGCCGGGCTGGACGCCCTGGCACACCTGACCGCCGACGGGGCGGCCGTGCCGGACGGGCAGCGCGGGGACGTGCGGGCGGTGCTGGGGGACGCCATCGCGGCGATCCTCGGCCGGCGGCCTCGCACCGCGGGGCTGGCGGCCGGCTGACCACATGACAGGGGGAACCGTGCGGACCGCCATCGCCCGACTGCCGCTCGCCCTCGTGCCGCTGCTGGTCGGCTGCCAGTCGCTCCAGCGGGCCAACGACAAGGCGTACCACGCCGCCCGGTCGCTCCTCACCAGCACCTACGACGACCCCCAGGCCGAGCACAAGTTGGGCAAGGCGGACGAGCTGTTCGCCGCCGGCAAGTGGAAAGCGGCCGGGGACATCTACAGCGACTTGGCCGACAACACCCGCAACCCGGTGCTGCTGGCCGAAAAGGCCCGCTACTTCGAGGCCGAGTGCCTGCGGGAGCGGGGCAAGCTGCCGGACGCCTGTGCCAGCTACCACCGCATGTTGCAGGACTGCCCGATGGGCGTGTACCGCGAGCAGGCGTGCGGCAAGATGTACGACATCGCCCGCGGCTGGCTGAAGGCGGACACCCTGGAGCAGATCGCCGCCGAGCAGGCCGGCACCGCCCCGCCGTGGTACGCGCGGGTGCCGGACATGCTGCCGCGGCCGTGGGACGCCAGCCGGCCGCTCATGGACGCCGAAGGGTCGGCCCTCAACCACCTGGAGCAGGTGAACACCTTCGACCCCCTCGGGCCGAACGCCGACAAGGCGCTGTACACCCTCGGGTACGTCCACTTCTACCGCGGCCGGTTCGAGGAGGCCGACCAGTACTTCTCGCAACTGGTCGAGCTGCACAAGACCTCGCCGCTGCGGCCGGAGGCGCTCAAGCTGGCCATCATGGCCAAGAACAACAGCACCGGCGGGGCGGCGTACGACTCGACCAAGGCGAGCGAGGCGCTGCAACTCGTCCACCACGCCGAGGCTACCGAGGTGGCCGCGACGCAGGACGACAAGATGAAGGAGTTCCTCACCCGGTCCAAGATGGCCGTCCACGTGCAACTGGCCGAGAAGGAGTACCGCCGCGGCGAGTACTACGAGCGGACCGGCCACCCGGCGAGCGCCTACTTCGTGTACCACGAGGTGTGCCGGAAGTACGCCGGCACGAAGTTCAGCGACCTGGCCCAGGCCCGCGTCGCCGCCCTGAAGGCGTTGCAGCCGAAGCTGGAGGCCGACCGCGAGGCGGCCAAGAACAGCACCACCGCCCGCGTGCGGCGGGAGTGGGACCGGGTGGTCGGCAACCCGGTGGACCTGACCCCGGACCCGCGGCCCGACCCCACCCCGGACAGCAAGCCGGCCGCCACCCCGGCCCCGGTCCGCCGGGTGCAGGGCGACACCACCGGCAGCGGGAGGAACCCATGACCCGCGCCCTGCTCGTGGGCCTGGCCGCCGGGCTGCTGGCCGCCGCCGTCGGCTGCCGCAACGGCGAGCTAAACCTGCTCGGGTACACGTCGGCCCCGCCGTACGACCCGAACATCCGCAGCCTGTACTTGCCGATGTTCAAGAACGCCGCCTACGTGGCCGGCCCCAACCGCGGCCTGGAGGTGCGGGTGACGGAGGCGGTGGGGAACGAGCTGAACGGCCGCCGCACCCCCATCCGCATCGTCAGCGACCCGGCCCAGGCCGACACCGAACTCGTTGGCACCATCACCCAAGTGCTCAAGCTGCCGTTCACCCGCACCTTCCAAAACCACAACCGCGAGTACGACACCCTGATCGCGGCCGACATCGTCTGGCGGGATTTGCGGACCGGCAAGGTGCTGACCGGCAGCCGCGGCCCGGCGCTGCCCGAGCGGCCGGTGCCGTTCGACCCGAACGTGGCCCCGCCGGCCGACCCGCCGGCCCCGCCGGTGGCGACGCCGGTGCGGGTGCAGGCCACCGGCCGGACGCTGCTGGAACTGGGCGAGACGAACGCCACCGGCGAGGACATGGCCGTGAAGCAGCTCGCCCGCAACATCGTGAACCTGATGGAAGCCCCGTGGTGACCGTCCCGGTTCGTAGCCCGAAGCGCGAGCGAGGAAAAATACTCCTCGCTCGCACTTCGGGCTACGAACCGTCGGCACTTTCCCCGTGACACCAGCGGCCGGCCGGGGCACAATGTCAGCCTGCCCGTGTCCCCGTCTCGGAGGCCGCCATGCCGTCGCGTCGCCAGTTCCTCGCCGCCTCCGCGGCCGCCACCTCTGCGGCCGTCGCCGTCCCGGCCGTCCACGCCGCCGGCAAGAACACGCTGAAACTCGCCCTGATCGGGTGCGGGGGCCGCGGCAGCGGGGCCGCCGCCCAGGCGCTCACCGCCGACAAAGACGTGAAGCTGGTGGCCGTGGCCGACGTGTTCGCCGACCAGGCGACCGCCGCCGTGGCCAACCTGAAGAAGCTGCACGGCGACCGGGTGGACGTGGCCCCGGACCACGTGTTCGTCGGGTTCGACGCCTACAAGCAGGCCATCGAGGCGGCCGACGTGGTGGTGCTGGCGTCCGCCCCCGGGTTCCGGCCGCAGCACTTCGCCCACGCCGTCGAGAAGAACAAGCACGTGTTCATGGAGAAGCCGCACGCCGTGGACGGCTCCGGCGTCCGCAGCGTCCTGGCCTCGGCCAAGCTGGCGAAAGAAAAGGGGCTGAGCGTCATCAGCGGGTTCACCTATCGGTTCGACGCCCACAAGCGGGACGTGGTGGCCAAGCTGCACGCCGGGGAGATCGGCGACATCCAGACCGTCCACACCAGCTACCTGACGGGCGAGCTGTGGGACCGCTCGGGCAAGTCCCAGACGCCCGACCCCAAGCAGATGGAGTACCAGCTCCGCATGTGGTACTACTTCCCCTGGCTGTCCGGCGACTTCCTGGTCGAGCAGGCCATCCACAACGTGGACAAGGCGTGCTGGGTGATGAACGGCCGGTACCCCAAGTCGGCCGTCGGGCTGGGCGGCCGGCAGGGCCGCACGGCCGACAAGTTCGGCACCATCTGGGACCACTTCAGCGTCTGCTACGAGTACGAGGGGGGGGCCAAGGTGTTCCTCAACTGCCGGCAGATCGAGGGGTGCGTGACCGACGTGAGCGACCACGTGTACGGCACCAAGGGCACGTGCGACCTGATGCGGCACACCATTACGGCCGGCGGCAAGACGTGGCACCGGGAGGGCGAGTACGACCTCGGGGCCGCCTACCAGCTCGAACACGACGAGCTGTTCGCGGCCATCCGCAGTGGCAAGCCGGTGAACGATGCCGAGCGGTCGGCGTACAGCACCCTCATGGGCATCATGGGCCGGGAGGCGGCGTACAGCGGCCAGAAGGTGACCTGGGAGCAGATGCTGGCGAGCAAGCAGAACCTGGCGCCGGCCGAGTTGGCCTGGGCCGAGAACCCGGTGCCGCCGGCCGCCAGGCCGGGGCGGAAGTCGTACAAGTTTGCGTGACGGGCCGGCCGAACGCCCGCCCGTGTCCGGGCGGGCGTCGGGAGCGGCGGCTACGCCACCTTGTACTTGCCCGGCACCGGCACCGGGCCGATGGCAATCTTGCTGCGATCACTCAGCCCCTCGGGCATGGTGCTCTCCTTCGAGTTGAGCGCCTGCTCCCACGTCACCGACTGCCCGCTGTACGCCGCCATCCGGCCGAGGATCGCCGTCATGCAGCTCTCGGTCACCTGCTGGAGTTCGTTCAATGGTTTGCCGGCCTTGATGCTCTGAATCAGGTCGATGTGTTCCTGCACATACGCACTGATCGGGTCGCTGCCGTACACCTTTTTCTTGTTGATCTGGTAGGCGTTCACACGGCTCACACCCTTCTCACCGAACACCGTCTCACTGATGTCCGTCTTGATGCCCGGAATGTGCGTGCAGGTGCTGGTTAGCGGAACCCCGCCCGGGTACTCGTACTCGACGGTGAAGTGGTCGTAAATTTGGCCGACCTCGTTCGGGTCGCCGGGTCGGCGGTTGGAGTGCGACCGGCCGCCGAACCCGTAGGCCTTGGTCGGGTGGGCGCCCATCACCCAGTTGATCACGTCCAGGTTGTGGACGTGCTGTTCCACGATGTGGTCGCCACAAATCCACAGGAAGTGGTACCAGTTGTCGAGTTGGTACGCGAGGTCGGACACGTCCTTCTTGCGGGGCTTGAACCAGATGTCGGTGCCGTTCCAGGCGCACTGGGCGGCCATCGGCCTGCCGATCTCGCCGTCCTGGATCCGCTTGACCGTCTCGATGTACCCCTGCTGGTGCCGCCGCTGGGTGCCGGCCACCACGGCCAGCCCTTTCTTCTTGGTCGCCTCGACGAGCGACAGGCACTTGCGGATGCCGGGACCGTCTACCGCCACCGGCTTCTCGCAGAAGACGTGCTTGCCGGCCTTCACCACCGCCTCCAGGTGGTACGGCCGGAACCCCGGCGGGGTGGCCAGAATGACCAGGTCCGGGTTGGCGTCGAGCACCTTCTGGTACCCGTCCAGCCCGCCGAACGCCCGGTCGCCGATCTTCACCCGGTCGCCGTACTTGGCCAGCTTGCCGGCCAGCCCCTTGGCCCGGTCCTCGAAGAAGTCGGCACAGGCGATCAGCTCGACCGTCTTGCCGCCCAGGGTCGCGTCGGCGGCCAGGATGTCGCCGGCGGCGCCGCTGCCGCGGCCGCCACAGCCGATCACCCCGACCTTGATGGTTTCGTTGCCGGCGGCGTGGACCGCGGTTGGCAGCAGGGCGGCGGCGGACACCACCGCCCCGGCTTTCAGGAAGTCCCGGCGGGGCGTGTTCTGCGAATCCATGAGAGAGGCTCCAGTCTGGGAAAGGGAATCCGGCGGGCGTCAATCGACCGTCTTCGTCACCATCGGCCGCACCCCGGCGAGGGCGGGGTACTCCTCCACCGGCAGACACACCCGGAACCCGATCACGTCCATCCGGGTGAGCCACCAGATGCTCTGCGGCAACTGCGGGTCGTGCTTCATCCAGCTCTTGTCCGACCCCCGGCGGGCGGCGCTCCGCAGCCGGTCCGGCCGGTCCGCCCACGACCCGCCGCGGGCGACGTGCGACCACTTGGCGTCCGTCGGCACGTTCACCGGCCCGAGACTCAACTCGCCGGCCGTCCTGTAGAAGCTTGCGTCGTAGTGGTCCAGACACCACTCGGCGACGTTGCCGTGCAGGTCGTGCAGGCCGAAAGCGTTCGGCTTCTTCGTGCCCACCTTGTGCGTGGTGCCGTCCGGGTGGTCGTCGTCCGGGCTGTTGCCCTTGTGCCAGGCGAAGTCGTCCAGGCTGGCGTCGGCCGGGAGGCCGTACCGACCCTGGGTGCCGGCCCGGCAGGCGTACTCCCACTCGGCCTCCGTCGGCAGGCGGTAGCCGCGGCCGGTCTTCCACCGCAGCCAGTGGCAGTACATCATGGCCGCGTGGTGGGTCATGCAAATCGCCGGGTGGCCGTCCCGGCCGTGGTCGTACAGCTCGTCTACGTAGGTGTTGGTCGGCCGGGTGATGGCGTCCGGCTTCAGCTTGGGCTGCTGGTCCGGCGGCACCTCGTCCACCTTGAACAGCCGCTCGTCCTTCCAGAAGGCGTAGTACTCGTCCCACGACACTTCGCACCGGGCCAGCCAGAACGGGTTCACCTTCACCGTGTGCGGCGGCCCCTCGTCCGGCTTGCGGCCCTCTTCGCCGTCCGGGCTGCCCATGCGAAACTCGCCGCCGGGGACATACACCATGTCGAACTTGGCGTCGGTGCCGGGCACGGGTTGGGTGTAGTTCTTCGGCGGCAGGTCGGTCTTGGCCGGGGTCTTGACGTCCAGCGGCAGCGTCGGGTCTTCGACCGAAGTGGCGGCCGTCAGGAGGGCGAGCGGGGCCGCCAGCCCGAGGGCGGCGGCTACGATGAGGCGACGAGACATGCTGTCAGGTTCCCCGAAACGGGCGGCGGTGTCAACCGGCGGGAGGGCGGATCATGGGCGGGCTGCTGCTTGTTAGTTGTATGCCGGCCGACCCGGCACGGTTCGAGTTCGAGTCGAAGCACATGGGCGCCACCGTGCGGGTGGTGCTAGTCGCCGCCGACCGGGCGGCCGGCGAGGCGGCGGCGCAAGCGGCGTTCGCCCGCATCGCCGAGGTGGAGCAGGCGCTTTCGGACTACAAGGCGGACAGCGAGCTGATGCGGCTGTGCAAGGCGAACGACGCCGGCCCCGGCAAGCCGCGAGCGGTGGGCGGACACCTGTGGGCGGTGTTGGACGCCGGCCAGAAACTCGCCGCTAAGTCGGACGGGGCGTTCGACGTGACCGTCGGTCCGGCGGTGCGGCTCTGGCGGCTCGCCCGCCGCTCCCAACAGATGCCGGACCCGAAGGAACTTGCCGAAGCCATGAGCAAGGTCGGCTACCGCAAGGTGACGCTCGACCCGGTGGGGAAGATGGTGACACTGGCCGTCTCGGGGATGCGGCCCGACTTCGGCGGCATTGGCAAGGGGTACGCCGCCGAACAAGCGCTGGCCGTGTTGAAAGAACGTGGCGTCAGCCGATCAATGGTGGCGGTGGCCGGCGACATCGCCTGTGGCGACCCGCCGCCGGGGGTCGTTGGCTGGCGGGTGGACATCGCCCCGCTGGCCGCCGGCCGGCCGCCGCGAACGCTCATGCTGGCCAACCGGGCCGTGTCCACGTCCGGCGACCTGGAACAGTTCGTGGAAATTGGCGGGGTGCGGTACTCGCACGTCCTCGACCCCCGCACCGGCCTCGGGCTGACCGGCCGGCGGAGTGTCACCGTCGTCGCCGCCAAGGGCATCGACGCAGATTCGCTCACCAAAGTGGCCAGCGTGCTGCCGCCCGGGCGGGCACTGGCCGTGTTGCGAGAGTATGGGGCCGAAGGGTTGATCGTGTCGAAGGCGACGGACGACGCACCCGAGCGGGAGGTGCGGTCGGCCGGCTTCCCATAGGGCACGGTTCACCGTGCCGTCCGCCTGAAAGGCACGGTGAACCGTGCCCTACCGATCGAACCGCTCGCCCCACCCCGGCAGCTTCTCAGCCAGTTCGTCCGGCGACGCCGCCCGCAGCGTCACATGCCCCACCTTCCGCCCCGGCCGCGGCGGCTTGCCGTAGTCGTGGAAGTGCGCGGCCGGGTCACGCAACACGTCGGCCGCCGGCGGTAGCTCGCCGATGAAGTTGAACATCGCCGCGTAGCCCACGGCGTCGCAGCGGCCGAGTGGCAGCCCGCACACCGCCCGGACGTGGTTGGCGAACTGCGACACATGAGCCGCCTCGATGGTCCAATGGCCGCTGTTGTGGACCCGCGGGGCCATCTCGTTGGCCAGCAGTCGAGGGCCGTCCTGGAACCACTCGACCGTCATCACGCCGACGTAGTCCAGCTCGGTCAGGATGCGGGCGGCGAAGTCCTGGGCGCGGTCGGTCAGCTCCTCGCCGAGCCGGCCGGCGGGCGCAATTGAACGGTGCAGGATGCCGCCACGGTGTTCGTTCTCGACCAGCGGGTAGAAGGCCAGTTCGCCCCCCCGGCCCCGTGCGGCGATGAGCGACAGCTCGCGGTCGAACGGCACGAACCCTTCCAGGATGAGCGGCCGGCCGCCGAGCAGCGTCCACGCCATCTCGGCGTCGGCCGGGGTGCCGAGGACCGCCTGGCCCTTGCCGTCGTAGCCGAACCGCCGGGTCTTCAGCACCGCCGGCAGGCCGATGTCCCGCACCGCGGCGTCGAACTCGTAGCGGCTGTCGATGGCCGCGAACGGCGGCGTCGGGATGCCGAGCCGCGCGAAGAAGGTTTTTTCGGCGATGCGGTCCTGCGACACTTCGAGCGCCTGCGGCGGCGGATAGACGGGCACCCGCTCGGCCAGCCAGCGGGCGCTCTCGACCGGCACGTTCTCGAACTCGTAGGTGACGACATCACTGACTTGCGCGAGCTTGTAGAGAGCTTGTAGGTCGTCGAACTCGCCGCGGACGTGGCCGGCCGCCGCCGCGGCGCACGGGTCGACAGCCGGGTCGAGGACGGTGGACGTGACGCCGAGCGGGTGGCCGGCCAGCGCGATCATCCGCCCGAGCTGCCCGCCGCCGAGGATGCCGAGTCGCATGGAGGACATCCTAGGCGAGCGGCCGGCGTGAGCCGGTCCGGTCCGGACGCCGACTGTTCGCGTCGCCCGCGTCCGGACCGGACCGGCCTAGGCGAGCGGCCGGCGTGAGCCGGTCCGGTCCGGACG
>JAYVUZ010000172.1:0-7938 GCA_043787415.1 Fimbriiglobus sp. | reverse complement strand
TGGGGGCGCACCGGCCTTGGGCGCGGGGCCCGTCCGCACTTCCGCCCCCTCCCGGACGTGCCGTGAAGCCGTTTCGCCTCGCGTGTCTTGTACTGGCCGTTGTCGCCGGGCTAGCACTCTGGTGGTCTGCCGGGCGTGACCGCACGGCGGCGAACGCCCCGACGGCACCCCCGAGTCTGCCGGCCGCCTCCGGCTGGTTCGAGGACGTGTCCGACGCCGTCGGGCTGACTTTCACCCACGACTGCGGGCCGACCGACAAGCACTTCATGCCGCAGTCCATGTACGGCGGCGCCGCCTTCTTCGACGCCGACGGCGACGGCCGGCTGGACATCCTACTGCTCAACGGCGCCGGCCCCGGCACCGGGGTGGGCAACAAGCTGTACCTCCAGACGCCCGACGGCAAGTTCCGGGACGCCTCGGCCGGCAGCGGGCTGGACTTCGACGGGTTCAACGTCGGCGTGGCCGTCGGCGATGTGGACAACGACGGCCGGCCGGACGTGCTGGTGACCCAGTTCATCGGCGTGAAACTGCTGCTCAACCAGGGCGGCGGCAAGTTCCGCGACGTGACCGCCGAGGCCGGGTTGGACAACCCGCACTGGGGGGCGTCGGCCGCCTTCGTGGACTATGACCGGGACGGCCGGCTCGACCTGGTCGTGGTCAACTACCTGGACTACGACAAGTCCTGGTCGTGCAACGGCACGGACGGCACCGCGGAGTTCTGCGGCCCGCGGACTTTCCCCGGCACCGTCCCCCGGCTGTTCCACAACCGCGGCCCGGCGGACGGCAAGCCGGTGCGGTTCGCCGACGTGACGGTGCCGGCCGGGCTGACCGTCAAGGCGGCCCCCGGCCTCGGGGTGTACGCGGCCGACCTCACCGGCGACGGCTGGCCCGACCTGTTCGTGACCAACGACGGCACGCCCAACCACCTGTGGGTGAACCAGAAGGACGGGACGTTCAAGAACGAGGCCATGTCCCGCGGCATCGCCCTGACGGCCAACGGGCTGCCGTTCGCCAACATGGGGATCGCCGTCGGCGACTACGACGGGGACGGCCTGGCCGACGTGTTCGTGACCCACCTGGGCAGCGAGACGCACACCCTGTGGCGGCAGGGGCCGGCCGGCCAGTTCCGCGACCGCACCCAGGACACGCAGGCCGTCCGCACCGCCTGGAAGGGGACCGGGTTCGGGGCGGTGGCCGCCGACTTCGACCGGGACGGCTGGCCGGACATCGCCTACGTCAACGGCCGGGTCCACCGGGCGGCGGCGCTGCCGGGCAGCGAACTCCTGCCGGCCTTCTGGCGGCCCTACGCCGAACGGAACCAACTGCTGCGGAACGCCGGCAAGGGTCAGATGCAGGACGTGTCCGAGGCCCAGGGCGTGTTCTGCGGCCGGCCGAACGTCGGCCGCGGGCTGGCCGTCGGCGACTTCGACAACGACGGCCGGCCGGACCTGCTGGTGATGAGCACCGGCGACCGCGCCCGGCTGCTGCGGAACGTCGCCCCCGGCGGCCACTGGCTCGGCGTCCGCGTCACCGACCCGGGGAAGGGTGGCCGCGACCTGCTCGGCACCGAGGTGCGGGTGACGGCCGGCGGCCGCACCTGGGTGCAGGTGGCCCAGTCGGCCTACAGCTACCTGTGCGCCAGCGACCCGCGGCCCCTGTACGGGCTGGGTGAGGCGACCGCCTACGACCGCGTCGAGGTGACCTGGCCGGACGGCAAGAAGGAACAGTTCCCCGGCGGCCCGGCCGACCGCTGGCTGAGCCTGACGCCCGGCACGGGCAAGCCGCAGTGAGCCGCCGCACCCTCATCCTGCTGCTCGCCGTGGCGGTCGTGGCGGTCGTGGCCGCCGGCGGCTACGCCCTGTGGTCCCGCCGGGCGGTCGGCCCGCCGCCCCCGTCGGTGCCGACCGAGTTGAACGACCCGCCGGCCCGCCGGCTGGTCGAGAAGAAGCGGCAGGCAGTGCTGGCCACGCCGGCGAACGCCGCCGCCTGGGGTGAACTGGCAATGGCCTTCGACGCTCACGAGGCGCCGGCCGAGGCGACCGCCTGCTACCGCCGGGCGACGGCCCTCGACCCGGAGGACGCCCGCTGGCCGTTCCTGCTCGCCCGGCAGTTACACGCCGCCGGCGACACGGCCGAGGCGGTGCGGCTGTACGAGCGGGCGGTGGACTGCCGGCCGCCGTCGTCCGCCCACCGGGCGACCGCCATGCTCACCCTGGCCGACCTGCTCACTGAACTCGGCCGGGGGGCGGAGGCGGACCCGCTGTGCGAGAAGATTCACGCCGAAGACCCGTCCGACCCGCGGGCGGCGTACCGGGTCGGGCTGCTGCTGCTCGACCGGGGGGAGAACGACCGGGCGGCCCGGGTGCTGCTCGGGCTGGCCCGCAGCCCGTATGCCCGCAAGAAGTCGGCGATCGCCATGGCCGAGCTGAGCCGCCGGGCCGGGCGGGTGACGGACGCCGAGGGGTTCGACTCCGCCGCCGAGCGGCTGCCGCCGGACGGCTTCTGGGCCAACCCGTTCGCGGCGGCGGTGGGCGAGTTGAAGCGGGGCCGGCGGGCGCTGATGGATCTGTACGTCGCCCAGGAGGCCGCGGCGGACGAGCGGGGTGCGGTGCGGACCGGCAACGCCCTGGCCGACCAGTACCCGTCGGTCGAAACCCAGATGCTGCTGTTGCGGGCGCTGGTGAACGCCGGCCAGTACCGGGCCGCCGCCGCCGCGGCCGACGACATCCTGCGGGACGCCGCCGGCCGCCAGTTGGTGACGGCCCACGCGTTCCAGGGGCTGGCCAAGCTCGGGCTGGCCGACGAGGCCGAGGCCGCCGGCCGGAAGGCGGACGCCGACCGGCTGGTGGCCGAGGCGGCGGCGGCGCTGGGCGAGTCGGTGCGGCTGAAGCCGGACTACGCCCCGGGGCACCTGTACCAGTCGAAGGCGTTGTTGCGGCTCGGCAAGCTGCCGGAGGCGGAGGCGGCCGCGCGGGCCGGGGTGCAGGTGCGGCCGGAGGAGTGGGAGGGGTATCTGGCGGTGTCGGACGTGCTGGCCGCCGCCGGCCGCAAGGCGGAGGCGATCGCCGCCGCCGAGCAGGCGGCCAAGCTGGCCCACCCGGACGAGCCGCGGGCGAAACAGGCGCTGGCGGCACTGAAGCAGTAGCGGAAGCGGACGGTGTGGCATGCGGCGGGTAAACTCTCCCCATGCCCGTCACCGTCAAGCCGCTGTTCCGGCCGGAAGCACTGTCCGCCGGCCTGGACGGGTTCGCCCTGCCGCCGACCGCCGAGGTCGGCCGGGGCAAGCTCCGCCAGTGGGCCGGCCTGCTCGGCACCCCGGCCGGGCTGAAGCTGAAAGAGACCGAGGTCCGCGACGAGTTCTTGTACGACGTCTTCCGCGACCTGCTCGGGTATACCACGGTCGCCCAGAATCCGGCCGACTTCCGGCTCACCAAAGAGCAGTTCGTGCAGGTGGACGGCACCTACGCCGACGCCGGGTTCGGCCACTTCGGCGGGGCCGACGAGCGGTTCGCGCTGGTGCTGGAAGGGAAGGGGCCACGCGACCCACTCGACCGCCCGTTCGCCGGCCGCAAGCGGTCGGCCTACGAGCAAGCCCTGCTGTACGCCGTCAACCTCAAGCTCGACTGGTTCCTCGTCACCAGCGTCACCGAGACGCGGCTGCACTACAAGGGGGCCGACCAGATCACCTACGAACGGTTCCCGCTCCGGGAATTGGCGGACGACGACGCCACGTTCGCCCGGTTCGTGTTCCTGCTCGGGGCCGACCGGGTGGTGCCGCCCGGCGGCGGGCCGAACCACCTGGCCGAGCTGCTCACCCGCTCCCGCAAGGTCGGCAAGCAGGTGACGGACGACTACTACGCCGAGTACGGCGGCCTCCGCGAGCGGACCTTCGCGGCCTTGTGCCTGAGCAACCCGGGCGAGCCGCCGGCGAAGCTGCTGGCCGCCACCCAGAAGTTGCTCGACCGGGTGCTGTTCGTCTGCTTCTGCGAGGACCGCGGCCTCATGCCCGACGGCATCGTGGCGCGGGCGTACTCGGCCGGGAACGCCTTCACCGGCGGGGCCGTGTACGACAACTTCAAGGGGTTGTTCCGTTCGGTGGACAAGGGCAGCGACGCCCTCAACATCGCCCGGTACAACGGCGGGCTGTTCGCCCCCGACCCGTTCCTCGACGCCCTGACCGTGCCGAACGCCGTGTGCGATGGGTTCCGCAAGCTGGCCGAGTACGAGTACGGCGGCGGCAAGCGGGCCGTCGCCGGGCGGCTGATCGACGTGGACATCCTCGGGCACGTGTTCGAGCAGAGCATCGGCGACCTGGAAGAGATGCAGAAGAAGGCGGCCGGCGGCTCCGCTGCCAAGCCCAAGAAGCAGAAGGCCGACGAGCAGAGCGGGCGGCGGAAGTCCGGGGCGTTCTACACCCCGGCGTACATCACCCGGTACATCGTCGGGCAGACCGTCGGCCCGGCCCTGGCCGCCCGCTTCGAGCGACTGCGGGCCGGCCATCTGGCGGCCGCCGGCACGCTCAAGAAGCAGAAGAAGGCGGTCGTCGCGGCCCTCGCCGACCCAACGGCCCCGGTGCCATTGCCGCCTGACGCCAGCCCGGAGGCCGTTGCCGCCGTCACCGAGGTACTGGCCGGGTTCTGGGCGGCCTGGCTGGACGAGCTGCCGCGGGTGAAGGTAGTGGACCCGGCGTGCGGCAGCGGGGCGTTCCTGATCGAGGCGTTCGACCAGTTGTTCGCCGAGTACGAGCGGGCCGAAGGGTTCCTCCAGGCGCTCGGCCAGCCGAGCGGGCTGTTCCGCCCCCGCAAGACCATCCTGGCCAACAACCTGTTCGGGGTGGACCGCAACGGCGAGGCCGTCGAGATCGCCCGGCTGTCGTGCTGGATCAAGACGGCCGAACTGGGCAAGGAGCTGACCTCGCTGGACGCCACCATCCGCTAGGCCAACAGCCTGTTCGACCCGGACGACCCGGCCGCCTCCCCGCTCGACCACTGGCGGAAGCTGTTCCCGGAGGTCATGGCGGCCGGCGGGTTCGATGCGGTGGTCGGCAACCCACCCTACGTACGGGCGGAACTCATCAAGCCGGACAAACCGCACCTGGAGCGGCACTACGCCGCCACCTACCACGGCTCGGCCGACCTGTACGTGTACTTCTACGAGCTGGCCCTGACGCTCCTCAACCCGGCCGGCCGGCTCGGGTTCATCGTCACTAACAAGTGGCTGAAGGCCGACTACGGCGGGGCTTTGCGGACCCACTTCGGCCGGCACGCCCGCATCGACCGGCTGATCGACTTCGGCCACGCCAAGGCCATCTTCCCGGACGCCGACGTGTTCCCCTGCATCCTGATCGCGGGGAGACCCTCCGATGTTCTCACCCCCCCCCCCATGTCCGGGTGTGCGACCTGGTCGGCCGGCCGCTGGCGTTCGCCGACGTGGACCTTGAACACGAGATCGAGAGCCGCAGCCACGACCTGCCGCCCGGCCGGCTGTCGCCGACGCGATGGCTGGTCGGGTCGGCGGCCGAACTCGACCTGTTCGAGCGGCTGGAGCGGGCCGGTCGGCCGCTCAAGGCGATGATCGGTGGCGAGCCGCTGTACGGCATCAAGACCGGGTACAACCCAGCGTACTTGTTGGACACGCCGACGAAAGAGTCGTTGATAGCGGCCGACCCGGCATCGGCCGGGCTGTTCCGGCCGTACCTCCGCGGCGAAGACTTGGACCGCTGGCACGCGGTCGGAGCCGGGCTGTGGATGCTGACGCTGAAGTCGAGCGGCAACCACCCGTGGCCGTGGGCCGACCTGCCGGACGCCGAGGCGGAGGCCGTGTTCCGCAAGACGTACCCGGCGGTGTTCGCCCACTGCGACGCCCACCGGGACAAGCTTTCGGCTCGCGAGGACCAAGGACGCTACTGGTGGGAGTTGAGGGCGTGTGCCTACTGGGACGCCTTCGACCGGCCGAAGGTGCCTTATACGGACATCTCTTGGCGGGCGAGTTTCAACCTCGACACGTCTGGCACGATGTCGAACAACACCGTCTACTTCCTGCCAACGGACGACCGCTGGACGTTGGCGGTGCTGAATTCACCAGCGGCCTGGTGGTACTCGTGGCGAGCTGCTGTCCACGGCAAAGATGAGGCTCTGCGGCTGTTCACTTCCTATCTGGCGAACTTCCCCGTCCCCGACCCGTCGCCGGCCGCCCGAGAGCGGGCCGAGGCCATCGTCGCCCGGCTGATCGACCTGACCGCCGGCCGCACCAGCGGGCTGCGGGCATTGCTCGACTGGCTGCGGGTGGAGCTTGGCGTCGAGCGGGTGAGCAACAAGCTGTCCGACTTGGTCGGGCTGACGGCGGACGAACTGGCCGCCGAAGTCCGCCAGTGCCGGCCGAAAAAGGCCGGCCTGTCGTCGGCCGAGTTGCAGCGGCTGAGGGCCGAGTATACGGCGGGGGTGGTGCCGCTCCGCGAGCAGGCGGCCGAGTGCCGGACGCTGGAACAGGAACTGGCCGGCCTGGTGAACGCGGCCTACGGCCTGACCCCGTCGGACGTAGCCCTGATGTGGCAGACGGCCCCGCCGCGGATGCCGACCGTCGCCCCGAAGCCGCACTGACCCCCACAAAACGACACAACCCCGGGCCGGCCCGGGGTTGTTCAGCGAGGGCGACGGGACTCGTACCCGCAACCTCCGGATCGACAGTCCGGTGCTCTAACCAATTGAGCTACGCCCCCAACGCTCACGTTTTATAGCGGCCGACCTGGCGGCCTTCCGGGTGGCCGAGAACTACGCCGACCGGGAGCGAAGGGCGGACGACCTGCACCGGCAGATTGGCGACCTGGGCAACCGGGTGGTGGTTCTCAAGACGGTGCTGGGCGATTTGGAACTGTCCCTGCGGGCACAGCCGGACGTAGCCCCGGAGCGGGTGGTGGCGGCCTACGCGGAGGCGGCGGTCGCCCTGCCGGACGCTGTGGTCAAACGGTTGGACGAGGTACGGGAGTTCCACCGCCGGCTGGAGGAGAACCGGCGGAACCGGCTGGGCAAGGAGTATGCGGCCACCGAGCAACAGATGGCGGCCCTAAACGTCCGCCTGACCGGATTACGGGCTGAGCTGGACGCCGAACTCCAGTTCCTCAACGCGCACCGGGCGCTGGACGAGTACGCCGCCAACAATGCCCACTTGACCGCGCTCAAGGGCCGGGAGCAGCGCATCCGGGACTACCTGCGGCTGCTCTCGCAGTACACCGAGGAGGCGCAGAAGGTGGAGATGGCCCAGGCGACCGTCGAGACCAACGCCCAGTTGAAGGCTGCCCGCGGGCACTTGGAGCAGCTTAAGGGACGGTTCCGGGAGTTCTCGCGGGAGCTGTACGGGGCCGTGCCCGCCGGACTGACGGTCAAGAACAACGACGGCGAGAACCAGTGCCGGTACGACATCGAGGCCCACATCGAGAGCGACGCCGGCGACGGGATCAACCAGGGGAAGATTTTCTGCTACGACCTGCTGCTGCTCGCCCTCCGCCAGCGGCACCGGATGGGGTTCCTGTTCCACGACAGCCGGCTGTTCGCGCACATGGACCCCCGCCAGCGGGTCAGCCTGTTCCGGCTGGCCGACCGGGTATGCCGGGAGGCCGGCCTCCAGTACATCGCCTCGCTGAACGACGACACCCTCGAAGCCACGAAGGGGCTGGCCGGTGAGGACACCGACCGGCTGTTCGTCGATCCGATCCGGCTGGAGCTGACCGACGCCCCAGACGGGTCGGGGAAGCTGCTCGGCATCCAGATCGACATGAAGTACGACGCGGACTGACAGCCTAGGGCGGGCAGTCACGGCCCAGGAATGGCGTCACGGCACAGGGCAATCCTTCGCCATCACACCCCTCGACCTCCACTTGGACGGTGGTGTGGGCGATGGCGAACTCGTTGGCGAGGGTGTGGGCCACCTGCCGCTGCACCG
>JAYVUZ010000171.1:0-7172 GCA_043787415.1 Fimbriiglobus sp. | reverse complement strand
CGAGGCAGAATGCCCTCGCTAGCGCTTCGGGCTACGAACCCTGAGCGATGCGGGTCAGCCCGCCGCCGCGACGATGGCCAAGAACTGGTCGGCCTTCAGGCTCGCCCCACCGACCAGTGCCCCGTCCACGTCCGGCAAACTCATGAGGACGGCGGCGTTGTCCGGCTTGACCGACCCGCCATATAGGATATGGACCGCGACAGCCCGATTCCCGCCGAACATCTGGGCGATTTGCTGGCGGATGAAGGCGTGAACCTCTTGCGCCTGCTCCGGGGTGGCGACCTCGCCGGTGCCGATGGCCCACACCGGCTCGTAGGCGATCACGAGGTTGTCGAACTTGGAGGCGTCCGGGCCGATCAGGCTCTGGAGCTGCGAGACGATCACTTGTTCGGTGGTGCCGGCCTGCCGCTCGTCGAGCGTCTCGCCGACGCACAAGATGACCCGCAGCCCGGTGTTCAACCCCCACCGCACCTTGCCGCGGATCAGGTCCGCGGTTTCGGCCAGCCCGTGCCGCCGCTCGCTGTGGCCGACGATCACGTAACGGCAGCCGGCCTCGACCAGCATCTGCGGGGCCACCTGGCCGGTGCGGGCCGCGAACCCGTCATACCCGCCGCAGTCCTGGGCACCCAACTCGACGTGGCTGCTGCCGATCACGGACCGCACCGTGTCCAGCCACACGAACGGCGGGCACACGACCACCCGCGTGAGCGGCCCGGTCGGGTTGCCGGCCGTCACCCCCTGGGCCAGGGCAACGGCCTCGGCCCGGGTGGTGTACATCTTCCAGTTGCCGACCACGAGCTTCGGGCGGGACATCGGGCACTCCGGGGTGGGCTAGGCGACGGCCGGGCCGGTCGGGGCGAACTCCCGGCCGAGGGCCGCAGCCAGCCGCTTGAGGTCGCCCATCAGGTCGAGGAACTGGTGCGGCAGGAGCGCCTGTGGGCCGTCGGACAGGGCCTTCTCGGGGCAGTTGTGGACCTCCACGTGTACCCCGTCGGCCCCCGCCGCCACGCTCGCCCGGCACATGCTCGGGATCAGGTCCGGCCGGCCGGTGGCGTGCGACGGGTCCACGATGATCGGCAGGTGACTCTGCCCCTTCACGTTCGGCACGGCCGACAGGTCGAGCATGTTCCGGGTACTGTCCTCGAAGCTCCGCACGCCCCGCTCGCACAGCACCACGCCCTGGTTGCCCTCGGCCAGGACGTACTCGGCCGACATGAGCAGGTCTTTGACCGTGGCCGACATGCCCCGCTTGAGCAGCACCGGCGTTTTGGTCCGGCCGCACTCCTTCAGCAGGTCGAAGTTTTGCATGTTGCGGGCGCCGATTTGCAGCATGTCGGTGTACCGCACCACCAGGTCCACCTGCCGCGGGTCCATCACCTCGGTGACGACGGGCAGCTCGTACTTCTGGCCCACGTCCTTGAGGATTTTCAGCCCGTCCTCGCCCATGCCCTGGAAGGCATAGGGTGAGGTCCGCGGCTTGAACGCGCCGCCGCGGAGGATGTTCGCCCCGCCGGCCTTGACGTACCGGGCGACCGTGTCCATCACCTCGTAACTTTCCACGGCGCACGGCCCCGCGATCATGGCCAGACTGCCCTGGCCGATCTTCGTCTTACCAACGTAGACCGCGGAATCGGACGGGGAAAACTCGCGGCTGGCGAGCTTGAACGGCTTCATGATGGCCAGAACCTGCTCGACGCCGGGGATGGCGGACAGGTTCTCGGCCTGCGGCTTGCGCTCGTCACCAATCACCCCAACGATGGTCCGGCTTTCGCCCCGGGACACATGGGGCGTGAACCCCATCTCCCGCACGACCTCGACGACGTGCTCGATCTGTTCCAGGGTGGCGTCCGGGCGGATGACCAGAATCATGAGCGTCCAACTCGTAGGGTGGGCCGAGTCTTCGCGGCCCACCGTTCGCCCGCAAGCGCTCTGCGGTTAGCCTCGAAGACTCGGCCCAACCTACAATATGCCTACTCCGACACTTTGGCCGTCGGGTAGGAGCCGAGGACCGACACTGACTCGCAGGTGTCTTCCAGCAACTTGAGAGCCTTCTTCACCTTCGGGTCGTCGTGATGGCCGTCGTAATCCACGAAAAACACGTACTCGCCTTTCACATCCTTCACCGGGAACGATTCGATCCAGGTCAGATTGATCTTGTTGGCTTTAAAGATGCTGAGTACGTCGGCCAGCGACCCCGGGGCGTGCGGCACCTGGAAAATCATCGCCGTCTTATCGGACCCGGTGCGGGCCGAGTCGGTCAAAGCGATGACCGCAAACCGGGTTTCGTTCTCCAGGTGGTCTTCGATGTTCGGGAAAAGCACCCGCAGGCCGTACCGCACCGCCGCCTGTCGGCTGGCGACCGCCGCGGCGGTCGGATCGGTCTGCACCAACCGGGCGGCGTCGGCCGTGCTGGCGACCTCGTGGAGTGTCGCATTCGGAAGGTTCTTGCCGAGCCAGTGGCGGCACTGGCTCAGAGCTTGGGCCTTGCTGTACACCCGGCGGACATCCATCTGTTCCGCGGTCGAGAGTAGGTTGTGATGTACCCGTAGCCGGACCTCGGCACAGATTTTGACCCCCGTCGTCCGCACGAAGCAGTCCAGCGTGTCGGCAATGCGGCCGTCAGTCGAGTTTTCCAACGGCACCAGCCCGAAGTTCACGTGCTTCCGACTGACCTCCTCGAACACGGCCTGGATCGAGCCGACGCGGACGTACTCGTTGGCCTCGCCGAAACGGTCCAGGGCGGCGATGTGGCTGTAACTATAGTCCGGGCCGAGGAATGCGATGCGTTGCACCCGCTGAAGGGCGCGGCAACCGGCGATCAGTTCCCGGAAAATTGATTTGAGCGTCACTTCGCCGAGCGGCCCCTTCGAGCCGCCCAGTGTGTTGGCGAAAACTTCTTCCTCGCGGGCGGCGTTGAACACCTCTCCGCCGATATCCGACTTGACCTTGCCGATTTGCCCGGCCACCGACGCCCGGCGGTTCAGCATCTCGACGATCTGGAGGTCGAGCTTGTCGATCTGCTGACGCAACCCCTTAAGGTTTGCCGCGTTACCGTCCGTACCGTTGTCAGTCTTGCGACTCATGGAACCGGGCCGGAGTGGTGCCGAAGGGTTTGTTTTGGCGAATCCTACGAGTTAGGCGTTTGGGCGTCAACGAGTTGTGCGACACAGACTTCCGACCCGCCATGTCGCAAAGCGGTTCTGCCGGTCGTGCCGCCGACCGAAGTCGTTGCCGGTCATCGAAACCTGAATCGCCGTCCGGTGGCAGGCAATCTAATTCACCGATCCGTAATCAACTCACATAAACCCCGAGGGCCGACACATGGCCGAAGAGAAGATCATCGGCATCGACCTGGGCACCACCAACAGCGTGGTGGCCGTGATGGAGGGCGGTGAGGCGAAAGTCATAGCGAACCAAGAGGGCAACCGCACGACCCCGTCGGTCGTGGCGTTCGCCAAGGACGGCAACCGGCTGGTCGGCGACCCGGCCAAACGGCAGGCGGTCACCAACCCCACCAAGACGCTGTACAGCATCAAGCGGTTCATGGGCCGCCGGCACGACGAGGTGGAGTCGGAAGAGAAGCTCGTCCCGTACAAGGTGGTCGGCGGCAAGACCGACCTGGTGAAGGTGGACATTGACGGCAAGTCGTTCACCCCGCCCGAAATCTCGGCCATGATCCTGCGGAAGCTGAAGGAGGCGGCCGAGGCATACCTCGGGCACACCGTCCGCAAAGCAGTCATCACCGTGCCGGCGTACTTCAACGACGCCCAGCGGCAGGCCACCGTGGACGCCGCCGCCATCGCCGGGTTCGACACCGACTGGGAGATCGAAGACCCGAAGACGGGCAAGAAGACCAAGCAGCGGATGCGGATCATCAACGAGCCGACGGCCGCGTCACTCGCCTACGCGATGGATAAAAAGAAGGACCAGAAAATTTGCGTGTTCGACCTCGGCGGCGGCACGTTCGACGTGTCCGTGCTGGAGGTAGGCGAGGACGGCGTGTTCCAGGTCAAATCGACTTCGGGCGACACCCACCTGGGCGGCGACGACTTCGACCAGGCGCTCATCGACCTGCTGGCCGAGGGGTTCAAGAAGGAGCAGAATGTCGACCTGCGGAAAGACCCGATGGCCATGCAGCGGCTCAAGGAGGCGGCCGAGCGGGCCAAGAAAGACCTGAGCCAGCAGGCCCAGACGGAAGTCAACCTGCCGTTCATCACGGCCATCGACGGGGTGCCGCAGCACCTGACCCGGACGCTCAGCCGGACCGACTTCGAGCGGCTGGTGGACCCGCTCATCGAGCGGTGCCGCAAGCCGGTGCTGACCGCCCTGACCGACGCCGGGATGAAGCCGAACCAGATCGACGAGGTGGTGATGGTCGGCGGCATGACCCGTATGCCGCGGGTGCAACAGTTGGTGAAGGAGATTTTCGGCAAGGAGGGCCACAAGGGCGTCAACCCGGACGAGGTGGTGGCCATCGGCGCCGCCATCCAGGGGGCGCAACTGCTGCTCGGGGCGAAGTCCGACCTGCTGCTGCTGGACGTGACGCCGCTGAGCCTCGGGCTGGAGACGCTGGGCGGAGTGATGACCGTTCTCATCCCGAAGAACACGACCATCCCGACGAAAAAGTCGCAGACCTTCACGACCGCCGCGGACGGCCAGCCGTCGGTCGAAATTCAGGTGTTCCAAGGCGAGCGGCCGATGGCCGGCGACAACAAGAAGGTGGGCCAGTTCCACCTGGACGGCCTCAGCCCGGCCCCGCGGGGCACGCCGCAGATCGAGGTGACGTTCGACCTGGACGCCAACGGCATCCTGAACGTGTCCGCCAAAGACCAGGGCACCGGCAAGCAGCAGACCATCCGCATCGAGCAGTCGAGCGGCATCTCGCCGGCCGAGGTCGAGCAGATGAAGCGGGACGCCGAGGTCCACGCCGGCGAGGACAAGAAGAAGCGGGAGTTCGCCGACGTGAAGGTGGAGGCCGAGAACCGGCTGTTCACCGTCGAAAAGTTGCTCAAGGAGAAGGGCGACGGGCTGGACGCCGGCAGCAAAGAGAGCATCGAGAAGGCGGTCGAGAAGGTCCGCGAGGCGACCAAGGGGGCCGACCTCGGGGCGGTCAAGTCGGCCGTCGGCGAGCTGGACCAGATGATGCAGGCGATGGCCCAGCACTTCCAGGGGCCGCCGGCCGGCACCGCCGGGCCGACCGGGGCGGCGAAGGGCGGGGACGACGTGATCGACGCCGAGTACGAGGTGAAGAAGTAACGTCTGGTTTTGGCGAGCGGCCGGCGTGAGCCGGTCCGGTCGGGCGAAAATCCGTCCGGACCGGCTTACGCCGGCCGCTCGCCTTTTTTGTGGTGGGCAAACCCCGGCGGCGCGGGTAGCGTTGACGCTGTCAGCCCACCCGCGGAGCCGACCCATGCCAGCCGTCGCCGAACCCCCCGAGCCGGCCACCGTAATCGAGGTGCCGTTCTGGAAAAAATACAACGCCCACTTCGAGTTCCCCAGTTCGGTTGTGCTGTCCATCCTCACATTCGTCACCGGGTTCGCCGTCATCATCGGGGTGCTGCTGCTGGCCCTGGCTGGCGGCACCGACCGCAAGCCGGTGCCGGTGCGAATGGTGCAGGGCAGTAACGAGTCCGGCGAGGGGCGGATGGGCAGCGGCGGCCGCGACAACCCGCTGGCCGTCGGCGACCAGGTGCCGAAGCCGACCGACGCCAAAGTGGACCTGCCAAACCCGGCGCTGCCGAGCGTGCAGGAGCAGCCGAACGCCCCGAAGCTGCCCGACCTGACCAAGCCGGGGGCGCTGCCGAACTCCAGCGCCACGCCGTTCGAGCAGTTGGTCAAGGATATCCGGGAGGGGGCGGCCGGGGCCAAACGAGGGTCCGGACAAGACAACGGGAGTGGCACCACCGGCCAGCCCGGCGACGGCCCCGGTGGGTTCGGCAACGACAACACTCACAAGCGGAGCCTCCGCTGGTCGCTGCGGTTCAAGGTGGACAGCGGTCGCGACTACGTCGCCCAACTGGCGGCCATGGGGGCCGTGATCGTGCTGCCGCAGCCGCCGGACGAGAAGGACGCCTTTGTGTACCGCGACCTCAAGAACCCGAAGGGCGAGCGGCTGGCCGAGGCCGACTGGCACAAGCTGGCCGGGCAGATCCAGTTTATCGACACCAAGGCGGACGCCGTGCGGGGTGTGGCCGACGAGTTGCGGGCCGGCTTTCAGCCGCGGCGGTTCCTGGCCTTCTTCCCGCGGACGATGGAGGACGAACTGGCCCGGCTGGAGGTTGGCTACCGTAACCGCCGGGCGGAGGACATCGAGGAGACGGTGTTCCGAGTCAGCGTCCGCGGCGGGCAGTACCTCTTGGTGGTCGATACGCAGACGCCGAAGCGTTAGAGTTCGTAGCCCGAAGCGCCAGCGAGGTCATGACTTCGCTCGCGCTTCGGGCTACGAACCAAGAACGCCATTCACTTCTTGTACACCCGATAAATCTGGTGGATGTCGGCCGCCTTGGCGGCGTCGTACACCCGCGTGACCTCGCCCCACTCGACCCCCGGGCCGACGTCCAGCCGTAGCTCTTTGCGGCCGGTGGCCCGGACGTGTTCGATCAGGCCCCGCTCGATCTCGTCGGCCAGCAGCGTCCGGTCCTCCAGCTTGAACAGCGTCCGCCCGTCCTCCTGCCAGACGCGGAACAGGAAGCTACGGTCCTTCACCTCGTCCTCTCGGATCACTTGCTGGGCCGCCCCTTTGTCGTCGGGCGGGCCGGGCGGCAGATCGATGGCCCGCCGCAGGCTGCTGTACGTCGCCGTCAGGATGAAGAAGATCAGCAGCACCAGGGACACGTCGATCAGCGGGTTGAAGTCCAGCTTGTCGTCTTCGGTCCGCACCCGCTCCCGCCGGTCCAGACCCTCGACGGCTTCCGCGAACTGGGGGTGGCTCTCGATGGGTTGCCAGCCGGCGTCGGCCGGGCCGCGGACCCCGTCGGTGGGTGCGAAGTCGCCGTCGGCCAGCCCCTCCAGCACCCGCTGGGCGGTCGGCAGCTCGACGCTACGGGGCGAGCCTTCGGCACGGACGAGCCAGGGCATGGTCTGTATTCCGTAGGGTGGTGCCGAGTCTTAGAGGCCCACCGTTCGCATGACGGCAACCCGCGGTGGGCCTCGAAGACTCGGCACCACCCTAC
>JAYVUZ010000170.1:0-31601 GCA_043787415.1 Fimbriiglobus sp. | reverse complement strand
GTATTGCTCCGCGCGGGACGGTGCGTTATACTCCCATCTCCCGCCGAGGTTTCTTCCTCCTACCCGTGACCCGCCATGCTCAGCCATTCCAGCGCTACGTTCCGCGATTGCGACGGGGTTCACCGCCGAGACTTGTTGAAAGTCGGCGTCCTCGGCGGTCTCGGCTTGAGTCTCCCCGGCCTCTTCGCCCGGACGGCCCGCGCCAAGGAAGCGAAGCCGGCCAAAGACATCAACTGCATCCTCGTCTGGACGCGCGGCGGCACAAGCCATCACGACACCTTCGACCCCAAGCCGGACGCCCCCGCACACATTCGCGGGCCGTTCGGCACCATCCCGACCCGCACCCCCGGCGTGCGGGTGAGCGAACTGTTCCCCAAGTTGGCGGCGGTGAGCGACCGCTGGAGCCTGATCCGGTCGATGACCAGCGACGCCCCGCCGATCCACGAGGTCGGGATGCAACTGGTGAACACCGGCCGGCGGTTTACCGGCCAACGCCGGCGGGATCGCTGGCCACACATGGGGTCGGTGCTAAAGCGATTGGGCGACACGGCCGACGACTCGCGGGACTGGTGCCACTACGGCTACCACCCGGACTGTGGGGCTGGAATCGCCGCGAACCAGGAGACATGGCTGGACGACGGGCTGGGGGCCGGGTTTCTCGAACGGGCCTATAGCTACACCCACCCCATCCGCCCGTGCGTCTTGACCCGACCCGGACGGGACCAAGACCCGCCGTTCCAGAACCACTGCTTGTTCGCGGCTGGGGACGTGGCAACCGGCAGTCGCTTCGTGTCGCTCAACATGTTCGAGACGGTCTTCGACGCCCCGTCGTGGGACTGCCACGCGGCAGGCGGCTCCCTATCGTGTGACCTCGGCGACTACCGCGACACCGTCGCCCCGCTGTTCGACCTCGCCGTGAGCCGGCTGCTCACCGACTTGCACGACCGCGGGCTGCTCGACCGCACGTTGGTAGTCGCCACCGGCGAGTTCGGCCGCACCCCGAAGCCCAACTGCAACGGCGGCCGCGACCACTGGACCGGCTGCTGGACCACGTTAGTCGCCGGCGGCGGGGTGCAAGGGGGTCGCGTTGTCGGTCGCTCCGACGCGACTGCCTCAGAGCCGGCCGACCGCCCCGTTACACCGGCCGAACTGGTGGCCACGATCTTCCACGCCGTCGGCGTTCCGGCCGGCGCGACCATACCAGGACCGGCCGGCAAGCCGGTCGATGTGTGTAACGCGAAGCCGGTGCGGGAGCTGTTTTAGGCGAGCGGCCGGCGTAAGCCGGTCCGACGGCTGTCTCGGTCGGGGACATCGCCTCCGGCGGAGGGAGCTGTCGGACCGGCTTGCGCCGGCCGCTCGCCAAGACCAGACCCGGAAAAGCCCAACGCCCGCGAGGCCGCGAGTTGATGGCGCGGGCCGCGGGCGTTGATTCTTCTGGGGACTGACCCGGGCGGCATTGCCACACCGTCGGTCCGGCCCCGTCATAAATATCATACGTCGGGTTTCCCGCCGTGCGCGGCAAAATCCGACCCCCACACGCATTCCGCGAACGACGCCGCCTTCGCCGCCCAGCCTTCGCTTCCGAGGCGTTGCCGGGCCACCCGCTGGGCGTCCGGCACCCCGTCGGCCAGCCGGGTTAGCACGGCGGCGGTGAACGCCGCCGGGGTGGCGGCCACGTCGCAGGCGTCGGCCCACGGCCGGGTGCTGGGCAGGTCGCGGACCACCGCCGGTTGCCCGGTCGCCAGGTACTCCTTGAGCTTGAGCGGCTGCATGGCCCGCGTCACCGGGGCGTCGGCGTAGGGCATGACCAGCACCCCCGCGTGCGCCGCCAGTCGCGGCAGGCGGTCGAACGGCACCGCCGGCCGCACCACCACTTTGGGGATGGCGAACAGGGCCGGGTCGGGGTCTTCCCGCGGGCCGACCAGCAATACGGTGCCAGGCACCTTCGCACTCAGGTGTTTGACGAACGCGAGGTCGAGACGGCGGTCGATGACGCCCCAGAACAGCGTGACCGGCGGTTCAAGGCCGGCGAACTCGGCCGGCGAGCCGTCCCCGTTCGGGGACGGAGGAATCTGCCAGCGGTCGAGGTCCACGCCGTGCGTCAGCAGCGTCGCCGACACGCCGAGCGCCTTCAGGTGGGCCACCAGAGTGTCGCTGACGGCCACGGCGGCCGACAGGTGGGGGACGAGGTCGCGTTCCATGCGGAGCATGGTGGCGCCGTCGTACCCCGGCCAGACCGAGAAGTTGTCCACGCAGTAGTACACCCACCGCGCCGCCGGCAGGCGGCCCGGCAGGTCGGCGACCAGTGGCAGGGTGGTGACGACCACCGGCGGCTCGGGCAATGACTCGAATATGGGGCGGAGGGCACGCACCAGCAGCGTGCGGTTGAGCCGGCGGCTGAGCGGTGAAGCGAACGACGGCAGCATCTTCGGGGCGATGATTTCCGGGGCGAGCGGCGGGCGTAAGCCCGCTGAGGGAACGCCACCGGGGTCGGAGGGCACACCTGCTCCGGGTAACGCCCCCTCAACGGGCTTACGCCCGCCGCTCGCCTCGAACCACTCGCCGAGCTTGCCCGCCACCCGTTTCGCCGTGCCCCAGTCCAGCCGTGGCGGGCGGGTGCCGATGGTGTTCACCCACACCACCCGCCGGCCCGGCAGCAGGTGGCGGACGAGGTGCTGACAGCTCGACGGGTGGCGGCCCCAGTCGTCGGCGAAGACCACGAGCGGCGGCGGCATCCGGCCAATGTACGCGGCGTGAGCTAGACTAACCGGCACCACCGGGGACAGACATGGACGCGGGCCTGGTCGAACGGCTGCTCGGCGGCGACCGCCGCTGGGCCGGGCGGTGCGTGCTGGTGCTGGCCGCCGACGCCAGCGTGCAGTCGGCCGGCCCGGACACCATGCTCAGCGGCGGGGTCAAGCACTACGCCCCCCGCCAGGCCAGCGGCCGGGTGGAGGCCGACGCCGTCTGCCTGCTGGCCGACCTGCGGGCCGTGGTGGTGCTGCAACAGCACGTCCACCGGGACGCCACCGGCATGGAGCACGTCCGCCAGACGCTGTTCGTCGCCGACCTCGGCCACGTCGTCGGCTTCGAGTTCCCGCACGCCGGGCCGCTGCGGGCGCTCGGCCTGACCGCCCCGCCGCTGGAGGACGACGGCGAGTACCGGCCGGGGGCACTCGTCGGGTGAAGTACAGAGGGCAGAGGGCAAAATGCAGAGTGGTGAAACAACAACGCCCGGGGACAGCCCCGGGCGTTCGCGTGGCAACAGGTGCTTCCACCCGCACTTACTTGACCAGCTTGCCGGCCTCGGCGACGATCATCTCGATGTCCTTGTCGGTCATCTCGCCCTTCTTGAACACCATGTTCGCCTTCACCTTGCGGTCGGTGTACAGCACCACCGTCAAGTCGGCGTCCTTGGCGATCTTGTACCCGCTCGGGCCGCTCGGGGTGTCGATGGCCAGCACGCACTCCTTGATGCCGGCCGTCTTGACCATGTCCTTCAGCTTGGCGTCCAGCTTCTCCTCGTCGCTACAGAACACGACGAAGCTGCCCATCTCCTTGGCCTTGTTCTCCATCGTCACCTTGTCCAGGGCCTTGATCAGCTTGGCCGTCTGCGGGCAGTCGGCGCAGCGGGCGAACACCATGGCCACCGGGTTGCTGCCGTTGCGGCAGACCAGGCACACCTTCTGGTCGGGGGTCTCGCCGTTGATGTTCAGCGGGCTGAACGGGCGGGGCGACTGGCCGACCTGCGGGCCGCTCTCGAGGCCGGCGGCGACGACCAGGCCGGCGGTGAGGACGACGGCGGCGACGGATAGACTGCGGATCATGAGACGTGCTCCTGTGTGTTCGACCCGCCCCCCAGGGAGAGGGGAAGGCGGTGGGGCATACCACCCGTCCAGGGGCCACTTACAGCGGTCGCCCGGATCGCAGGGAAGTTTAGACACGGGCCGGCCGGCGGGCAAGGGTCAGCCGGGAATCCCGCCCTCCGGGTTGCGGTCGAACTTCTGGTACGGCAGCCGCACCCCGGCCGCCACGACTTGGTCCGCCCGCGGGATGGTCGCGGGCACGCTGAAGTTCCGCGCCCCGGCGAACGTCACCACGTCGTCCTGATCGACCCCGTCGCCGCTCACCCCGAACCCGCCGACCAGAGACCCGCCGGCGTACAGCGGTGCGCTCCCCGGGAAGAAGACGATGCCGTTCTGGTTGAGCGGGTTGTGCGGGTCGCGGAAGTTGGTGCCAGGGTTGAAGGCGTCGTAGGCCAGCACCGTCTGGAAGGCACTCGCCGGCTTGGCCGCGCCGACCTGCCGGCCGGTGAGCGGGTCGGCCCCGCCGTCGCGGAGGGTCGAGAACGGCCCCGGGTCGGTGCCGTCCAGGCCGAGCGGGAACCGCGGCTGGGCCAGGTAGCGGAAGGTGCGGTTGGTGAGGGCCCTGCCGGCCGGCACCTCCGGCACCATGTCCTGTGGCTGCAACAGCCCGGCGTCGGCAAAGTACCGCACGTTGCGGGCCTTCGCCACGGCCACGTCGATGCTGAACACCGTCGCGTCCGGCATCCGGTACAGGCCGACCACCGCCCCGTTCAAGTCCGTCACGGCGAACACCATCCGCGTGCTGTTGCCGATGCTGCGGATGGCGGCCCGGGTGCGAGTGGCCTGGTCCAGCCCGCGGGCAATGATGTCCGTCACCGCCGCGGCCGTGATCCCGGCCCCGTCGTGCGGCAGCACCAGCCAGCCGAACGGCACCGCCTTCCCGTCGAGGTGCTTGGTGCCGTCCGGCAGCACCGGCAGGTCGGTGCCGTTGGCCCGGCTGCCGACGCCGAGCGTCTGGCCGTACCGCACCAGCCTCTCGGGGCCTTCCAGCCCGCTCGGGCCGAACAGGTCGAGCGTGATGCCGACGAGGTCGATGCGGGCGAACGGCAGGTCGAATCCGGGCAGCGCCGGGGCATCGCCGACCGGCCCGGCGAACGGGAAGCCGGCCCCGGCACTGCCGCCGGCCGCCACGAAGGCGACGGACTCGGCTTCCAGGGAGCGGTCGGGTTTGGCCGGGTCGAAGGTGGTCGATTGCCGGTTGTTCTCCTCGGTGGCGAACCCGGTGGCCCCGGGGTAGAAGACGCCGACGCCGCCGACCACGCTGCCGCCCTTCACCAGCGGGATGCCGCCGGGCAGGGTGGCGATGCCCCGGGACTGCGCCCCCGGCCAGCGGCCGGACTGCACCCCGTAGCTGTCCGGCGGCGTCAGCTCCTGGCCGGCCGGCACGAACGCCGGGTCGGTGTTGAACCGCTCGGCCAGCGGCACGTCGTCGGCCGTCCCGGCCATGTGGTCGGCCCCGACGTGCGACGACCCGTCCCGGTTGGTGTGCTCGATGCCGAACAGGTCCACCGGCGGCGTGTTAGCGATGCCGGGGGGGAAGTGGCCGCCCACCCCGACGGCCGCCACGAACCCCGGCCCCCGCCGCGGCGAGTTCGGGTCACGGTCGTTCGGGTCGGAGTCCACCTCCCGCTCGGTGACCGTCGATTGGCTCAGGTTCTGGATGGTGCGGGACGTGAGCGGCGCCTGGTCGTTGCCGAAGTACGCGCCGGTGCGGGCCAGTGCCACCGCCCCGTCCACGGCGAACACCAGTTTCCGCGGGTCGCCGGTGATCGCCGGACTCACCCGGTCGCCGACCCGCACCCCGAGGATGCGGCCGTTGCGGTCCACCACGGCTACGATGCCGTCCCGACTGGCGGACGCGGCCGACGCCCGGTCGAGAACGGTTTGTACCTCGCCCGCGGCCAGCAACGGGGCGACGTTCGAGGCGAGCGGCGGGTGTAAGCCGGCTGAGGGGTCGGCGACGGGGTGCGGCTGCTTCACCGCCGTGTCGCCGGAGCGGATCAGGTTCCGCCCGCCGCCGGCGTCCACCGTCGTCGGCACATCGACCGCTGTTTCGATGTGGTCGGTGCCGGCCCCGGTGCGCACCACCAGTTGCGACACTGCCGCCGCCGGGAACCGGCCGACCACCCGGGCGTTGACCACGGCCACCACGTTGTCGCCGTCGCGGACCACCTGCACCCGCTGGTCGGCGTCGTCGGTCTGGACGGTGAGGACGCCGGCGGTGAGAGCGGCGGCCGGCGTCACCCGGTCGGCGAGGCGGTCGAGGGTCAGGCGGACGGGTGCCATGCCGTTAGAATCGGCAAAGCTTGCCCCGTCGCATGAGGCCGGCTCGGCTGGCTCTCGTATTGGTGGGACAAGCATTTCTGCCTGTCCGAGCTTCTGATCGGACAGGCAGAAATGCCTGTCCCACCAACACCAAACCGGCCGGCAACACGGCCACGGCTGGGGTTGCGGCCTTCGTCCGGCCGTGCTAGTGCCCCGGATCATGCGCACCGCCCGCCTGCTGCTGACCGTCGGCCTACTCGCCGCCGTGCCGGCCGGGCTGGCCGCGTCCCTGTACCGCGACCCGCCGGCCGACAGCCCGCCGCACCCGGCCGAGGTGCGGGTGACGGTGCCGCCGCCGTCCACCGACCCCGCTGACCCCTTCCCGCTGCCGCCGGAACTGGTCGGCGTCGAGCTGATGAAGCAGACGGACGCGGGGAAGGACGCCAAGAGTCGCGGCTGCCTGGGCTGCCACACCGGCAGCCACGACCCGCACGGCAAGGCGACCGTCCGGATCGGCTGCACCGACTGCCACGGCGGCGACGCCACCACGACTGATTACAAGCAGGCCCACGTCTTCCCGAGCCAGCCGGCGGGGTGGCCGTCGGCCGGCAACCCGGCCCGCAGTTACGCGCTGCTCAACCACGAGCGGCCGGAGTTCGTGCGGTTCGTCAACCCCGGCGACTTCCGCATCGCGCACATCTCGTGTGGTACGACCGGCTGTCACCCCAAAGAGGTGTACACGAACCGCAAGCAGATCATGGCGACGGGCTGCATGTTGTGGGGGTCGGCCCTGTATAACAACGGCGCGGTGCCGTACAAGCAGGCCCGACACGGCGAAGCCTACAGCATGACCGGGGCGCCGCTGCGGCTGCACACCGTCCCGCCGCCGACCGAGTGGGAACGCACCAAGCGGGGCATCGCCCCGTTCCTGGACCCGCTGCCGCGGTTCGAGGTGAGCCAGCCGGGCAACCTGCTCCGCGTCTTCGAGGCCGGCGGGCGGTTCAAGGCGGCCGAGGTGGGGTTGCCGGAAACTAAGGAAGAACCGGGCCGGCCCCGCGCCCGCCTGAGCGAGCGGGGGTTGGGCACCGGCAACCGCACCGACCCGGTGCTGGTGAGCCTGAACAAGACCCGGCTGTTCGACCCGGCCCTGTGGTTCCTGGGCACCAACGACCACCCCGGCGACTACCGCAGCGGCGGCTGCACGGCCTGCCACGTGGTGTACGCCAACGACCGCTCGCCGGTGCATTCCGGGCCGTACCACGTCCACGGCAACAAGGGCACCACGGCGGCCGACAACCCGGACCCGACCATCAGCAAGCAGGAGCCGGGCCACCCGATCGCACACAAATTCACTAACGGGGTGCCGACGAGCCAGTGCATGGTGTGCCACATGCACCCCGGCACAACGGTGATGAACAGCTACATCGGGTACATGTGGTGGGACCAGGAGACGGAAGGCCGGCACATGTACCCGCCGGTCGAGAAGAACCCGACGGCCGAAGACCTGACCCGCTCGGCCATGCTCAACCCGGACGAGACGGCGGCCCGCGGCAACTGGGGCGACCCGGCGTTCCTGCACGACATCAGCAAGCTCAACCCGCAGCTCTCGAAGACCCAGTTCGCCGACTTCCACGGCCACGGCTGGGTGTACCGGGCGGTGTTCAACAAGGACAAGGCCGGCCGGCTCACGGACTACTTCAACAAGCCGCTGGAGAAGCCGGTCACGCCGAAAGTTTTAGCAAACGCGGTGGCCTTTCCGGTGGCCGCGAAGGAGTTCCACAAGCAGGCCCACGACACCCCGGCCGCGAGCGCCAAAGCACAAGCCGCGTTCGACCAGTGCCGGGCCGGCAACGCCGTCCACATGCTGGACATCCACATGGAAAAGGGGATGCACTGCGTGGACTGCCACTTCGTGCAGGACATGCACGGCAACGGCCGGCTGCACACCGAGGTGCGGGCCGGCACGGAGATCGCGTGCATCGACTGCCACGGCACGGCCCGCGAGTACACCACACTGCGGACCAGTGGGGCGGCGGCGTACACGTCCACCACCGACCCGGCCAAGCCGGGCCGCAACCTGGCGGCGATGCGGACGCCGTCCGGCAAACCCCGCTTCGAGGCGGACGACCTGGGCGACGGGGTGACGCGGTTCTTCCAGAACTCGATGGTCGAGCCGGGGGTGCGGTGGGAGGTGGTGCAGACGAAAGACACGGTGACCAAGGGCCACCCGCGGTACAACGCCAAGAGCGACCTGGCCAAGACGGTGCGGGTGGAGGGCGGCCAAATGGTGTACGGCACCCAACCGGCCGGCGGCGACGCCTGCCTGGCCCACGCCAACGGCAACATGTCGTGCATCGCCTGCCACAGCGGCTGGAACCCGAGTTGCTACGGCTGCCACCTGCCGCAGAAGGCCAACGCCAAGATGCCGCACCTGCACGCCGACGGCGATGTAACGCGGAACTACACGCCGTACAACTTCCAGACGCTCCGGGACGACGTGTACATGCTGGCCCGTGACGGTGACGCGACGGGGAACAAGATCAACCCGAGCCGGTCGAGCTGTGCCATCCACGTCGGCAGTTACAACGGCAACCGAGAGTCGGTGTACGTGCAACAGCAGACGGTCAGCTCGGAGGGGTTCAGCGGGGTGGCGTTCAGCACCAACGTGCCACACACGGTCCGTGGCAAGCACGGCACCAAGACGTGTACCGAGTGCCATGTGTCGGCGGCGAACGACAACAACGCCTGGCTGGCCCAACTGGTGATGCACGGCACCGGCACCCTCAACCTGATCGGCCGGTACGCGTGGGTGGCCGCCGGCGAGGAGGGGCTGCACGCCGTCGCGGTGACGGAGCGGGACGAGCCGCAGGCGGTCGTCGGCAGCACGCTGCACGCCACCGCCTACCCGCAGCGGTTCGACAAGCACGTCAAACACCGCGGGGTGCTGGACCAGGCCCACGAACACCCGGGGTACGACATCCTGGACAAGGTCCGCCGGCCGGGGAAGGCCGGGGCCGACATCTTGAGCGCGCAGGTCCGCGGCGAGTACGTGCTGGCCGCCTGCGGCGAGGGCGGGGTGCGGATGTTCGACGCCGCGTTCATCGACCACAAAGGGTTCAGCGAGCGCATCACCACGGCCCCCGTGTCCCCCCTCGGGCAGAAGTTCCACGTCGAGACGAAGTACGCCACGGCCGTCGCCGCCCCCACCACGATGGCCCCCGACCCCACCCGCACCCACAAGCCGGAGAACAAGGAGGGGTCGGTCCACCCGCTCTATGCATATGTTTATGTGACGGACAAGTACGAGGGCCTGATCCTGGTGCGGGTGGCCACCATGATCGACGGCAACCCGCTCAACAACTTCCTGAAACGCGAGCTGACGTTCAACCCGGACGGGCTGCTCGTCGGGGCCACCAACGTCACAATTGTCGGCACCTATGCGTACGTGTGTTGCGACGCCGGGCTGGTGGTGGTGAGCCTGGACGACCCGACGAAGCCGTGCGTGACGGCGGTCGTGGGCGGGCCGCACGTCAGCAAGCCGCGGGCCGTGCAGGTGCAGTTCCGCTACGCCTACGTCGTGGACGAGGAGGGCGTGAAGGTGCTGGACGCCACCGACCTGGCCCGGCCGACGCCGGTGGCACAGTTGCGGATTCCCGACTGCCACAACATCTATCTGGCCCGCACCTACGCCTACCTGGCGGCCGGCCCGCGGGGTCTGCTGGTTCTCGACATCGCCAGGCCGGACCGCCCGCGGATCGACCAGCAGTTCACCGCCGACGGCTGCCTGACCGACACCCGGGACGTGAAGCTGGGCATCACCTACGTCAGCCAGTTCGCCTACGTCGCGGACGGCACGAACGGCCTGCGGGTGGTGCAGCTCACCGGCCCGGACACGCCCGGCAACGACGGCTTCAGCCCCCGGCCGACGCCCCGGCTGGTGGCGACGTACCCCATCCCGAAGGGCGGCAAGGCGTTGGCCGTGGCCCGCGGCCTGGACCGCGACCGGGCCGTGGACGAGAGCGGCAACCAGCTCTCCGTGTTCGGGCGGGTCGGCGCCCGGCCACTCAACCTGCTCGAACAGCGGAAACTGTTCCTGCGGGACGGCCGGGTGTGGGACGTGACCGATGATCCGCTCGACACGACCCGGTATCGCCACCTCGGGCGGTGACGGCCGCTTGACACGGCGGCACCGGCGGACGACGATTGCCGCGTGGCCCGTGTCGCTGTATTCCTCGGCCTGCTCGCTGTCGTGGTCGCCCGGCCGCCGCTGTACCGTCACGCCGTCGCGGCGGCGGCGGCGGGCGGTTCGCCGGCCGTGGTCGGCAACCTCGGCTGTGCCGCCGCGGCCTGTCACGGCGACACCCAGCACGCCACCGTCTCGGACCGCGACCCGCACCGCCGGGCGTTCGGCGTGCTGTTCCACGAACGATCCGTCCGGATGGTGCGGACCCTCGGCGGCACAGCCCCGGCCCACCAGGACGCGCGGTGCCTGAGCTGCCACGGGGCCGCCCCGCCGAACGCCGCCCCGCTGCCGGCCGATGACTATCGGCACCGCTCGGCGTCGTGCGAGAACTGCCACGGGGCGGCCGGCAACTACCTGACCACGCACTACCTGCCGGGGAAACCGGCCGACGGGCTGATGGCGACCAAAGACCTGGCGGTGCGGGCGGCGGTGTGTGCCGGCTGCCACGTCGGGGAACCCGGGCGGGAGGTGGACCACGCCCTGATCGCCGCCGGGCACCCGGCGTTGCGGTTCGAGCTGGCCGCGTACTCGGCCGCGCCGGTGTACGCCCGGCACTGGGTTGAACCGCCGCGGGAAGGGGCCGAGTGGCTGGTCGGGCAGGTGGCCGCCGCGCGGGCGTCGGCCGAGTTGTTGCGGCACCGGGCGGCGACCGCCGGCAAGCGGGACTGGCCGGAACTGGCCGAGTTCGCCTGCTTCTCGTGCCACCAGGGGTTGACCGGCGAGCCGACCCCGGTGCGGGCGAACGCCCCGCCGGCCGGCCGGTTGCCGTGGGGCACCTGGGCTTACCCGCTGACGCTCAGTCTCGCCGACGGCCCGACGGAGTCGCGGCCGCCGGCGGGGGACGGGCTGACCCGGCTCGCCGCGCTGTTCCGCGAAACGGACCGGCCCGAAGCCAAGGCCACCGCCGACGCGGCGACGGCGGCGGTGGCCCACCTCGACCGCTGGCTGGTTCAACTCCGCGACCGGCCGCCGACCGACTTCCGCCCGCTGCTGGCCCATGCGGTGAAGTTCGCCGGCGACGTGCCCCGCACCGGCAGCCCCGCCGCCGACTGGGACCGCACCGCCCAGGGCTTCCTGGCCACGGCCGCGTTGTATCGGGCCACGGGCGAACGCTCCCCAGCGGCCGAGGCGGCGCTGGCCGACATCGCGTCACGGCTGCGGTTCCCGGCCGGCCGCGACAGCCCGGCCAAGTCGCCGACCGCCCGCGACCGGCTGGCCCGCCGCTGGGCCGAACTCGGAGGTCGGCCGTGACCCGCCTGCTCGCGTTGCCGGTGGCGCTCGGGCTGGCCGCGCTGGCGGTCGGCCGCCAGCCGGCCGCGCCGGCGGGGACCGGGTACATCTCGACCGCCGACCTGGGTGGCCGCTGCCTCGGCTGCCACGGCGGGCCGAACCAGTTCAACCAGGACCGCACCGCGTTCGTGCTGCTGTCCGAGAGCGTCTATTGGAACGGCCACGACCTGCACCGGCGGGCGTTCGACGCCCTGACGAGCGACCTCGGCCGGCGGATCGGCGAGCGGCTGCCGGGCCAGCCGGACGTGAGCACGCTGCCCGCCTGTCTGGTCTGCCACGCCACCGACCACCGGCCCGGCGCCCCGCTGGCCGACGCCGACCCGACGCGGTTCGGGTGCGAGCTGGGGGTGAACTGCCAGGCCTGCCACGGGCCGGGCGAGGGGTACGTCGGGCTGCACCAGAAGGGCGACTGGCGGCGGATGCCCCCGGCCGACAAGCGGGCGGTGGGGCTGGCCGACCTCCGCGACCCGGCGGTGCGGGCCGACACCTGCGTGTCGTGCCACGTCGGCAGCGTCCGCGAACACAAGTTCGTGACGCACGCCATGTTCGCCGCCGGCCACCCGCCGCTGCCGGCGTTCGAGCTGGCCACGTTCAGCCGGGACGAGCCGCGGCACTGGCGGTCGGCGAAGGACGTGACGGCGATCGCCGACCTGCCGACGGAGGCGGAGCGGCTGCGGTTTTCGTACCGCAAGGGCGAGGTGGAAGCGGCCCGGCTGGCGGCCGTCGGGGCGGTGACGGCCCTGCGGGAGACGGCCAAGCTGGCGGCGGCCGCGCCGCCGGGGCCGCTCGACTTCGCCCACTTCAACTGTGCCGCGTGCCACCACGAGCTGGTGGTGCCGAGCGACCGGCAGCAGAACGGCTTCCCCGGGGCGGCCGGCCGGCCGGTGCCGACGACGTGGCCGGTGTGGGCGGTGCGAGCCGTGTTGCGACAGCCGTCGGCGACGGGCGAGGCGGCCGGGTTCGAGTCGGCCTACGCGGCGTGGCGGCAGGCGTTCGACGCCGCCCCGTTCGGCGACCGGACCCGCATGGCGACCGCCGCCGGCGGGCTGGAGGCGGCCTGTGCCGGGGTGCTGAAGCAGCTCGACGCGGCCCGGTTCGACGAGCCGGCGGCCCGGCAGTTGGTGACGGGGCTGATCGAGGAGGCCGGGTCGCCGACGGGGCGGCGGGACTATCTGGACGTGGACGCGGCCGGGGTGCTGGCGCGGGCGGCGACGGCCATCGGGGAGGAGCTGACAGGGTCGCCGAAGCTGGGGCCGACGCCGGCCGTGCCGGGTGAGTTCGCCGGGCCGTTGCACCGGCTCGTCGGGTTGGGGGTGCGGGAGGCCGGAGACAACCGCTCGCTGCTCCAGGACCGCGGCACCTACGCCGGCCGGGCGAAGCGGGCGTTCGACTTCCGGGTGGCCGACTTCCGCCGTGCGTTCGGGGGTGGGTTGGATCGCAGCCCGAAGCGCTAGCGAGGGGGATGTCCTCGCTAGCGCTTCGGGCTACGAACCAACCCGCCCTCAGTACCGATACTCCAGCCGCAGGAAGACGCCGTCCAGCGACAGGTCGCCGCGGCGGCGGCTGGCCCGGCCCTCGGCGAAGTCGTCGCCCAGGTCCGGCCGGCCGAGGCCGCCGAAGTAGTGCGTCAACTCGTACCCGCCGGCCACGGTGACCGACCGCCAGCGGTACGCCCCGCCCAGGCTGACGGCGGCCGTCGGCACCACCGTCGAGTAGCGGTCGCCCACGTCGGCGTTCAGGATGGTGCCGGCCGCGTTCGTCTCCCGGTTGCGGGTGTCCAGGGTGCCGTACAACAGGCCGCCGCGGGCCGAGCCGAACAGCGTGAAGTGTTCGCCGAGCGCCCAGTCGGTGCCGACGCCGGCCAGCGGCCCGGCCCCGCGGAAGGTGCTGTCCAGCGTCACCTCGGCCCGGCGGGCCAGCCGGCCGTCGTACCCGGCCACAAGATGCGAGTCGAGGTCGGCGAACCGCACCCCGGCGAACGGCCGCACCGACAGGTGGTCATCGACCCGCAGCGTCCGGCCGGCTTCCAGGTCGAACACGTTGTACTTCAGCCGCACGTCGGCCGTCGCCCGGTCGGCCCGGTCGGTCAGCCCGGAGCGGGTGAGCAGCGGGTACACCAGCCCGCCGGCCGGGGCCGCCGCGTCGTTGCCACCGCTGCTGACGAGATGTGTGTAGGTCACGCCCACGTCCCAGCCGAGGTGCTCGAACTGGTAGCGGCCGCCGACCCGCAGGCCGGCCTTGTTGCCCGGCTGCACGTCCCGCACCCGGCCCTGCGGGGTGAGGTCGGCCAGTGGGTCGATGAGGGCGAAGGGCGTGTCACCGAGCCGCGCCCGCCAGAGCAGCACCTCGGTGGCGAGCGTGAGGCCGCCGTCGGGGTGGTCCGTGGCGAGCGGCGGGTGTAAGCCCGCCGACGGGGCGTGCGCCGGCGGCAACTCGGCCGGGGTGAGGTCCACCACCTCGCCGGCCGGCTGGATGTGCAGCGGGCCGACGGCCGGCGGCAGGCCGACGGCCAGGGCGATGACGAGGAGCGGGCACATTCCGGCGGCATAGCGTCGGCCGCGGGCGGCTGCAAGCCGAGGCTTGCATACCCGACCGTAGGAGTGGACAATCGGCGGCATGAGTGATGCCCCCAGCCCAGACCCGGCCGTTCGCCGCGTCACCAGCCGAGTGCAAGCTGCCCTCCAGCCGAAGGCCGACGCCGTGGGGGCGGTGGGCGGGTGGCGACCGGCCGTCGCTGGCCGGCGGTGGGCAGACGTGTGGGGCGGCGTCGCTCTGGTCTTGGTAATCGTCGGCGGCCTGTTCTGGCTGGGGTTCGCGGCCGACCACGGCACGAGTGAGGCGCCGATGGTTGCGACACCCACCTCGGCCTTCAAGCTCGGCGCCCCGAGCGTGTTCAAGGCCGCGGACCCCGTGTCCGCCGACCCGCCGCCTGCGGCGTTAACCGTCCCCTCCCCGAGCGTGCCCACGGCCCGGTCGCCCGAGTTGGCCCCCCGCCCGCGTCCGTCCTCCGGCCGACCCCCGGCCGGCTCCGAAAGCGGCATGCAACTCGTGGACGCGGGCACTGCCGGCGGCGGGCCGTCGCCGGCAAGTCCGGCCCAGGCCGCCGGCGATGCTCCCCGCATCGCCGGCGCCGGAGGCGCGGCTGTCACCGCCGGTTCGACAACCTCCTCCGTCACCGGGAGCGGGGGTGCCCCCGCCGGTTCGACACCGTCCGCCGAGGTGCCGACGGCCCTGCCGTCCTGGTGGCCGGCGGTGGCCGCCGCACTCGGGCTGTCGGCGGCGGTCGCCCTCGTGGAACTGGCGGCCCGCCGCCACCGCCGGCGGCGGGCCGAGGCGACCGTCACCCTGCCGCCGGCCGGCGCGGCGGCGACCGTCACCCACGCCCCGCCCCCGGCCGATACCGCCCCAGGCCGGACGACCACGCACACACCCGGCGGAGAGATGGGCGACCCCGGGCTGAACCTGGTCCTCACCCGCTACCGGCTGGTGCGGCACCTGGGGGAAGGGGCCTACGGCACCGTCTTCCTGGGCGTCCCGGCCGACCGACCGACGGAGCGGGTGGCCCTCAAGTTCTTCGCCTACCGCACGGCCCGTTGGGCCGACCTGCAGGCCGAGGTGAAGCGACTGGCCGACCTCGACGGGGTTCACGGCATCGTCCGGTTGCACGAGGTCGTCGCCGACGCCGACCCACCATACTTCGTCATGCAGTACGCCGAGGGTGGGTCGCTGGCCGGCCGGCTGAAGGCGGGCACCCTGCCGCCGGACGAGGTATCCCGGCTGGCCGGTCAACTGGCGGCGGCGCTGGCGGCGGTCCACGCCCGCGGCATCGTCCACTGCGACCTGAAGCCGGCCAACATCCTGCTCGACGCCGGCGGCAGCCCGCTGCTGGCCGACTTCGGCCAGGCCCAACTGGTGGGCGAGGACGCCCCGGCCCTCGGCACCCTGTTCTACATGCCGCCCGACCAGGCCGATCTCGACCGGCGGACGCCCGACCCGCGGTGGGACGTGTACGCCCTCGGGGCGGTGCTGCACGCGCTGGCGTGCGGCCAGCCGCCGCACGCCGCCGACACCGTGCGGGCGGCCCTGGACCGCACCAAGAGCATTCCCGGCCGGTTGAAGGCGTATCGCGAGCAACTGCTGGCAGCCCCGCCGCCGACCGGGCACCACGGGAAATGTGGGACGCTGGCGGGGGTGATTGATCGCTGCTTGGCCCGCGACCCGGCCGAGCGATATCCGGATGCGGCCGCGGTGGCGGCGGCCCTCACTCCGCCGACACCAGCTTCAGCCCGATGACGCTGCCGATGAGCAGCGTCAGGAAGACCAGCCGGCCGGCCGTGGCCGGGTCGTTGAACCATAGGATGCCCACCGCCGCCGTGCCGGCCGCCCCGATGCCCGTCCACACCGCGTAGGCCGTGCCCAGCGGGATGGTGCGGCTAGCCACCGTCAGCAGGGCCATGCTGGCCGTCAGCGTCAGCAGGAAGGCGACCGACCACGCCGGGCGGGTCAGCCCGTCGGACCGCTTCAGGCAGGTGGTGAAGCCCACCTCGAACAGCCCGGCCAGAACCAGTAGCGCCCACGACATTTGCCCGCCCTCAAACGACGAACCCAGGGACTGCCGTCCCTGGGCTTTCGGGGTGTTAGACTCTCAGCACTCAGTACTCAGCACTCGTCACTCATTCGTTCGCCGCGGGTTTGGCGTCCAGCACTTTGGCGATCCGCTCCTGCAACTCCATCAGGTGGGCTTTGGCCGTGTCGTCGGCCTCGCCCTTGAGGGCGGTGGCCACCTTCTCGCCGACCTCCTTCAGGTGGAACCGGGCCAGCGCCTTGGCGTCGGCCGGCACCGACCCGCCGCCGCTGAAGAACAGGAAGAAGAACCGGCCGGCGTCGCTCTTCGGCCCGAGCACCAGCTCGGCCAGCTTCTGCACGTACGCCCGGTGCAGGTTCCGCATCACCACGCTGTCGGCCGGCTTGGCGTCCTTGCCCTTGAGGTCGGCGAACACGCTGTCGGTGAGCGCCCGGAACACCTCTGCCACGGTCAGCGGCTTGTCCCCCTTCTTGGCCGTGCGGGCCTGGTTCTGGAGCCGGCCCAGAGTGTCGCCGCTCAGCAGCTCGTCGATGGCGATCCGCTGGATGCCCAGCACCCGCTCGTTCACCGGGAACTCGCCGCCGCCGCCGAAGAACATGCCGTAGCTGCCCCAGTGGTACCACTTCTCCTGGCCCAGCTTGCGGAGCAGCTCCGGCGGGAACTGGAACGGCTTGTCGGTCAGGATGCTCTCCTTCAGGAAGGCCAGCGCCTCCCGCTGCTTGTCGCCGGCCACCGGGGCGAGCGGGTCGCGGCCGTCCGGGTCGCCCCGGTGGTCCCGGCTGACGACCGTGCCGCCGACGTACTTGCTGGCCAAGTAGGCGGCGTCGCCGTACTGGCCGAGCACCATGCCGAAGGCCATCCGCAGCCGGGCGTAGCTCTCCCCCTTGTCCACCGCCGTGTCGGCCAGCTTGGGCAGCAGGCTCTCGGCCAGCTTGATGCGGTCCTTGCCGAACTGGAGCGGGTCGCGGCCCAGGTCCCACAGGTTGATGAACGGGTCCGCGGAGCCGTACAGGTCTTCGTCGGTGCCGAACACCAGCTCCGGCGTGGCCACCCTCTTGGCGATCTTGTCCAGCTCGGCCTTCTCGCCGTCGCTGCCGCCGCTCACCGGCTTGTAGGCGTACTCGATGGCCCAGTAGTCGTACGGCCCGATGGTGGTGGTGAAGTAGTCGCCCTGGGTGGTGCCCTTCGGGGCGATGTTGGCCGGGGTGTAGTCCATGACGCTGCCGACCAGCCCCCGCTTGCGGGTGATGTCCGTGTTGTGCAAGTCCTTGTTGGCCAGCATGGTGCTGGCCTTGAAGTTGTGCCGCAGCCCGAGGGTGTGGCCGACCTCGTGCATGGCGATCTCCTTCACCGCCTGCTGGAGCAGCTTCTCCAACTCCTTGCTCCCGGGCTTGTCGTCGTCCTCGTCGTCCGGCTCGTCCTTCTTCGGCTTGTCCTTCTTGTCGTCGTCCTTCTTGGCCTTGTCCTTCGGCTTGTCGGCCTCGTCCTCGTCGCCCGGCCGCTTCCGCTTCTTGGCCGGCTTGTCGTCCTCCTCGCGGGCCACCAGGGCGGCCGAGAACCCGGCCAGGGCCAGCTCGCCCCGCTTGTGGGCGGCGCACTGGCAGTAGCCGTGCGGCCCGGCGGCGAGTCGCTGCCAGCGTCGGGCCTCCGGCGGCACCGGGGCCTCGGTCGGGCCGGCCCGGTCGTTCCAGCCGAACGGGCTGCCGCGGAAGGCGAGCGGGTGGAACGGCAAGTCCCAGCCCTTGTGCTGGGCCATGATGGCGCTGTCCGGCTCGACCGGCCGGCCGCTGTCGTCCCGCAACAGTTTGAACTCCTGCCGGTACATCTGGGTGAACGACCCGTCGAACAGGATGTCGGCGTCGAGGATTTCGCCGGTCAGCGGGTTGGCCCGGCTCGGCCCGATGGCCCCGCCGCCGTCCCGCGTCGTCCAGCGGAACGTCGCGTACGAAATGTCTTCGGGGTCGAACTCCTGGCCGTCCTGCTGGCGGACCTCGATCGCGTCCTTGAACCCGACCTTCTCGAACGCCTTGTTCCATTCGAGGATGGCCTCCCGCACGGCCGTGCGGTACTCATCCGGCACCGTGTCCTCGATCCAATACACGATCCGCTTCTTGGGCGGCACCAGCCTGCCGCCCTCCTTCCACGAGCTGCCGTCGGCGCGTTCGAGCCGCCAGCGGTTGATCATCCGCACGAACGACGTGTCCGGGTTGTCCTTGGAGAAGTCCTTCACGGCCGTGAGGAAGTGGCCCACCCGGCTGTCGGCGTACCGCGGCTGGTAGCCGCCCTCCGGCATCTCGGCCAGGCCGTAGTGCAGCACCACGGTGACGCCGCGGGGGTCGATCACCCCGTCGGTGCCGCCGAACCGGCTGCCGAAGAACGAGAACCCGCCGCTGCTGAACGTCGCCTGCACCTCAAGCTCGACGTTCTTCTTGAACGATTTGACCTTGCCCCAGGTGGTGCGGGACGCATCGACCGACCCCAGCCCGAACTGGCCGAAGTCGCTGAAGAAGATCTGGTTCAGGTCGATCAGCACCGACCCCTTACCGGCGTTCATGGTTTTCACCGGCAGGGCCATCAGCACCGAGTCGAGGTACTGCTGCTCGACGGCCTTGCCGGCGGCGGCGTTGCCCTCGGCCCGGTAGCGGGTGTTGCGGCGGACCAGTTGCACCGTGTCCGGGGCCACCTTCTTGAACAGGACGACCCACTCCTCGCCAAAGTTGAGGGTGTCGCCGCCCATGGTGGCCCCGCGGGCCACGGCCACCGGCAGCAGGAACGGCCGGTTCAGGTGCTGTTGCTCCAACTCCAGGTAGACCGAGTTGTCCTTCTTGTAGAGCGTCAGCAGCCCGCCGCCGATGACCTCGGCCCCCTTGGTGAACTTGTCGAACGGGGGGAACTTCTTGGCCGGGTCGTCGGCGTCGTCCTCGTCCTTGTCCTTGTCCTTGGCCGGCTTCTTGTCCTTGGCCTTCGGCTTGTCGATCTCGTCGTCGGACGGCGGGGCCAGTTTGGGGTTGGCCGGGCGGGGGTTGTCGGCGACGGCGGCACCGGCCGCGGCCAGCACCACCGCGCACCACCAGGGGCGGAGCATGTTGCACCCTCGAATCTGGTAACTTAGGCAGGATGAGATTACCCGGCGGGTCGTAGCGGATGCAAGGACCGTCTGGCCGGACTTGGTGAGCCGCGACCGCCCGGGAGCGGCCGCTGGGGGGACGCAATGAGTTGTCGAGTCCCCCAGCGGCCGCCCCCTGGCGGTCGCGGCTCTCGCCGGGCACCCTCTCACGCCGCTTCGGCCGGGCGGGGTAGGTCGTCCACACCGGCCAGCCCGAACAGTTCCAGGAACCGCGGGGTGGTGGCGTACCCGCCGGCGTCCTTGCGAAGTGTGACCAGCCCCAGGCGGACGAGTTGCCGCAGCGGGCCGGCGGCGTCGGCCCCGCGGGCCGCGTCCAGGGCCGGCTTGCCCACCGGCTGGCGGTACGCCACCAGCCCGAGCACGTCCACGGCCGGTTGGCTCAGCCGGGCCGCCTTCGGGCCGCCGTGCAGCCGTTCCCGCACGCTCATGGTGTTTGGTCGGGCGGCCAGCACCCAGCCGCCGCCGCGGGGTTCCACCGTGTACGGCCGCCGCTGCGCCCGGTAGCCGGCGTTCAGCCCGGCCATGATCTCGGCGACGCGGTCCGGGGTCAGCCCCCGCACCGCCGCAGCCACCGCATCGGGCGTGAGCGGCGGGCCGCCGACGAACAGCATGGCCTCGACGATCCGCTCGACCGGCGGCGGGGCCTCGGCCGGCGGCTGGATGGCCCGGGGCCGGGCCGCTGGCGGCGGGGAGTCGGGGGGCGTCTCCACCGGGGCGTCGGCCGGCGGCTCGACGTCCAGTTGCCAGTCGGTAGGGGGTGGATTGGGGGGCATGGCAAGCGGGGGAAACTGGGCGTCCCACTGGTATCGGCATTCCGGTCCGGCCGGTCGCATCGGAATTGCCGACCGGACCGTCGCGTGGTTAAGATCAGCGTCCCCCCACCTCCCGAGAACCCGGATGCCCCCGCCCCGCTCCCGCCCGCAGGTGTCCGCCCTGGAAGGCCGCGCGGTGCCGGCCGCCCTGCTGCAAGTCATCAACGACTCGCCGTACCCGCCGGCCGCCGCGGTGGACGTGTACATCAACAACCTGCTGGTGCCGGAGCTGACCGGCCTCCCGTTCCGCAAGGGCACCCCGTACCTCACCCAGCCGTCGGCCGTGCCGCTGGTGGTGTCGGTGCGGACGGCCGGGGCGACGGCCGCCACCGTGCCGCTCCTCACCCAGACGTTCAACCTGGCCGAGAACAGTGCCACCGTGGCCGTCGCCCTCGGCGACCCGACCCAGCCTCAGACCGCCCTCACCCGCTTCCAACTGCTCGCCACCCCGGCCGCCCGCACCCAGGCGGCCATCGCCGGCCGGGCCGAGTTTAGCTTCGTCCACGGCAGCCCGGACGCCCCGCCAGTTGATGTGAAGGTGCGGGGGGTCGGGGTCGCCGCCGACAACGCCGCCTACGCCGGGCTGGTGCCGGGGTACACCTCGCTGGCCCCCGGCAAATATCCCCTGGACGTGACCCTGGCCGACGGCGTCACCCGGGTCGGGTCGTACTCCGCGGACCTGACCGGGTCGGCCGGCAAGGCGCTGACGGTGCTGGCCAGCGGGTTCGTGGGGAACCTGCCGGCCGGGGTGCCGGAGGCCAACCGCTTCGGCCTGCTGGCGGTGAACAGCGACGGCACGGCCAGCCTGCTGCCGGCCACCAGCCCGCCGGCCCTGGGCACCAGTTTCGCCGCCGGGGCGAACGGGTTCACGGCCGGGGTGTACACGGCCGGCGGGCAGCCGACGATCGTCCCCGCCGCCTCCGCGTCCGCCGGCCGCACACAGGAGCGGGTAGCGGTCGCCGACGTGGACGGGGACGGGCAGCTCGATCTCGTGACCAGCAGCGGCCCCGGCACGGCCACGCTGGTGACTGTGTCGTTCGGCGGGGCTGGCGGCCGGGTGTTGTCCGTCCAGCCGTTCGAGGCGAGCTTCACCGGCGGGGTGTTCGTGGCCGCCGCCGACCTGGACGGGGACGGCAAGGCCGAGGTGGTCGTCACCCCGGACCAGGGCGGCGGGCCGGTGGTGGCCGTGTACAGCGGGGCCAAGCTGGCGGCCGGCGTGCCGGCCGAGATCGCCCGGTTCCTGGGCATCGAGGACGCCGGCTTCCGGGGCGGCGCCCGCGCCGCCGTGGGCGACGTGAACGGGGACGGCACCCCCGACCTGGTGGTGGCCGCCGGGTTCGGCGGCGGCCCGCGGGTGGCCGTCTACAACGGCAAGACAATCCTCGCCCCGGTCGGCGCCGGCCAGGTGCCGCCGCGGCTGGTGGCCGACTTCTTCGTGTTCGAGCCGACCCTCCGTAACGGCGTGTTCGTGGCCGCCGGGGACGTCAACGGGGACGGGGCGGCCGACGTGCTGGTGGGCGGCGGCCCCGGCGGCGGGCCGCGGGTGTTCGGCCTGAGCGGGGCCGGGCTGGTGGCCGGCAAACAAGTGACGGTGGCCGACTTCTTCGCCGGCGACCCGAACAACCGGGACGGCGTGCGGCTGGTCGCCAAAGACCTGGACGGCGACCTGAACGCCGACCTGGTGGTGGGCCTCGGGGCGGCCGGCACCGCCCAGGTGCGGGGGTACCGGGGCAAGGACTTCGCGGCCAGCGTGACCGGCACCACCCCGCCGGCCGTCGGCGGGCTGGACCTGAACCCGTTCGCCAACCCCGGGCTGGTGTACGTCGGGTGACCGGGCGTCTTGGCGAGCGGCCGCCTGTGGTACGCTCGACGGCATGACCCCGCACCTGCCGCCCGCCGTCAGCCGCCGCGACCTGCTGCTGCGGGCCGGCGGCGGCCTCGGCGGGCTGGCCCTGTCGGCCCTGCTGCGGGCCGCCGACCCGCTCGCCGCGAAGGCCCCGCACTTCGCCCCCAAGGCCAAGCGGGTGATCTTCCTGTTCCTGGTCGGCGGCCCGTCCCAGATGGACCTGTTCGACCCCAAGCCCGCACTAACGAAGTGGGCCGGCAAGCCACTCCCCGAAGACAGCGGCCGGCCGCGGAGCCAGTTCACCAGCGGCCACGAAGTCATCCTGCCGAGCACCCGCACGTTCCAGCGGCACGGCCAGAGCGGGCAGTGGTTCAGCGACCTCGTCCCCCATCTCGCCGAACACGCCGACGACCTGTGCGTGCTGAAGAGTTGCACCAGCACCAGCACCATCCACGCCCCGGCCATCTACGAGCTGCACACCGGGCGGACGCTGATGGGCCACCCGTCGCTCGGGTCGTGGGTGACATACGGCCTCGGCACGGCCAGCCAGAACCTGCCGGCGTACTGCGTCATGCCGCAGCCGGAGGGCGTCAGCGAGGGCGGCGCCCCGTGCTGGGGTAGCGCCTACCTGCCCGCGGTGTATCAGGGGACGCTGCTGCAGCGTGGGGCGGCCCCGCTGCTCAACCTGAAGCCGCCGGCCGACGTGTCGCCGGAGCGGAACGCCGCCACCTTCGGCCTGGTGAACACACTCAACCGGCTCGGAGCGACGCCCGGCGACACCGACCTGGAGGCCCGGATTGCGAGCTACGAGCTGGCCTTCCGGATGCAGAGCCACGCCCCGGAGGCGGTGGACCTGAGCCGCGAGTCGGCCGACACCAAAGCGCTGTACGGGCTGGACGACAAGCGGACGGCCGACTTCGGTACCCGCCTGTTGCTCGCCCGGCGGCTGGCCGAGCGGGGGGTGCGGTTCATCCAGGTGTACAGCGGCGGCGGCCCGATCTCCATGCAGTGGGACGCCCATGACGACCTGGACGGCAACCACGGCAAGATGTGCGGCCACACGGACAAGCCGATCGCCGCCCTGCTCACCGACCTGAAGCGGCGGGACATGCTGAAAGACACGCTGGTGGTGTGGGCCAGCGAGTTCGGCCGCACCCCGAACAGCCAGGGGAGCAAGGGCCGGGACCACAACCCGCTGGGGTACACCATGTGGCTGGCCGGCGGCGGGGCGAAGGGCGGCGTGAACGTCGGGGCGACGGACGACTTCGGCCTGCACGCCGTCGAGGACCGCATCACGGTGAACGACTTCCACGCCACGCTGCTGCACCTGCTCGGGCTGGACCACGAGAAGCTGACGGTGCGGCACGGCGGCCGGGACGAGCGGCTGACCGACGTGGCCGGCCGGGTGGTCGAGGCGGCCGTCGGGTAGGGCACGGTTCATCGTGCCGTCTTCGCCCGCCGCCTGCGGCACGGTGAACCGTGCCCTACTTCGCCACGGCGGTCACACCACCGCTGCCGGCCGCCGGCCCGGAATGCGGCTGGTGCATCACCTGGAAGTACAGGTCGGCGACGGCGAAGAAGAAGTCCAGCTCGTCCATCGGGTCGTTGAACGTCAGGCCGAACTCGTCGGCGAGGAATTCGGCGAGGAACAGGATGTCGGCCATCGGGCCGGCGGTCCCGCCGCCGGACGCCGTGCCCGTGCCGCCGCCGCCGCCGCCGGTGGCCGTCCCGACGCCGCCGCCGCCGGTGGCCGTCCCGGCCGTCTTGCTTGTCGTCGTGGTACTGCCCAGCGGCACGGGCGGGGCGGCGTCCGCCCAGGTGGCCATCAGGGCGGCCAGCGCGACGGCGGTCACCGGCTTCCACCACCACCCCGCGGGGGTCAATCGGCTCATGTCGGCTCTCCAGTTGGGGGACGGCGGGAATGCCGGTCGCCTTCCCGCAACCGTACCCGCGCAGCCGTGAGAGCCGGCTGAGCCGGGGATGAGAGCCGCTCTCACTCACCCGGCGTTCAGGAGTCGCCGGCGTCCGTAAAATCGGCTACCCCACCGGAGCCGAGCCGATGCCCGCGTACCGCCTGGAAGCCGACAGCATGGGCGCCATCCGGGTGCCCGAGGCCGCCTACTTCGGCGCCCAGACGGCCCGCTCGCTGGTCCACTTCGCCGTCGGGGCGGACACCATGCCCCGGCGAATCATCCGCGGCTTCGGCATCCTGAAGAAGGCGGCCGCGCTGACCAACCACGACCTCGGGCTGTTCAAGACGAAGGCCGCCGACAAGCTGGAGCCGGCCGACAAGGTGCGGCAGATCGCCGCCGCCGCGGACGAAGTGATCGCCGGGACGCTGGACGGCCACTTCCCCTTGCGCATCTGGCAGACCGGCAGCGGCACCCAGACGAACATGAATGCCAACGAGGTGATCGCCAACCGGGCGGCCGAGCTGGCCGGGCACGCCCGGGGGGACAAGCACGCCGTCCACCCGAACGACGACGTGAACATGTCGCAGTCGTCTAACGACACCTTCCCGACGGCCATGCACGTCGCCGCCGCGGAAGCCGTGACGCACGACCTGCTGCCGGCCGTGCGGGCACTGCGGGTCACGCTGGCCGACAAGGCCCGGCAGTTCGACGGCATCGTGAAAATCGGCCGGACGCACCTGATGGACGCCGTGCCGCTGACCCTCGGGCAGGAGTTTGGCGGCTATGTCGCCCAGCTCGACTACGCCCTGGACGCGGTGACGAAGACTCTGCCGGGGCTGCACGAGTTGGCCCTCGGCGGCACGGCGGTGGGCACCGGGCTGAACGCCCACCCCGAGTTTGCCACCCGGGTGGCCGCGAAGATCGCCGCCCTCACCGGGCTGCCGTTCGTGACGGCCCCGAACAAGTTCCAGGCCTTAGCCGGGCACGAACAACTCGTCTTCGCCAGCGGCGCCCTCAAGACGCTGGCCTGTGCCCTGATGAAGGTCGCCAACGATATCCGCTGGCTGGCGTCCGGCCCGCGGTGCGGCCTCGGCGAGCTGACGCTGCCGGAGAACGAGCCGGGCAGCAGCATCATGCCGGGCAAGGTCAACCCGACGCAGTGCGAGGCCATGACGATGGTGTGCGTGCAGGTGTTCGGCAACGACGCGGCCGTCGGCTTCGCCGCGTCGCAGGGCAACTTCGAGCTGAACGTGTTCAAGCCGGTGCTCATCCACAACTTCCTGCACTCGGTCCGGCTGCTGGGCGACGCCTGCCGGAGCTTCCGCGACCACTGCGCCGCCGACCTGCCGGAGACGGACTACGAGGCGCTGGAGTACTACGTCAGTGCCGACACCGGACTGCTCGAAGTGGATCATTCCAAGCTGAAGCCGAAGGCCGGTGGGGCAGTGCGGGCCGGGATCACGGCCAACGAGAAGCAGATCGGCCGGTTCCTGAGCGAGTCGCTGATGCTGGTGACGGCCCTCAACCGGCACATCGGCTACGACGCGGCCGCCAAGATTGCGAAGGCCGCCCACCACAACGGCACGACGCTCCGCGAGGAGGCGGTGAAGCTGGCGCCAACGCTGACGGACGGCGGCCCGCTGACCGGCGAGGCGTTCGACCGGCTGGTGCGGCCCGAGACGATGACCCGCCCGGAGGCGGAGTAGCGCCATGCCCGACACCATCTACGTGCTGACCAACGAGGCGATGCCCGGCCTCATAAAAGTGGGCATGACGACCGACACGGTCGAGTCGCGTCTGACCGCCCTGAGCGGGGCGACCGGGGTGCCGCTGCCGTTCGAGTGCTACTTCGCCGCCGAGGTCAAGGACGCGGCCCGGACCGAGAAGACGTTGCACCAGCTCTTCTCCGAAACCCGCATCAATGCGAAGCGGGAGTTCTTCCGCCTGGACCCTGAAAAGTTTGTGCTGGCCGTCAGCATCGGCGAGTTCAAGGAGGTGACGCCCGGCATGGCCCAGGTCGAACCGGCCGAACAGGAGGCGTTGGAGAAGGCCAAGGCCCGGCGGCCCCGCATCCGGCTGGACGCTATTGGTATTCTGCCGGGTACCGTCCTCCAGTTCTCGCGGGACGAGTCGATCCACGCCGTCGTCACTGCCGACGGCAAGGTGGTGTACGACGGCGAGACGCTCAGCCCGTCGGCCGCGGCGCTGAAGGCGCTGCACAAGCTCGGCTACCAGTCGCCGGCGGCCAGCGGGTCGGAGTACTGGATGTTCGACGGCGAGACGCTCGACGAGCGGCGGCGGCGGTTAGAGGCGGAGCAATTCGACCAGTCCGGGCCGGCAGCCGGCTGACCGATTTGCGACAGGCGAGCCGCGGGGTTATCATGCGACTGGAGGTGAACCGATGACGACCGCCGCCGCCGAACTGTTGGCCGCCGCACTCAAGCTATCACCCGAGGAGCGGGAGGACGTGGCCGAGGAATTGTTACACAGTTTGGAGCCGCCCGAATCGGACATCGACCGGATGACCGACGAGGAGTTCGAGGCCGAGCTGAATCGCCGGGCGGAGGAACTGCGCCGCGACCCGTCGGCTGGCATTCCGTGGGAAGAAGCCCGCCGGCAACTGTTCGAGGAGTTTGGCGATGCCGGTCATCATCCACCGGCTGGCCAAAGTGGAAATTCGTCGGGCGGCCTCTTACCTACGCCGCGGAAGTCCCGCACAGGCGGGCCGGTTCGTGACGGCGGTTGCTGACGTCATCTCCCGAATCGTCGCCAATCCGGGGGTCGGGGCGCGGTCCGCTTCCGGCCACCGCTGGGTGAAGACGAAGCGGTTCCAGTACCTCGTACACTACGGCCATCCGTCGCCGGGCACGATCCAGGTGTTCGCCGTCGCCCACGGCAGCCGCCGGCCCGGCTACTGGCTCCGCCGCACCCGCCGGCCGTGACCCGTCACGGCTTGCGATTCCAGTACACCTTCAGGTTCTTCGTCTGCCGGCCCACGGCCACGATGTCCGGCCGGCCGTCGCCGTCCAGATCGGCCACCGCCAGGTCTTCGACGGCCACCCCGCCCGGGTCGATGGCGTGGCGGGTGAACGTCTTGAAGCCGTCGGTGCTGCGGTACACCCGCACCCCGCGGCGGTCGGGGAACGGGTCGCCCGGCGCCGGGTCGTCGCGGACCCCGGCGACCACTTCCCAGTTGCCGTCGCCGTCGAGGTCGGCCAGCTTGACGGCGTGGCCCCAGCGGAGCTTGTCGTCCAGCACCGTCCGGCCGGGGCGGTACAGCACCACCGTGTTGCCGTGCCACGGCTCGACGGTGGCCGTCACCCACGCCCGGGCCGCGACCTCGCTCGCCCCTTGGCAACCGGCGTAGGTCGCGTCACTCAGGTGCGTCTTGAACCCGGGCCACGGCCGCATCGCCAGCCCGCCGCGGTGGCCGACCAGCAGCCCGGGGAATTCCGGACTCTCGGCGAAGTTGTGGACCACATAGAACTCTCCCGAGATCACCTCCGGCTTCCAGCTCTCCGACTTGGTCGGTTCTTTCGGCAGCGGGTAGCGCAGAATCCGCACCGGCCGGCCGTCGGTCCAGTTGCCCTTCGCCGTGCAGTCGCGGCCTTGCAGCGGGGCGACGATCAGGTGCCGGTCGGCCGTCACACGGATGCGGTGAACCGTCGGCTCGTCGCACGGGATGGGAAACAGCGTCCACTCGTCGTCCAGCGACTTGCCGCGGCGGAGCCACTGGAGCGTGCCCGGGGTGCGGGTGTCGGTCGGCTGCCAGCCGGCGCCCAGCACGATGTCCAGCTTGCCGTCGCCGTCGAGGTCGGCTACCGCCGCGCACACGTTGTCCGGGGCCGTCTTCCCCTGAAGGATGACCCGCGGCTTCCAGGTCGGGTTCTCGTACCACACCACCCGGTGCTTGTCCACCACCAGGAGGTCCGGCTTGCCGTCGCCGTCGATGTCCGCCACCAGCACGGCGTAGCCGATGGTCAGGTCGGTGGCGACCTCCTGCGGCTCGAACCGGGGGAACGAGTCGGCCGGTTGTGCGAGTGAAAGGAGGAGGGCGGCGAGGGGTGTCATGGGGGGCAGTATAACCGGCCGCTTGATTTGCCGCCGCCGGCCGCGAAAATGGAACCGTCGCCGGAACGAACCGCCGGGCACCCGAACGGAGTCAGCATGTCCGTCCCGTCGTCCGGCCGGCCGCCCCGCGAGTGGGTCCACCTGCTCATCGCCCTGGCGGTGGTCGGGCTGATCGTCGCCCCCCTGTGGCAGTTCGCCGGCACCCCGGAGAGCCGGGCCGACCTGCTGGCCAAGTGGACCCCCGAACGCCTCGGCCGGCTGCTGCTCGGGCCGGAGCAGGTGGCGTGCTACCTGTGTACCGTGTGGGCCGGGCTGATCCTGCTGGCCCGCGGCCGGGAGGTGCGGCGGCAGCGGGCGGCCCTCGGCTGGGACTTGCTGCCGACCGACGAGGGCGCCCGCATCCTGCCCGAAGACGCCCGGCCGCTGGCCCGCAAGGTGGACGCCGTCACCACGGCCAACGGCCCGAGCATCCTGGGCACCATGACCCGCCTCGGGCTGACCAAGTTCGCCATCACCCGGGCCGCCCCGGACGTGGCCGAGGTGGTGCGGACGCAGGCCGACGTGGAGCAGTCCCGGCTGGTGGCCAGCATGGGCACCGTCAACTACCTGGTCTGGGCCATCCCGGCCGTCGGCTTCCTGGGCACGGTGCGAGGGCTGGCCGGCGGCATGAGCCTGGCCGGCGCGCAGGAGGCCGAGCTGAGCAAATTCATCAAGCAGGCCACCGACCAGCTCGGGGTGGCGTTCGACTGCACGTTCGTGGCGCTGGCCCTGTCGCTCGGCTTGATGTACCTGCTGCACGCCGTCCAGAAGGCGGAAGAGACGCTGGTCATCGACTGCCAGGCGTACTGTCAGGAACACCTGCTGCTCCGCCTCTACGACCCGGGGGCCTGATGGCGAGCCTGTTCGGCTTCGGCGGTCGCAAGCCCGCCCCGCCCCCGCCGGTGGACCGCTCCAAGCCGGTCGGCCTGGACGTGACCGCGTCCCGGGCCGTCGCCGCGGCGGTGATCGCCGGCCAGCCGCGGCCGGTGCCGCTGGGCGGCGAGGTGGCCGACCTGCCGCTGGTGTTGGCCCTCGACCGCCGGCCGGCGACGGTCGGCTGGGACGGGTTCCGCCTGCTCCGCCGCCGCCCGCACCAGACGGCGAGCGGCTTCCTGCCGCTGGTCGGCCAGGGGCGGGCGTGGGGGACGGTGACGGCCGACGCCGCGCTGGCGCTCAGCTTCGACGCGGTCCGCAAGCCGCTGGCCGCCGAGACCGACGCCGCCGTGCTAGCCCTGCCCGGCTACCTGACCGCCGGGCCGGCGGCGGCCGTGGTCGATCTGGCCGTGGCCGCCCGGCTGCCGCTGGCCGGGGCGGTGGCCGCCCCGCTGGCGCTGGTCGCCCGCCACGCCCACCTGCTGACCACCGACACCGCCGTGCCGATGGCCCTGGAAGCCGGCGGCGGTCGGGCCGACGGGGTGGTGCCGTTCCGCCCGCCGACCGCCGGCGGGCCGAGCTGGGTGCTGGTCGTGGACGCCGACGAGTACGCCCTGTCGGCGGCGGCCGTGGCCGTCGAACCCGGCGGCGTCGCCGTCGCCGGCGGCGGGTGCTGGCCCCGGCTGTCGCTGAAAGCCTGGACGGACCGCCTGCTCGACGCGCTGAGTGATCGGTGCGTGCGGCAGTGTCGCCGCGACCCGCGGGACTCGGCCGACGCCGAGCAGGCGGTGTTCGAGCAACTGCCGGCGGTGCTGGACCTGTGGCACGCCGGCCGGCCGGCGGCGGTGGCGGTGCGGGCCGACCGCTGGTACCAGGACTTGCACCCGACGCCGGACGACGCCGCCGGCTGGTGCGACGCCCTCGCCCGGCCGGCCGCCGACGCCGTGGCCGAACTGGCCCGCGGGATCGACCGCCCGTTCCCCCCGCGGGCCGTCTGGCTGACCCACGCCGCCGCCCGCCTGCCGGGGCTGATCCCGGCGATCCAGGCCGCTTTCCCGGACCGGGTGCCGGTCCTCGGGCTGAACCCGTGGGCGGTGTGCGACGCGGCCGCCGCGCTGGCCCCCCGCTGGCGGGCCGGCGAGCTGCCCCGGGCGTACCTCGATGCGGTGCTGCCGACCACGGCCGGGCGAGCGGCCGGCGTGAGCCGGTCCGGCTGACCGACCGCCAACCGGACCGGCTCACGCCGGCCGCTCGCCCGGAAGGAACTCATGCGCGCCCGACACAAGCCGCCGACGCTGGTCAGCATGTGGATGCTGGACGTGTTCTGCTGCGCCCTCGGCTGCGTCACCCTGCTGTGGCTGCTGAACACCCGGCAGGCGGCCGACAACGCCGCGCGGGCCGGGGCCGCCCTCCAACGGCTCGCTTCGACGGAGGCGGATTTGTCCGCCCGGCAGGCTGAGTTGTTGGCGACGCAGGCCGACGCCGAGACCACCCGCCGCCGGCTGACGGCCGAGTCGGAAGACCTCCGCGGCAAGCTCATCGCCCTGACCACCGACCGCGACACCAGCGCGAAGCAACTGGCGCTAGCCCAGGGCGACCTCGCCGCCGCTTCGCAGCGGCTGACCACCGCCTCGGCCCGGGTGGTCGAACAGGACGACGACCTGGCCAACAAGCGGGCCGCCGTGACGGCCCTGGAGACGGACCTGGCTGCCCGCACCCGGGCGGCCGCCGACACGGCGGCGGCCCTCAAACGCGCCAGCGCCGAGAAGACCACCCTGGACGCCAAGCTGGCCGCCGCCGGCCGCACGGCCGACGACCTGGCGGCCGCCCGCGGCACCATCCGCGACCTGACCAAGAAGGCGTCCGACGCCAACGCCTCGGTCATCGACCTGCAAGGCCAGAAGGCCAAGCTGGCCGACAAGCTGGACACGCTGCGGGCCGAGGCCGACGCCCGGTTCGCCGGCATCGCCCTGACCGGCAAGCGGGTGTGCTTCGTGGTGGACACGAGCGGCAGCATGAAGCTGATCGACGACCACACCCCGGCCCCGGACAAGTGGCCCGGCGTCGCCGAGACGGTGGCCCGGGTGATGCGGAGCCTGCCCGAGCTGGAGGCGTACCAGGTGGTGCTGTTCGGCCGGGAGGCCGGCTACCTGTTCGGGGCCGGCGACTGGCAGCCGTTCCGCGGGGAGGAGTCGGCGGCCCGGGTGGCGACGGCCCTGCGGCAGGTGGAGCCGCGGGGGGACACCAACCTGCACGCCGCCTTCGACCTGGCCTTCCGGCTGCGGCGGGACGGGCTGGACACGGTGTACCTGTTCAGCGACGGCCTACCAACCAGCGGCCCCGGGCTGACGGCCGCCGAGGACAAGACGCTGACCGACGCGGCCCGGACGGAGCGGCTGTCGCGGCTCTTGCGGGGGACGCTGCGGGACGACTGGAACCGGGTGCGGGCCGGCCGCCGGGTGCGGGTGAACGCGGTCGGGTTCTTCTACGAGTCGCCGGAGGTGGGGGCGTTCCTGTGGGCGCTGGCCCGGGAGAACGACGGCAGCTTCGTCGGCATGAGCCGGCCGTAGCTGCCGTGTTTAGAAACTCTAACTTTACCGGAGGAGGCGGAGCCAGCAGAGGCGAATGCAGGCGAGGGTGAGGACGCCCTGGTGGATGTCCGCCCGCTTCT
>JAYVUZ010000169.1:0-7887 GCA_043787415.1 Fimbriiglobus sp. | reverse complement strand
TCGGACAGGGCGTAGCGGGTACTCACAGGCGGTCTCGCGGCGGCGGACGCGTGGCCGCCTCGACCCGAGAACACGCCACTCGCGTCCACACGACCTAGTAGCGGTACGCCTGGATCGACGACACCTTGGCCGGCGGGGTGGACCAGATGTGGGGGGCGGTGTTGCCCGGCTCCATGTCGAGCCGGACGGTGTACCGCTGCTCGGCCGGCAGCGGGCCGCCGTCGGACGCCGTCAGCTTCACCGCGTAGCCGACCCCCGTCGCCGCCTCGGGGCCGGGGCTCCAGGTAACCAGCCCGGTCGGACTCACGGTCATGCCGGACGGGCCGTCCCCGGCCGCCAGGGCGAACGTCACCGGGTCGCCGTCCGGGTCGGACGCCGCTAGCTGGTAGGTATACGCGGCGTTGGTGGCCGCCGTCAGCACCGGCACCGAGGTGATGACCGGGGGCGAGTTGGCCCCGGCCGGCTTGACCGTCAGGGCGAACGTCTGCGTCCCCTGCCCGCCCCGCCCGTCGGTCACCGCCACCCCCATCCGGGCGGTGCCCGCGTCGGCGGCCCCGGGCGTCCAGCTGACCAGCCCCGCCGGCCGCGCCCGCGCCGGCACCCCGGAAGGCCAAGCCCGACCGGCCGGGCTTCCGGCACCTCACGCTTTAGCCGCCGGGCTTCGCCCCCGTCGCCTCGGCCAGCTTGCAGGTAGTCGCCCGCCCGGTCCATCGACGAGTACACCTTGGACACCATGCTGGCGTCGGCGGGCCCCATCAGCCCGCCCACCGTCACGTTGTCCAGCCCCGCCTCCAGCAGCCGCTGGCAGTACCGGTGGCGGAGCTGGTACGGGCACACGTCCAGGCCCAGCTTGGCCCGCAGCCGGTGGAACCGGCAGTTGACGGCGTACCGCTTCCACGGGTTGCCGTCGGTGTTCCGCAGCAGCGGCCCGACCGGGTGGGCCTGGGCGTTGCGGGCGACGATCTCGGCCGCCGCCGGGGTGAGCGGCACCACCCGCCACCGCTTCCTGCCCTTGGCCTCCTCCGGCGAGAACGCCAGCCGGGCGTGGGCCGCGTCGAAGTGCCGGGCCTCGGCCAGCCGCGCCTCCTGCGGCCGCATACCGCTCTCCCACAGCAGCTCCAGCAGGTCGCGGAAGGAGCAGTCGGGCCGGCGGCCAGCAGGGTGGCGTACTGGGCGGCGGTGATCACCACCGCCCGCCGCTTGGCCGTCGGCTTGTCCAGCACCCGCACCGGCGAGCGGTCGATGTGCCCGAGCTTCTCGGCCCAGGCGAACGCCCGCTGGACGGCGGCCAGGGCGTTGCGGCGGTAGGTCGGCCCCCAGGCGGGGTGGGCGTCGGCCCACCGCTGGGCGTGGTGCGGCTTGAGGTCGGCGGCCGGGAACCCGGCCGGGTCGGGCAGCGAGGTGACGAACCGCTGGAGGTGCCAGCGGTAGCCGGCGTAGGTGCTGGCGGCCCGGTGGGCCTGGCACCAGTCGAGGAACCCGTCCACCAGGCCGGCGACGGTGGCCGACTCAACGGGCGGCGGGGCGGCCATGAGCTCGTGCTACCGCCGGAAGGCGGCGGCGCGGTCGCGGCCGAGGTTGACCTGCCGGCCGTCGACCTGGACGTACCACAGGTCGCGGCTCAGGCGGTGGAACGGCTTCGGGAAGTGGGGCACGGTCCGGCCCTTTGGGATGGCCGCCGGGGCGACTTCTCTGACGTGTCAGAGAAGTGTACGCCGCAGATCGTCGTTTTTTCAGTACCCGCGGTGCGAATCGAACGCACGACCCCCGGTTTAGGAAACCAGTGCTCTATCCCCTGAGCTACGCGGGCTAAAGTCTGCAAAATATGGCTTTTTTATATCGCTTCTTCCCTCCTTTACTTTCAGCATACTTCCGGCGTCTAAGGTTGCCCTTTTTCGGCTGGAACCAGTAGGGCGTGACGCCACCCCTTAGCAGAGAAGTGACTCCGAGCTGTGCTAGTCTACCTGAATGCGGCCCGCCCGCAAAGCAGCCGACCGCCCAAACAAGCTGTACTGGGATTCTCCCACACCCCACCCCGGGGGTAGTGGAGGAAGAAGGGCCGGGGCTGACTTCACTACTTTGGCCGCTAGGGGCGGGTGCTGGACGGCCGAATGACCCACTTGCCCGGGGACGACTGGCAGACGGCGCTGGCCGATTACAAGCAGGTGGCCGACGACTTGCACGCCGGCCGCACCCCCCAGGCTGGGCGCCGCCACTCTAACGTTGGCCGGCCTGTGCAACCATTTCCTGCCCGCCAAAACGCACAAGCTGGCCGCTGGCAAGATCACGCCCTCTCCTTCGCCGATTACCGGCCGGCAGGAGGCGACATTCGGCAAAGGCCGGCGTGCGGACGATCTGCGGGCGGACGACTTCGCCCGCCACCAAGCCCACTTGGCCGGACGGTACGACCCGGTGCGGTTGGGGAACGAGGTGCAGAAGGCCCGCACTGTGTTCGAGTTCGGGGCCGAGAACGGGCTGCTGGACCGGCCGCCGCAGTTCGGCGGCGAGGTCACGAAGCCGCCCAAGGTGGTGCTGGGGCTACCCCGAGCCAATGAGGGCAGGAAACTGTGGTCCGCCGCCGAGGTGCGGTCGCTGGTCGCGGCGGCCGGGGCACCCCTCAAGGTGACGCTGCTGCTGGACGTCATCTGCGGGTTCGGCAACTCGGAAGTGGGCACCCTACCGCAGGACGCCTTGGGCCTGGTCGGCGGCTGGGTGACGTTCCCCCGTCCGAATACCGGCTTCGAGCGGCGGGCCGGGCCGTGGCCGGCGACGGTGGCCTTGCTGCGGTAAGCGATGGCCCGCGCCAGGGTCGCCCGGCCGCAGCTCGGCCGCGACACGCTGCAGCACGCATTCCGCACCGTGGCTAACGCCGCCAAAGATCCGGTGGCCGTCTACACAGTCATGAGGCACGTGAACATCAGCATCGATAGCAACGACACGCACGGGGTTGGTCACGAGCGTCTTACGGCTGTGGCCGACCTGGTGCGGGCATGGCTCTACCACCCCACCCAACGCCCGACGGGACACCGGGACGGGTGAAGGGGGTGCGGCGTGACCCCACCCGACGCACACGCCCGGCACGACTTTCAGGCGAAGGCTTTTCGCGGAGGCGGGCCGACCCCGGGTGAACGGCTGACGGCCGCCACCATACTGGCCCGCTACTGAGTCAAAATGGCGTTCGCACTGCGCCGCCGGGGAGCCGACACGCTGAGGGCGATGGCCGACAACACCCGGGCCGGTCTGGTCCGGGTGCTGCGACTCGCGTCCGCTACTTTCAAGACGCCAACCGGGCCGTGTCAAGCCGCACGACTTCTCGCCCCATGACACCGTCTCCCAGCGGGACCGGCGGTGGCAGACAGGCGGGCGCTTTGAGGCCGCCGCACAAGACCTCCGGGCCGTCCCCCGGCTGGTGGCCGAGCGGTCGGCTCAGCCGTCGGCGGTGGTGTTCGACGGCTGAGCCATCCAGTCCACCCCGGAGAGCGGGTGACAGGCCGGGTACGACGGGCACAAGCGACGGAACGGGTCGAAGGTACCTGTGGCGGTGGACACTCTGGGCCGCGTGCTGGCGGTGCGGGGGACGGCCGCCAGCGACCAGGAGCGGGGGCCGGTGGCGGCCCTGACGGCCGGCGACACGCCCGCCGTCAGGGGCACGGTCGAGGTGGTGTTCGCCGACCGGGGTATACCGGCAGATGCCGGGCGTAGCGGCCAAGGCGGCCGGCATCCGGCGGGTGGCAGTCCGGCATACCGAGGCCACGCGGGGGTTCGTGCTGCTGACCCGGCGGTGGGTGGTGGAGCAGGCCTCCGCAGCCGCTCCTCCTCCAGTCCCGCCCGTAGTTTCCGCCACGCCGCCCGGTCGGCCCTGGCCAGGTCGGCGGCCGTCACCTCCCGCTGACGGGTGGCCAGCCTGCGACCTGCCGGGCCGATCCCCCTCAGCACCCGCACTGGTGACGCCCGCCGCTCGTGCCAGCCGTGCGATCCGAAAGCCTGCTCCAATGCGTTGTTCGTCAGCGGCCGGTCGGCCGCGTCGCGGCAGGCGAAGAGGCCCGGCCGGTCGCTCCGGGTGACCTTCAGGAAGTGGCCCATCGCCCCGGCCAGGTCGCCGGCCACGGCCCAGTGCCCCCGCATCGCCCCGAGCAGTCCGGCCAGCCAGCCCCGCACCTCGCTGCCTCTCGCCCCCTCAGCGCCAAAGGCACGGGCGGCCCGGTGGACCCACCCGAAAGCGGCCCGAACCGGCGGCCACAACAGCGCGGTGGCGGTCAGCCCGCGGCCGACGAGCGCTTCCCGCTTGGTCCGCTTGGGCGGGCACCCCCTTAGGCAACCGCCCGGTTGAGGCGGTCGCGGATGGCCGTCAGCCGCCCGTGCAGCCTCAGCACGGGCGCGGCCAGGGAGGGCCGGTCGTCGTCCGTCAGGGGGCTGCGGACGGCCCTATGGTAACAGCGGACGATGACTGTGGCGGGCCGGCCCGGCCCTCCACGGCCCGCTCGATCGGGCGGACCTGACGGACCCGCTGCCTGAGCACTTCTTGGCGTGCCGGTCAACTTTGAAGATCGGGCGGGCGGCCTGCCACAGGTCGTGGACCTGGCAGAGCTGGTACGGCACCCCCGGCAGGCACGTGGCCACCGCCCAGCGGATCGAGTGCTGGCCGTCGGCCACAACCCCGGCGATCAACACCGGGCAGGCGTCCCGGACCCGGGCCAATAACTCGGCCAGGTCCATGCGGCGGGCGGGGAGCAGGTTCTTGGCCAGCAGAACCTCGCTGCTCAGCGCATCCCGGACGACCCACAGCACCTCGTGCCCGACATCCGGCCGGAGGCCATTGAGGGCCAGGACCACCCGTCCCTGACCAGCGAGGAGCCGCTTGAGCCGACGGTCGTCGGCGACGGCGAGCAGATCGTCGTACCGTTTAAGCAGGCTGGTCACCGTCCACTCGCGCGCAGCCACCCGGTGGCCGACCAGGTTGGTGCGGACCTCCGGGACGGACCGATGCTCGGCGTACCGCAGCCAGCCGACCACGGCGATCACGTCCCGCCCGAACTCGTTCGGCCCGCGTCCGGGTGCCGCAGTGGGGGCAGTTGACCCCGCTGGGGGCGGAGATCCTTGACGATCACGGGCTCGGGTCGGGCTGTCGTCCTGGCCATCGGTCCGCCCTCCGTAGGGTGACGGACATATTTCCCGATCAACCGGGCCACTTCCAGACAGGTTTGCCGCCGTAGAGAAGCGGGCCGCAGACGTGGTTACGGTGGGTTCGGGGCGAAGGTCCACGCGGTGGTCAGCTCGTGGGGACACCCGGCCCCGCTGACCCTCACCCCGGGCCAGTCCGGTGACGCCCGGCTGACCGGGCTGCCGCCCCGGTCGGTGGTGGCCGACTGCTGGTACGACTCGGGTGCCACCCTGGGCCACCTCCGCCGGCTACGGGCCAAGGCGGTCATCCCGCGCATGCCGGGCCGACGGGTATAGCAGCGGTACGACCGGGCCGCGTACCGGATGGGAAACGTGGTCGAGCAGTTCTGGAACCGGGTGAAGTAGTACCGCCGGGTGGCCATCCGACACGACAAGACCGACGGCGACTTCCTGGCCTTCGCCCGAGTGGCGCCCGTCCCCACCGTCCTGCGGCACCCGTGGACCGTCCACACGGCCTGGCGACATCTCGGCACGATTGAGTCCGAGCTTGGGCAGCGGCAGAGTGCGGACGACCAGGCCCGCTCGACCGCGGTTGTTCCCCACCGATGTCGCACTGATCCACGACTACGGTCGTGCCGCCCGCGACCTGTCGAATCAGCGCGGCCAGCATCTCCGCCCGCGCCCGTTCTCGTTCGTCCGCCGCGGTCACCCGCAACGCCGAACGGTCGCCCGGCGTGTCCGCGACCACATGCGCCTGCTCGCCGTTACCTTCTTCGGACCTCGCCGCCGCCGCTCGTCGGTGACGATTGCGGCGTACGGGCGTAGACGACCGCTGCGGTATGTTGGGCCTCCCGGTCGCCCGCGGTGGCAACCGGACCGGCTACGAACTCGGCGAGCTGGCCGACCGGTACAAGCTGGCCTTGCAACTCCGGCGGCTGGCGGTGGACGGGGGGCGACAGTCCGGCGACTTCCCGGACGGGCTGTCCCGGGACGCCAACCCGCACGCCGACAGCCACTGGGAGGACCGGCCGCCGCCGGCCCCGCCGGGCACGCCCCTGGTCGACGCCGTCGAGCGGCTGGTCCGGGTGACCGTGCTGGGCAACGCCAGCGTGTGCGGGGTGGCGTTCACGGCCTGCGACGACTTCAACCGGCTGGCCGCCCGACTGACCGGCCTGGCGAGGGCCCCCATTTTTTTTCATCCCCGCCCGCCGTCGCCAGCCTCCTCCGGCTGACCACGCTCGGCCGGTACGACCCGGCGCGGTTCCGGCCGCTCGTGGCCGCGAGCTGGGACGCCCTGGTGCCCCGGCTGGAGGCCCAGCAGGCCGAGGACCGGGCCCGGCTGCACGAGGCCGCCCTGACCTGGCGGGCGGCCGTCATGGCCAGCGATCGGGTGAAGCCGGCGGCCAACTTCCAGGAGGACTGGGACGCCGGCCGGGCCACGCTGGCCGACCTCGAGCGGGAACTCCGCCCGTGGACGCACCACGCCGCGCAGGTCGGGCAGTCGGCCCTGACGGCCGCCTACATCGCCCAGTTCGGCGACTACCGCGACCCGGTGGTTCTGGCGCGGCTGGAGGCCGCGGCCCGGGCGTACCACGAGTGGCTGGAGGTCAAGGCCGCGGCGGCCGACCCGAACCCGGGGATCGTCGAGAAGCTGCGGGCCCGGCGGTGACGGCGGGACACCACGGCGAACCGATTAAACCGAGCTTCCCTCTGGACAACTGCGGTAGAATTAGCGACTCCTAGCCCGTGTGCCCTTGCGACGGGCGTTCGCCCGTTTCTCCCGGGGCGGTGTGGATCATGGAACCGCTGACGATTCCCCCGGCCGTCTTCTACCCGGTCGTCCTGACCGCCGCGACGCTGGCCGCGATCCCGCTGCTCGTGTTCGCCTGTCAACTCCTGGTGGCGGTCACCCGCCGGGGCCGCCAGCGGCTGCCTGCGGTCGGGTCGGACGGGGTCCGGCACTTCGTCTGGGTGTACGTGGACGACCCGGCGAGCGTCAAACGGTTTCTCGATCGGACGCGACGGCTCCGGGCCGGTGACGATCTGGTCTTCGACGGGGATGGCGTCCCACGTCGAAGACCGGACCGGCCCGGCAACGTGGTACTCGACTAGTGCCCGGTGGCCGTCGACGGCAGACAGGCAAAAGCGAGAGCCGAAGTCGCTTTATCGCTAATTTAGTAAGCCTAAGCTCAAATAGTGCTTCATAGTCTCTTGCAGTTCAATTTGAGTTATTGCTTTTGCTCTAATAATCGCAGCGGTATCGCGAAGATGCTCAGGGCTTATTAGTCATCGGCGTAAACAAGAAGTTCAGCTGTTATTTTGGCGTTACTTCCGTACTCTCTATTTAATGATGGCGTGTCAAAATAGTTTGCGAATAATGCGAATTAAAATATAATGGCTCGCAATTCTGTCGCTGACTGCTCGTTCTCTGCGTTCTCTACTAAGAATAGCGACACTCCTGTTCGCCGGTGCCAGCACCTTATCGCGTATGCCATATCTAAAGCAATCTTTCTGCAGAATTTATCGACATCTTGAGTTTGTGCTATATCTCGCTCAAAAGCTACTAGTGAAAATCTTACGTCTTTTCTAATACAGACAACAGCCTCGTCTGTCAGGACTATAGCCCGCTCTATCTTACTGTTTTTAGATTTGACTCTTAATTCGGGCCTAGGTAGTGGCCTCAGCGTAGGGACTGGTGAGCGGCTTCTTGGTCGCTCAGGCCGGACGAGCGAGGGCAGCGAACGCCCAGAACAGGCCGGCTACGCC
>JAYVUZ010000168.1:0-15166 GCA_043787415.1 Fimbriiglobus sp. | reverse complement strand
CGAGGTGTGTCCCCTCGCTTGCGCGTCGGGCTACGAACCCTCACCCCAGCGGCAGCCCGCCGTCCGCCCGACACAACTCGTCGTGCAGCCGGCGGACGGCCTCGGCCGCCGGCACACTCCCCCCGCCCCCGACGGCGAACTCGAACCGGCACGCGGCAAACCCCCTCGCCTTGTCGTCGTACCGGGCCACCCACGCCGCCCGTCCCGGCAACCACCCCGCGGCCACCGGCCACGCCCCGCGGTGCGGGCGGATATGGTCCGTCACCCCGACCCGCCACGGCTTCGGGCTGACCCGCGCTCGGAAGCAGTTCTGTAGCCGGCACATCTGGGCGTACACCGGATCGGTGCCCAGTTCGCGGAAGCAGGCGGTCACCTCGTCGGACGCCGGGTCGAACAGTCGGTGCAGCACCAGCACGCGGAACCCGGCCGGGGTGCGGTACACCCGCAGGTGCCAGTCGGGGTGAGCCGCCGCGAAGCGGGCGATCCGCCCCCGCGCCTGCCGTTCAAACTTGTTCTTCCGCCGTCTCCACCAGAAGGCCAGCCGCTCGACCAACAGTATCCCGACCGCCGCGGCCACCAGTGCCGCGACCGTTTGCCACCGAGCAGCCACACACGCCCCGAGGGCGGCCAGCAGCAAGAGCACAGCGCCGCACTGGCCCCACAGGAGCGTCAGCCTCTGCTCCAGATCGATGTCGGCGAACAGCACGTCCGGGGTGTTGAGGCAGACCGCCCCGTAGCCGTTGCGGGTGAGGACCGCCGACCCGTGCCGGCCGACGACCTCCTCGCGGATGGGCAGCCCCTCAGCCCCGCCGTAAACGAGCTTCCGCTCGCGGCGGGGCACCGACTCGCCGGCCCGGACACGGCCTATTGCCTCGGCGACCCGTTCGGCGGCGTGCCGCTCGGCGTCGGCCACGCTGGCGTCCGACCAGCCGAACCGGCGGACGGTCACTTGCCGGCCACTGATGCGTTCGCGGAGGCGGGCCTCGGCCCAGTGCTGGGGAACGATCATGCGAAGTGTTCTAGGCGAGCGGCCAGCGTAAGCTGGTCCGGCTGGAGGCATCGTGTCGCCGGACGCCCGGACCGGACCAGCTTACGCTGGCCGCTCGCCTAGAACGCCCTCGCACGGTACACTCGCGGGATGCCGCTCTTCGCCCTCACGCTGTACCACCACGACAACGGCCGGCTGGTGCTGCACGCCCTGCCGGTGATGGTCGGCGTCCTCGCCGTCCTGGCCGTCGCCTACCGCTTCTACTCGGCCTTCCTGGCGGCGAAGGTGGCGGCCCTGGACGACACCCGCGTCACCCCGGCCACCCGCTTCCACGACGGGGCCAACTACCACCCGACCAACCGCTGGGTGCTGTTCGGCCACCACTTCGCCGCGATCAGTGGGGCCGGCCCGCTCATCGGCCCGGTGCTGGCGCTGCAGTACGGGTACATGCCCGGCCTCATCTGGCTGGTGGTCGGCGTCTGCCTGGCGGGGGCGGTGCAGGACATGCTGGTGCTGTTCGTCAGCACCCGCACGGACGGCAAGTCGCTGGGCGAGATCGCCCGCCGGGAGCTGGGCCGGCCGGTCAGCGTGGTGGCCAGCGTGGCGATTCTGTTCATCATCGTCATTGCCCTGGCCGGGCTGGGCTTCGTGGTGGTGAAGGCGCTCGGCGGCGAGGAAGCCAAGCTGCCGGCGGGGATGCGGGTCACGGTGCCGGCCGACCTGTGGGTGGAGCCGTTGGCGCCAGAAAAGTTTAGCAGCGACCCGCCCGCCATGCGATTCCCGGCGGGCTGCCGGGTTAGGTACACAGTCACCGATCCGGGTACACCCCGACCAGAGTCGTTCGTCGTTGCCATGACCAAGGGCGGAAGTGTGCGGCCGGCGGAAGGTCCGGGCGATCCGCTTTACAGCGGTGACAACAGCTCACACGTCTACAACGGCTCCCCGAGGCCTGTGCAGATAACTTACACCCTTCCGCCCGGTTGCGTGCAGGTCGTCCCCGGGTCGTCGTGGGGCACGTTCACCATCGCCTGCACCATCCCCATCGCCCTGCTCGTCGGCCTGTACCTGAACAAGCTCCGCCCCGGCCGCGTCGTGGAAGCGTCGCTCATCGGCGGGGCTATGACCCTCGGAGCCGTCGTACTCGGCGGGTACATCCCCGGCTCGCCGCTCGAACGCTTCTTCTCCCTTAGCCGCGACCAGACGGTCATCGCCCTGACCACCTACGGGTTCATCGCCGCGGTGCTGCCGGTGTGGCTGCTGCTCGGCCCGCGGGACTACCTGAGCAGTTTCCTCAAGATCGGCACCGTCGGCCTGCTCATTGTGTCGGTGTGCGTGGCCAACCCGCCACTCCAAGCCCCGATCCTGAACGAAACCTTCCTGAACGGCGGGCCGACCTTCCGCGGCCACCTGTTCCCGTTCGTGTTCATCTGCGTCATGTGCGGGGCCGTGAGCGGCTTCCACGCCCTGGTGTCCAGCGGCACCACGCCCAAGATGGTCGAGCGGGAGAGCCACATCCGCGGCATCGGCTACGGGGCCATGCTCGTGGAAGGCGTCGTGGCGGTGACGGCCCTGATCGCCGCCGCCGCCCTGCCGCCGCAGCTCTACTACGACATCAACATTGCCATCGACGACGCCCCGCGGTGGCAGCCGCAAGTGGCCGAAGTGGTGCGGCGGTACGGCTCCGACCCGCTGCTCAAGGCCGACGGCGGGCTGGCCCACCTGAACCTCGGCGAGGTCGAGGAGAAGGTCGGTGGGGAGTCGCTGCGGGGCCGCACCGGCGGGGCGGTCACGCTGGCCGTCGGCATGTCGGTGATTTTCGAGGACGCCTTCCGCTGGGTCGGGGTGAAGGGCGACTGGCTGCTGAAGTACTGGTACCACTTCGCCATCATGTTCGAGGCCCTGTTCATCCTCACTACCATTGATGCCGGCACCCGCATCGGCCGGTTCCTGCTGCAAGAAACCATGGGCCGGGTGTACGCCCCGTTCGCCAGGGCCGATTGGCTGCCGGGTAGCCTGCTGGCGAGTGCCGCCATCACCTGTAGCTGGGGCTGGTTGATTCACACCGGGAGTATCGACACCATCTGGCCGATGTTCGGGGTTGCCAACCAACTGCTGTCCGTGCTGGCCCTCACCCTGGTGACGACGTGGCTCATCAACCACGGCCGCGGCCGGTACGCCTGGGTGACGCTGCTGCCGCTAGCCTGGGTGACGACCACGACGCTGACCGCCGGCACGCAACTGATCCTCTACCGCTTCCCAGAGCTGGTGGACCGTGGCCGGGCCATGCTCGCGGACGGCAACCCGGCCGGCCAGCCGCTCGTCGTGACGGGGTATCTGAACATCACCCTCACGCTGTTCGTGCTGCTCAGCGTGCTGGCCGTGCTGCTGACGGCGGCCGGCCGGTGGGTGCTGGTGTGGCGGCGGCCGATCCGTACAATCACCTGACCCCACACCCGCACCGCGGGTCCACTCGCATGTCCCAGACGGCCCGCCCGCCCCGGCCCCCGAAGCCGCCCCGCACCCAGGCCGTGCCGGCCGGCCGGCCGGCCGAGGGGGACGTGTCCACCACCGACTTCGAGCTGAGCGGGTCGGTGGTGCTGCCCCCGCCCCTGCCGGCCGGCTGGTCGGCCGGCGCCTCACCCACCCCGCCGCCCGAGCCGGTCGGGGCGGGGGCGTTCCAGCGGCAGATGCGGCTGTGCTGCCTGATCGCCGCCCTGCCGTTCGGCTTCTACGCCGTGTTCGCGGCCAACGATTGGCCGGTGTTCGGCCGGGACGCCCTCGGCCGCAGCGGGCTGGCCACCTGCCTGGGCATGTTGGTCGCGCTACTGGCCACGGCCGGGTTCCTGAACCGGCCGCGGGGGCTGTCGCTCAACGTCCTACGGGCGTTCGAGCTGGCCGTGTTCGGCGGCATGACCGTCTTCTTCGCCTACTTCCAGTTCCAGGTGCTCATCGGCGTGCCGGCCGACCCGGATCAGCCGCCCCAGGAGCAGACGGCCCTGCTGGCGGCCGCCCTGGTGGTGCTGCTCAACTGGGCCGCCCTCATCGCCTTCCACGGGGCGCTGGTGCCGAACACCCTGGCCCGCGGGCTGGGGGCGGCGGCCGGCATCTGCGCCGTCGCCCTGCTGGCCAACGGGGCGGCGGTGGTCGCCCACGCCCCGACCGCCCGGCACGCCGGCACCCTGTTTTTCGTGTCCGGGGTGGTGCTGGCCGCCGCCGCCGGGTTCAGCGTGTTCGGGCTGGCCAAGACCGAAGCCCTGCGGGCCGAAGTGCAGACCGCCCGGGAGACCATCCGCCAGCTCGGCCAGTACCGGCTGCGGCGGAAGCTCGGGTACGGCGGCATGGGCGAGGTGTACCTGGCCGAGCACCACCGCCTCAAGCGGCCGTGCGCCCTCAAGCGGATCCACCCCCGCTACCTAAATAATCCGGAGCAAGTGCGACGGTTCGAGCGCGAAGTGCAGGCCACGGCTGCTCTCCGCCACCCGAACACGGTCGAGATTTACGACTACGGCAAGGCGGACGACGGCACCTTCTACTACGTCATGGAGTACCTGCCGGGGGTGAGCCTGGAGGAACTGGTGGCCCGCCACGGGCCGCAGCCGGCCGAGCGGGTGGTTCACCTGCTGCGGCAGGTGTGCGGGGCGCTGCGGGAGGCCCACGAGCACGGACTCGTCCACCGGGACGTGAAGCCGGGCAACATCCTCGTCTTCCCGGCCGGCACGCCGCACGACCGGGCGAAAGTGCTGGACTTCGGGCTGGTCCACTCGCTGGCCGACCAGATCGACCCGGCCAGCAAGATCACCCGCGAGGGGCTGATCGTCGGCACCCCCGAGTACATGAGTCCGGAGCAGGCGTCCGGGATGCCGCTGGACGGCCGCAGCGACCTGTTCAGCCTGGGCAGCGTGGCCTACTACCTGCTGACCGGGGCCGAGGCGTTCCACCGGGACAACCCGATGAAGACGCTGCTGGCCGTGGTGAACGACACGCCGGACCCGCTGGCCAAGCGGAACCCGCACGTGCCGCACGACCTGGCGGCGGTCGTCGCCCGCTGCCTGCACAAGTCGGCGGACAAGCGGTACCCGACGGCCGGCGACCTGGAGGTGGCGCTGGCGGCGTGTGCGTGTGCGGCGGACTGGACGGAGGAGCGGGCGGTCGGCTGGTGGGACAAACACCCGGAGGCCACGCCCGGCACCGGCACCGACCTGGCCACGCTGCCGCTGCGGGAGTCGGACGCGGGGTAGGGCTGGGGTTCGTAGCCCGACGCGCGAGCAAGGGACAACCACCCGCGATCGCGCGTCGGGCTACGAACCCTGTCGGTCCGGACACGAAAAAACGCCCCCGCCGATGGCGGAGGCGTCGATGTGTTTCATTCCGGCCGGCTGGGCTTAGTACCCGCCGCGACCGCCGCCGCCACCGCCGTAACCGCCGCCGCCACTCGAGCGACCGCCGCCGCCACCACCGTAGCCGCCGCCACCGCCGCCGCTGCCGCCACCACCGTAGCCGCCGCCGCCACCCGAGCGGCCGCCGCCACCGCCGCCGTAGCCGCCCGAGCGACCGCCGCCGCCACCGCCGCCACCGCCCTCACGCGGCTTGGCCTCGTTGACGGTCAGGGTCCGGCCCTGGAAGTCCAGATTGTTGGTGCCCTGGATGGCCTCGTCGCCACCGGACTGCATTTCGACGAAACCGAACCCCCGGCTGCGGCCGGTGTCCCGGTCCATGACGATCTGGGCGCTGGCCACCTGGCCGTACTGCCCGAACAACTGCACCAGGTCATCCTGGGTGGTGCCGAAGGGCAGATTGCCCACGTACAACTTCTTCACGAGTCACTCTCCGCGGCCGCAGTGCGACCGCAACACGAAACCCACAAACCACCCCGTCCGGCGAGGGCCGGCGGGGACGGACACGCGATCCGGGACCGGCATACGGCCGGCGATCCGTTGGCGGCACCGGGCGATCGATCTTGGGGCCGTGGTCAGAGGTGAACTCAGATCAGCGGGACCAGGACGGTCGAACAGGGGCAGCGGTCACGGTCGGTCCGGGACGTTATCGGCCCGGTGCGCGGATCATAGCAGGCCTCACAAGAGATGCCAGTCGAATTCCTGCGGAATTACTGAACGGCTTCCAAACGTCTTACGGGACAGGGGTTCGGGATTCCCGCCGGCACCTCGTTGGCCAGGAACTGCCGGGTACACGCCTCCCAGGTGTACTTGGCCCCCTCGGCGGCGCACGCGGCCGGGTCGCCGTCCCGCAGCGCCCGCCGCACGGCTTCACCCAGGTCGTCGTCCAGCGCCCCGAGTTCCGGCCGCGTCAGCGTGTCCAGCGGCCCGGTCACCGGGAAGGCGGCCACCGGCAGCCCGCTGGCCAGTGCCTCGATGACCACCAGCCCGAAGGTGTCGGTGCGGCTGGGGAACACGAACAGGTCGGCGGCGGCGTAGCAAGCGGCCAGGGCGTCGCCGGTGCGGTAGCCGAGGAACTTGGCGTCCGGGAACCGCTGCTCCAAGTCGGCCCGGGTCGGCCCGTCGCCGACCACCACCTTCGTTCCCGGCACGTCCAGGCTCAGAAAGGCCGGCAGGTTCTTCTCGGCCGACACCCGCCCCGCATAGAGGAGCACCGGCCGGGGGAACGGCGAGTCGGTCTTCGGCCGCGGCCGGAACAGGCTCAGGTCCACCCCCCGGCCCCAGCGGCGGACCGGCCCCCGGAACCCGCGGGCCAGCAGCTCCGTCTCCAGCGACGGCGTCGCCACCATGAGCGCCGACCCGGCGTCGTGGAACCACCGCAGCAGGCGGTCCGTCACCGCCGGCGGCACCCGGGCCAGGGTGTGCAGGTACTCGGGGTACTTGGTGTGGTAGGAGGTGCTGAACCGCCAGCCGGTGCGGACGCACAGGTGCCGAACCAGCAGGCCGAGCGGCCCCTCGGTGCTGATGTGAATGTGGTGCGGGGCGAGTCGCCGCACCTGGTCCCAGACGCGGTGCGGCGGCGGCAGGGCCAGGCGGATTTCGGGGTAGAACGGCACCCCCACCTGCGCGAACCCGGACGGCTCCAGTACCGTCACCTCATGGCCCCAGCCCCGCAGCGTGCGGGCGGTGGCGTCCAGGGTGCGGACGACGCCATTCACCTGCGGGTGCCAGGCGTCGGTGACGATCAGCAATCGCATGGGGGCCAGTGTATGCCGCCGGACCCGGACAAACGGACGCTCCGCGAGCTGAAGCGGACCATCAAGAAGCGGGGCGGTAAAGCCCGCCGGCGGGCGGCCAAGCAGACCCTCACCGACGCCCCGGCCGAGGCCGCCCACACCCCGGACAGCGTCGGCCGGCACACGTCGGCCTGGCTGAACGGGCTGGACCGGAAAAAACCGTAGGGCACGCATGGCGTGCCGGCCGGCGGCGGGGGTCCGCGACGGGGCAAGCCGGCACGCCATGCGTGCCCTACGGCCGCAGCCGTCGTTGCCCCGCCCGCCGCCGCGGTTATAATAACGGGACTTCGGTCCCCGGGGCATCGCGTGATCGTCTACCGCCCCTGCCGCAACCCCGACCCGCCGGCGGTAGTGGAGGTGTGGAACGAGTGCGTCACCGGCCGCGGCGGCTACCCCGTCCGCACGGCCGGCCTGCTCGAGCGCTGGCTGTTCGCCAAGCCCTTCTTCCAGCCGGCCGACCTGCAACTGGCGGTGGACGACGAGACGAATCAGGTGGTCGGCCTGGCCCTGGCCGGGTTCGGCCCGGACGAGGGGCGGACCCACCTGGACCCGGCCGCCGGGGTGGTGTGTGCCGTCCTGGTGCGGCCCAGCCACCGCAAGCGGGGCATCGGCCGGGAGCTGCTCCGCCGGGCCGAGGCGGCACTGACGGAGGAGGGGGCGACCAGCGTGGCGTTCGGCGGCCAGTGGCCGAACAGCCCGTACCTGTTCGGCCTGTACGGCGGCAGCAACACCCCCGGCGTCCTGGCCAGTGAGCCGGACGCCGACGCCTTCCTGACCAAAATGGGCTACCAGCGGGCCGAGGCGGTGGGCGTCTTCCACCGCAAGTTGGACGCCCCACTGACGCTCGCCGACACCCGCTTCGGCCACCTGCGGCGGCGGTACGAGGCCCAGGTGCTGCGGGCGGCCACCGTCGGCGACTGGTGGCAGGAGTGTACCTGGGGCACCCTGGAGCCGGTCGAGATCAAGATGACGGACAAGCTCACCGGCCTGCCGGCGGCGCGGGCGGTGCTGTGGGAACTGGAGGGGTTCGGCTGGCGGTGGGGGTTCCCGTCGGCCGGCATCCTGGACATGCAGGTGCGACCGGACCTCCGCAAGCAGGGTCTTGGCAAGCTGCTGCTGACCAACGTGCTGCGGTTCTTGCAGGACCAGTTCTTTGCCATCGCCGAGCTCCAGTTCCCGGCCGACGACGCGGCCGGCATCGGGCTGGTGAGCGGCCTCGGGTTCGAGCCGGTGGACACCGGGTACGTGTACCGCCGGCCGACCCTGCCAGCGGCCGACCCGCCCGCCGCCTCACCCTGACCTGACTCGGTGGCACAGGCTGCCAGCCTGTGCCGATGTTCGCACAGGCTGGCAGCCTGTGCCACCAAGCCGCCCGCCGCCTCACCTTGACGCCGCCTGTCGATCTGGCAACGCTACCGGCATGTCCGCCGCACCGGCCCGCATCCTCGGCCTCGACCCCGGCCTGCAAGTGACCGGGTACGGGGTGCTCGAACTCACCCCCGCCGGCCCCCGGGTCGCCGAAGCGGGGGTGGTCCGGTCCGAGCACAGCGGCCGCGACACTGCCGACATGGCCCGGCGGGTGAAAGTGCTTTACGATGGGGTCTGTGAGGTGCTCGACCAGTGGCGCCCGCGGGCGGTGGCGGTCGAGCAACTGTACGCCCACCCGGAGCACCCCCGCACGGCCGTCCTCATGGCCCACGCCCGCGGCTGCTTCTTCCTGGCGGCGGCACAGCGCGGGGTGCCGGCGTTCAGCTACGCCCCGGGGCGGGTGAAGAAGAGCCTGTGCGGCCACGGCCGGGCGGACAAGGTGCAGATGCAGGCGGCTATCGCCCGCGAACTGGGCCTGGCCAAGCCGCCCGAGCCGCACGACGTGGCCGACGCGCTGGCCGTGGCCCTGTGCCACTACTACGCCAGCGCCACGGTGTTCAGCGGCGGCCGGGGCGGCACCGTGCAGGGCGTCAACCGGGCCATGTTCGACCCGCCCCCCGACCCGGACGAGGACGACGACGAGTCATGATTACCAAACTCACCGGCACGCTGAACCGGGTGGTGGGCGACGCCGCCCGGGTGCAGGTGGGGCCGCTCGAGTACGAGGTGTGGGTGACGGAGACGGCCCGCCGGCAACTGCAACTGCACGCCGGCCGGGAGGTGTCGCTGTTCGTCAGCGAGTACTACGAGGGGTCGTCCACCGGCAACCGCTTCGTGCCCCGGATGCTCGGCTTCCAGACCGAGGTCGAGCAGGAGTTCTTCGACCTCCTCTGCACCGTGAGTAAAATCGGGCCGAAGAAGGGGCTGCGGGCGTTGGCCCGGCCGGTGCGGGAGATCGCCGCGGCCATCAACCGCAAGGACAGCAAGTGGCTGGCCACGCTGCCAGGACTCGGCGGCCAGTTGGCCGAGCAGGTGGCGACGACGCTGCACAAGAAGGTCGGCCCGTTCCTGCTGGCCCCGACGCCCGTCGGCGAGCCGGGGCTGACGCCCGACGACCCGCCGCCCGTCGTTGTGGACGACAAGCCCAAGACCCGGCGGAAGCCGGCCGCTGCGGCGACGCCGCAGCCGGAGCTGCCGCCGGCCGACGTGCTGGACGACGTGTACCAGGCGCTCATGAGTCTCGGGCACAACGCCCAGGAGGCGCAGGCGAAGGTGCAGCAGTTGGCCGGCAGCGGCAAGCCGTTTAAAACGCTCGACGAGGCGCTGACGCTAGTGTACGCCGGGGGAGGCAAGCGATGAGTACGATCACCTTGACTGTGTCGGACGAGACGGCTGCGCGGCTCACAGACGAGGCCCAGCAACGAGGCTTGGCCGTCGAAGCGTTTCTGGAACAGGTCGCGGCCGACATCGCGGCCCGTGGCAGCGCCGTCGCGGCAGCGTCAACCTATGTGTTGCAGAAGAATGCCGAATTGTATCGGCGACTGGCCCAATGACCTGCCTTACGGCCGATGAAGTGATTCGCCTCCAGGCACAGCTCATCGCTCGGTCTGGTGGCGGCACGGACATCCTCGACCGCGGCAAGATCGGCTCCGCCGCTGCACGGCCGCAGGCCACATTTGGCGGTGCCGACTTATACCCGACGGTGGCTGACAAGGCCGCCGCAATCGGCCACTCGTTGACCTGCAACCACGGTTTTCAGGACGGCAACAAGCGGATCGGCCACGCCGCGATGGAACTGTTCCTCGTCCTGAACGGCTTCGAGGTTGTGGCCCCGACCAACGAACAGTACGACGTGTTCATGCGGCTGGCGGCCCATCAAATGACGCAGGACGAATTCTTCGCTTGGGTCGCCGCGAACGTTCATCCGCTACCCACACCCTGATTGCCAGAAGTCGCACCATGTCCCGTGAGAAGGTAATCGGCCCGGCCGGCGACGACCCGGCCAAGAAGGTGGACGCCGCCCTGCGGCCCAAACTCCTGACCGAGGTCATCGGCCAGGTGCGGGTCCGCGAGCGTCTCCAGATCGCCGTGACGGCCAGCCGCCGGCTGAACGAGCCGCTCGGCCACATCCTGTTCGACGGCCCCCCCGGCCTCGGCAAGACCACCTTCGCCACCGTGCTGCCGAACGAACTCGGCGTCAACCTGCAAATGACCAGCGGCCCGGCCCTGGCCAAGCCCGGCGACCTGCTGCCGTTCCTCACCAACCTGGAGGAGGGCGGCATCCTGTTCATCGACGAGATTCACCGGCTGCCGCGGGTGGTGGAGGAGTTCATCTACCCGGCGATGGAAGACTTCCGCATCGACATCGTGATCGGCGAGGGGATGTCGGCCCGCACGCTGAACATGGCCCTCAAGCGGTTCACCCTGATCGGGGCGACCACCCGCGGCGGCATGTTGAGCGGCCCCATGCGGGACCGCTTCAAGATGCGGGAACACCTCGACTACTACACGGTGGACGAACTCGCGGAAATCGTCCGGGTGAACGCCGCCAAGCTGCAAACGCCCATCACCGCCGGGGCGTGCGTGGAGCTGGCCCGCCGCAGCCGGGGCACGCCGCGGGTGGCCAACGCCCGGCTGCACTGGGCACGCATCTACGTCGCCGGTACCCGCCCCGGCGACGTGATGATCGACGAAGCACTGGCCAAAGAAGCCCTCGACCGCCAGGAGGTGGACCCGTACGGGCTGGACAAGAACGACCGCCGCTACCTGGAAGTGCTGATCGAGGCGTTCGGCGGCGGGCCGACCGGCGGCGACGCCCTGGCCGCCACCCTGAACATCGCCGGCGACACGCTGACGGACGACATCGAGCCGTACCTGCTGCGGGAGCAGTACATCGTGCGGTCGCCCCGCGGCCGGCTGGCCCAGCCGAAGGCGTACCACCTGCTCAAGCGGCAGCCACCCCCGCCGAAGGGGGAGGCGAGCGGGCCGGCGCTGTTCGAGTAGGGTGGTGCCGAGTCTTCGAGGCCCACCGCCAGCCACCTTCACCGGCACGGTGGGCCTCGAAGACTCGTCACCAGACTACGAAAGAATGGTCGGTCACCGTCGAATAAGATGGACACCCCGAACTTCCGCGGAGCCGCCTCATGTTGTCGTGCCTGACGCTCACCCTCGCCCTGGCCCTGCCGGCCGCCGACGACCCGAAGGCGGTGGTCGAGAAGGCCGTCAAAGCCCACGGCGGGGCCGACCTGCTGGCCAAATACAAGGGGTACAAGGCCCCGTTCCGCGGCACCGTCTTCGCCATGGGCATGGAAATCGAACTGAAGGGCGAGATCCTCAACCTGTACCCGGACAAGGCCAAGGTGACGGGCACCCTGACCGTCGGCGGCATGGACCTGCCGCTGGTGCAGGTGGTCAACGGCTCCAAGCTGAGCATGTCCATCGGCGGCAACGCCCTTCCGGTGCCGGACGAGCAGGCGGCCGACGCGGTGGCCAGCATGTACGTCCAGTCGCTCACCCGACTCACCCCACTGGTGACCGCCGACTACACCCTCAAGCCGGCCGACGGGCTGGAGGTGGACGGCAAGAAGGCGGTCGGGGTGCTGGTCAGCCACAAGGACAAGCCGGACGTGACCCTGCACTTCGACGCCGAGAGTGGCGTGCTGGTGCGGTCCAGCCGCAAGGGCCGGGGAGAGGACGGCGGCGAGGCCGAGCGGGTGACGGTGTACGCCGACTACAAGGCGGCCGGCGGCGTGCAGATGCCCCACCGCACCACGGTCACGCTCGGCGGGAACAAGTCGTCCGAGAGCGCCATTGAGAAGTACGAAATGCTGGAGACCGTGGACGCCGGCCTGTTCGGCACCGACTGACCGCCCCCCGCCGGCGCCGTACCTTGTCCCCGCCCATTCCACCCGCACAGGTTTCCCATGCGCGCACTCACCCTTTCCCTGGCCCTCGGGCTGGCCCTGCCGGCGGCGGCCGACGACTCCCCCAAGGCCGTGATCGAAAAAGCCGTCAAGGCCCACGGCGGGGCCGACCTGCTGGCCAAGTTCACCGCCCAGCGGACCACCCACAAGGGCACCATCACCGTCTCCGGCATGGAGTCCGAGGTGACGGTCACCAGTCTCACCCAGTACCCCGGCAAGCGGAAGCTGGACGGCACCATCAGCCTGGGCGGCATGGAGCTGAAGGTCAAGCAGTTGCTCAGCGGCGACAAGCTGACGGTCACCCTCAACGGGATGCCGTTCCCGGTCAAGGACGAGCAGGTGACGAGCGAGCAGGACGAGCTGTACGCCGAGAGCCTGACCCGGCTGGTGCCGCTCCTGAAAGGCGACGAGTACACCCTGAAGGCCGGCCCGGAGGTGGCGGTGGACGGCGACCCGGCCGTGGCGGTGGTGGTCGAACACGCCAAGCACAAGCCGGTGACGCTGGCGTTCAGCAAGACGTCCGGGCTGCTGGTGCGGCTCGGCTACAAGGGCACCGACGAGGGCATGGAGGTGCAGAAGGAGACCACCTACAGCAACCACAAGGCGGTGCAGGGGGTGCAGGTGCCGCACACGGAGGCGGGCACCAAGGACGGCAAGAAGGACAGCGCCCTGACGCTGGAGAAGGTCGAGCTGCTGGAGAAGGCCGACGACGGCGAGTTCGTGTTGGAGTGACCGGCGCACGCCGGTGAAGCCGGCATGAGAGTTCGGCGGAGCCGGCAAGAAGAAACCACTCGCCGGGTGTAGAGTGCGAGGACCGATTTTCGCACCGGAGCCGCCATGCTCGCCCGTTCCCTGACCGCCGCCGCGCTGCTGGCCGGCGGCGGCCTCGCCCAACCGCCCGGCCCCGGCGGCGGGTTCGGCCCGCCCGGCATGGGCGCCACTCGCAAAGTCCTCAAAGAGTTCGACGCCGACGGCAACGGCAAGCTGGACCTGGTCGAGCGGGCCAAGGCCCGCGAGTCGCTCAAGAGCCGGCCCGCCCCGCGGCGGTTCGGCCCGCGCGGCGGCACGGGCGGCGGCCCGACCACCGGCCCCGGGCCGAAGGTCGATCCGGCCTCCGTCACTACCTTCCCGACCAAACCGCTGTACGACCCGACGGTGCTGCGAACCCTGTTCCTCACCTTCGAGGAGGCCGATTGGGAGCAGGCCCTGGAGGACTTCCACGGCACCGACGTGGACGTGCCCTGCGGCCTCAAGGTGGACGGTAAGGACTACCCGCAGGTGGGTGTCCACTTCCGCGGCATGTCGTCGTACATGATGGTGAAGGCCGGCCAGAAGCGGTCGCTCAACCTGAGCCTGGACTACGCCTTCGACAAGCAGCGGCTGTACGGAGCCAAGACGCTCAACCTGCTCAACGGCCACGAAGACCCGACGTTCCTCTCGACCGTACTGTACTCGGCCGTCAGCCGGCCGCACCTGCCGACGCCCAAGGCCAACCTGGTGAAAGTGGTTGTCAACGGCGAGAGCTGGGGGGTGTACACGAGCGTCCAGCAGTTCGACAAGCCGTTCCTGAAGGAGAACTTCGGCACCGACGCGGGCACCCGGTGGAAGGTCCGCGGCAGCCCGGGCGGCGGCGGGGGGCTGGAGTTCAGCGGGGACGACCCGGAGGCGTACAAGCGGCGGTTCGAGATCAAGAGCACGGACGACCCGAAGGCGTGGGCCGCCCTGGTCAAGCTGTGCAAGACGCTCAACACCACCCCGCCGGACCAACTGGAAGCGGCCCTCAAGCCGATACTCGACCTCGACGGGCTGCTCTGGTTCCTGGCCGTGGACGTGGCCCTGATCAACTGCGACGGGTACTGGGCGCGGGCCAGCGACTACAGCCTGTACCTGGACCCGAAGGGCCAGTTCCACGTCGTCGCCCACGACATGAACGAGTGTTTCCGCCCGCCCCAGGGGCCGGGCACCGGTGGCGGCGGCGGCGGGTTCGCCGTGCGGACGCCGCGGCCGGGGCAGCTGCTGCCCGGGCCGCTCTCCGACATGCTCAGCCTGACCGACGACCAGAAAAAGAAGCTGGCCGACCTCCAGAAGGACACCGACGGCAAGCTGGACGCCCTGCTCACCCCCGACCAGCGGAAGCGGTTCATGGAGCTGCGGGACGCCGGCCCACCGGGCGGCGGGCCGGGCGGCTTCGGCGGCGGGTTCCCGGGTGGCCCTCCGGGCGGCGGCGATTTTGGCGGTCCCCCGGGTGGCGGCGACCGGCCGGGTGGTGGCAGCGGGAGCTTGGACCTCGACCCGCTGATCGGGCTGACCGACGCTCGTAAGCCGCTGCGGAGTAGAATCCTGGCCGTGCCCAGCCTGCGAGCCAAGTACCTGGCCAACGTCCGCGAGATCGCCGACACGCAGCTCGACTGGAAGACCCTCGGGCCGATCGTGGCCCAACTCCGCACGCTCATTGAGGCGGAGGTGAAGGCCGACACCCGCAAGTTGGAGACGACCGAGGCGTTCCTGCGGACGACCGCCGCCGACTCCACCCAGCCGGGCCGCGGCCACGAGTATCCGCTGCGGGCGTTCGCCGACGGCCGGCGGAAGTACCTGCTGGCGTACAAAGAGAATACGGCACGTGGTGGGCGCTCAACAAGCGCGACGATGGTTTCGCCAGCTACGGGTTCCCGTTCGCGTACCTCGGGGACGCGCTCG
>JAYVUZ010000167.1:0-24568 GCA_043787415.1 Fimbriiglobus sp. | reverse complement strand
GCTTGCGCGGGTGGCTTTCCGGCGGTACGTTCGGGCCATGAACGCGCCGAAGCGCGGAGCTGAGGATTACATCCCGTTCGCCCTGGCCACCCCACGGGGCTACTCCGCCGCCGAGGCCGCCCGCGTGCAGCCTGATCGGCCCGACCCGCCGGCCCACGACGCCTTCACCCGCCTCCTGCACCGCCTCGAACCCGACCCGGGTGACCTCTGGGTCGAGGCCGCGCCGCCGGTCGATCGGACCGCCGGGCTGCTGGTCCTCGACGACTCCACCCTCGACAAGCCCCACGCCCGGTCCATCGAACTGGTCACTCGCCACTGGTCCGGCAAGCACCACGCTGTCGTCAAGGGGATCAACCTCGTGACGCTGCTCTGGACCGACGGCGACCGCCACATCCCGTGCGACGACCGCCTGTACGACAAGGCCGACGGGCTGACCAAGAACGACCACTTCGCCGCCCTGCTCCTGGCCGCCCAGGGACGGGGCTTCGCCCCCCGCTGCGTGGCGTTCGACGGCTGGTACGCCAGCCTGGACAACCTCAAGCTGGTCCGCGGCTGCGGCTGGCACGGGCTCACCCGGCTGAAGTCGAACCGCCTGGTCAACCGGGACCGGCCGGGGACCCGAGCGGTGAAGGACGTGCCCGTGGCCGCGGCGGGGACGGAGGTCTGGCTGCCGGGCTACGGTCTGGTCAAGGTGTTCGGGATCGCCTCCCCGGACGGGGGCACCGAGCACTGGGCGACCAGCGACCTGGCGATGACCGACCTGACCCGGCGGCAGTACGCGGAGTTCTCCTGGGCCATCGAGAGCTACCACCGGGGAATCAAACCGTGTACCGGGGTCGAGCGGTGTCAGTGCCGGTCGGCCAAGGCGCAGCGGAACCACATCGGGCTGGCCCTGCGGGCGTTCCTGCGGCTGGAGGCGTACTGCTTCGCGCGAGGCGTGAGCTGGGTCGAGGCGAAGGCGGCGATCGTCCGGAACGCTGTCCGGGCCTACCTCGCCAAGCCCCACATCCAGTTCCCAAGGGCGGCAACTACGTAACACCTAAAGGTATTTCTCTTACTACCCGCCGCTCTGAAGCACGGCAGATGTCAGTGTCTGCTTAGCTGGAGCAGCGGTAAGTAATGACCGGAGCGTTGTCCATGATTTGCCGCCCCCTTCGGCCCCGCCTCGCCCGCCGGGGGGCGGCGTCCGTCGAGATGGCCGTCCTCCTGCCGCTGCTCGCCTTCCTGGTGGCCGTCGGGTGCGACTACGCCCGCATCCTGTACTTCTCCCAGACGATCACCAACGCCGCCCGCAACGGGGCCCTGTACCACAGCGACCCGTACGCCCAGGCCGAGTCCCCGTACAAGACGGTGGCCGAGGCGGCCCTGGCCGACGCCCCCAACTTGAACGACCCGAACAACAAACCGACGGTCGCCACCGGCATCGGCACCGACGCCGCCGGCCAGCCGTACGTCGAGGTGAGCGTGAGCTACACCTTCCGCACCCTGACCGGCATGCCGGGCATCCGCAAGACGGTCAACCTGGTGCGGACCGTCCGGCAGGCTCGGGCGCCGGTGGTCCCCCAAGGCTGACACCCACACCCCCGTCCGGAGCGGCGTCATGATTGTGCGCGTTAGCCAGCCCCGCCGCGGGGCGGCGGTGGTCGAGATGGCGGTGGTGTCCCCCATCCTGGTGCTGTTCCTGTTCGGCCTGATCGTCACCGGGTTGGGGGTGTTCCGCTATAACCAGACGGCCTACCTGGCCCGGGAGGCGGCCCGGTACGCCTCGGTCCGCGGGGACGACTACGCCCGGGAGGCGGGCAAGCCGGCGGCCACCCAGGACAGCGTCACCCAGAACGTGGTGCTGGCCAAGGCCGCCGGCATGGCCCGGGCCCAGCTGACCACCACGGTGGCCTGGGACGGGGGCACCAACAAGTCGGCCCGGCTGGTGTCCACCACCACCGGGGCGGTGACGGCCAACTACGTGACGGTGACGGTCAGCTACCTCTGGCGGCCGGAGGTGCCGTTCATCCCCGCTATGACCCTGACCAGCACCTCCCGGGTGCCGGTGTCCCAGTAACCCCGCCGGCCTAGGAGCCGCCATGTTCTCTCGCACCCGCCCAACCCCCTCCCGCCGCGGGGTCGTGGCCGTCAAAGTGGCCCTGTGCCTGCCGCTGTTGGTCAGCATCGTGGCCCTGGCCCTGGAGGGCAGCCTGATGTATGACAACCGCCGGCGGGCGCAGGCGACGGCCGACGCCGCCGCCCTGGCCGCCGCCGCCGACCTGTTCGCCACCTACACCAACGCCTTCGGGAGCGACGACGGCAAGGACCTGACCGGGTCGATCGCTGCCCACGCCAAGGCGGTGGCGGCGGCCAACGGGTACACGGACGACAAGACGAACACGACGGTGACGGTGAACATCCCGCCGCAGGCCGGGGACGCGGTCGGCAAGGACGGGTACGCCGAGGTGCTGGTGCAGTTCAACCAGCGGCGGGGGTTCAGCAGCATCTTCGGCTCGGGCGTCCTGCCGGTGCCGGCCCGGGCGGTAGCCCGTGGCCAGTGGTCCCCGAACTCAGTCGGCATCTTGGTGACCGACCCAACGGGGTCTGGCAGCCTGTCCATCAACGGCAACGGGCTGGGTTACACCCCGAACGCCCCGGTGATCGTCAACTCGACTGCCTCGGACGCGGTCACGGCCAGCGGCACCGGCTGCACTTTGACCGCCAAATCGTACGAGGTGACTGGCGGTGTGCAGTTGAATAACTCGGGCAACCTGGTTGGCCCACTCAACACCGGGGTGCCGCCCACCCCGGACCCGTTCCGGTTCCTCCTACCGCCCAACCCATTCGGCATGACCAGTCAGACTCTCAAACAGGCGACGGTGGTGAACGCCGGCGGCGGAGCCAAGACCTACTACCTCCAGCCGGGGGTGTACGACGGCGGGCTGTCGTTCTCCGGTCAGGAGTCGGTGGTCATGGCCCCCGGCATCTACTACATGCGGGGGGGCGGGTTCAAGTTCAGCGGCAACGTGGGCACCTCGCTGACGGCCACCGGGGTGATGCTATACAACGCCCCAGACGTGGGCGGGTCGACCACAAACACGGACATCTCAATCACCGGGTCGGCGACCGTCACCTGGACCCCGCCGACATCCGGCCCGTACCAGGGGATGGCCCTGTGGCAGGCGCGCGGTCTGACCACCACCGCCACCATGTTCCGGCGGAGGGGCCATGTCGATCTCCGGGGCCTTCTACTTCCCCAGTGCAATGCTATCGGTGTCCGGCGGAGGTGGGGCGTACATCGGCAACCAGATCGTCGCCTACCGGCTGTCCATGGGCGGCAACGGGGCGTTCAACTGTCCGTGGAACCCGCAGTGGCTGCCTAAGGTGCGGGAGTACAAACTCACTGAGTAGGCGGCCGACCGCGCCGGCAGTTGACTGCAGGCACACGAGCACACCAATGGCGACCCTCGAACTCGGCTTTCAACCCCTCCTCCGGGAGCGGTTCCCGGACCGCACCCTTTTCATCGACACCCGGTTCCGTTGGCGGGACACCCGCTCCTACGACCGCCGGCGAGAGGGACCAGCCCGCCGCCTCCTCGGACTCGCCCGGGCACTGGGCCGGGCGGGATGGGTCTCCCACCGCCAGCCTTATGACGTGGTGGTGAGCCGGTGCCTGGGTCCGGTGAACAGCGAGGGCCAGTCGTGGGCCGGGCACGCCGCCCGGGTGGTCATGGGGGCGGTGTTCCGCTCCCTCGTCTTGTACGCTGCCCGGGGCGGGCGTGTGAAACTGGCCGTGCTTGACCAGACGGACCACATCAGCATCCACCCCCGCGACCGCAAGCTGCTCCGCCGCTGCCAACTGTACTTTAAACGTGAGCTGGCCGACAACCACTGGCACACCCTGGAAGCCGTGCTGCCCCGCGGGGCCTGCGCTGGGGCGACCCGGCACCTCCCGGCCGGGGTCGCCTTGCGGGCGAAATTGCGGCCGTTTTCGCTCGGTATCGAGGTGGCTGCAATCACACGGCCGTTGCCAGATCGGGAGAAGGCATACGACCTGTTCTACGCCGGGACGGCGGCCGGCATCCCGGTCCGGGAAGGACTCGACGCGGTGCTGGCGGCGGTGGCCGGCATGGGCTGGCGGGTGTTCGCCCCCCGCGAGCGGCTGACCTCCGACGGCTTCCGGGAGGCCGTCCGCCGGAGCCGCCTGTGCCTGTCCCCCGGCGGGGTCGGGTGGGACTGCTACCGGCACTACGAGGTGGTGGCGTACGGCAGCCTGCCGGTGATGAACTACCGGCCGACCCAGAGCATCGCGCCGTTCCGGCACGGTTGCGAGTGCTTCTACTACGACCCGCAAGGCGACTTAACTGGGCGGCTGGACGAGTGGCTGCGGCTACCCGGCGAGCGGCTGGACCGGATGGTGGCCGCCGCCCAAGAACACCTGCGTCGGCATTTTACCTTCGACGCCTTGGCCGAGTACGTAGTCCGGGAGTTGGAACGACTTCCGGACTCCACTGCCTGACCCCGGCTATTACGTGAGGATCGTCCCGGTGGCTCGGCTCTTCAGGAAGGTGCCGTTCACCAGCCCGGACAGGTCTACGTAGAAGACACGGGTAGTCTGCTTCCGGTTGCGGGCCACTTGCACGCTAATCGTCTTAGCCTTCTCCCCCGGAGCGAACGTGAGCGTGCCCCCGGCGGCCGTGTAGTCGGTGCCGGCGAGGGCCGTACCGTCGGACGTTTGGTACTGCAGCGTCACCGGTACCGAGCTGGGTCGGGACAGGGCGACGACAAAGTCGAAGGCGGTGGTGCCCTTGCCCGCGGTCTTAGAGACGTCGGTGATGGTCACCACGGCCGCCGCGGTGGTGACGGTCGCCAGGTTGCTGGACGCCGAGTTGCCGGCCGACCCGGTGGCCCCCACCCGGTAGGTGTAGCTGGTACTGGCCCAGGCGGAGGCGTCGGCGTAAGCGGTCACCCCCGGACCGACCGTGGCGATCACCTGGAAGGCGCCGCCGTTAGCGGCCCGCTCGATGACGAACCCGGTCTCGTTGGACGAGTTGTCCGTCCAGGTCAGGTTCACTTGGGTCGGTGAGTCGGTGGCGGTCAGCCCGGACGGGGCGGCCGGCACGCCCGGGGCGGTGGCAGCGGCGGTCAGCTTCAGCCAGTTCAGGTTGCCGGCGTACCCGGAGGTGCCGACGGCGTCCCACACCACCCGCACCACCTGTACCCCGGCGGATAGCTGGACCGGGACGCTGAGCGTCCGCCAGGTCTGCCAGCCCCCGGTGTCCGGGATGGCCAACGACCCGGTCTTGTCCACCCCGGCGACCTCGACGTGGAACTTCCCGCCGGCCCCCGAGGCGGCCACCCGCAGCTCCAGGGTGAAAGTGCCGGCGGGGCCCACGCTGACCGTGTACCCCACCCACTCCCCGGGCTTGGCATACCCGACGTTGAACCCACCGCCGACATCGGTCGTGGCCTCGATGTCCACGCCGGTGTTCCTGTAGGCCCCGCCCTCGTTGGCCGGCGAGGTGTCGGAGTACCCCACCCCCTGCCCGCCGTAGTCGAAGGTCTCCGCCTCGATCGTCGCCCCGACCGCCCACGGCGAGACGCCGTACGGGGTGTTCGAGAGGGCCGGCGGGGTGACGGTCGCCTCGTTCGTGTACGCGGAGAGGCCGGCCGTGTTCTTGGCCGCCGCCCGGTAGGTGTACGCCGTGCCTCCCAGGGCCGTCACGTCCGTGTAGCTGATCACCCCGGCGGCCACCGTTGCGATCACGGCGTAGGTTCCGGTGCCGGTCTTCCGCTCGATCTGGTAGCCAGTCTCATTGGTGGCGGCGTCCTGCCAGGCGAGCACCACCCGGGTGGGCAGCGCCCCCTGGGCCGTCAGCCCGGTCGGAGCGGCGGGCAGCGTCGGGGATGGGGCGGCGGGCGAAGTCAAAAGGTAGGCGTCCAGCACGGCCGACTGCGAGTTCCCGGCCGCGACCCCGCCGCCGGCGACATAGATATTGGTCCCACCTTGGGCGGTCGTCGCCAACAGCGGGAAGATACCATGGCGAGCGACCGACATCGGCACCCCCAGCCGCCAAGTCTTGGCGACCGGGTTGTACACGTCGACCCGATCGTACACCCCGGCCGGGGTGGCCCCGGCGCCGGTCAGGGTCTCGCCGCCCATGACGTAGAACTCGCCGTTGTAGAAAACCGCCTTGCCCGTGCCCCCACGCGCCTGGGGTAGGGCCTGGATGGGCGACCCGGGGTCCAGGCTAGACACCCAACTGTTGGTCGCCGGGTCGTAAATTTGGACTGTATTGAACCCGTTTGCCACGACGTTCCCGTCACCGCTCCCCGGCCCGCGGCCGCCAAAGAGGTAGAGCTTCGACCCGTCAGTGGTGGCGGCGGCGTGGTTGCGGGCCTGGGGCATGACGGGGATGAGCGACCAGTTGCCGGTGGCCGGGTTGAACATGGCCGCCTGGTTGGTGGTGCCGGTGCCGACGATCCCGCCGGCGACGTATACCCGGCCGTTGATGACTGCCGACGAGCTGGCCCCGGCGGCGAACGGCATGCTCGGCCCGACCGACCAGGTGTTGGCGACCGGGTCATAGATCTGCATCTTCCCCTCGCTCCCGCCGCCCAACCCGCCAAACAGGTACAGTTTGCCGTTTAGTACCTCGGCCGTGTGGTGGTCGCCGATGAACGGCCGGGCGGCCAGTCCTGTCGTCCAGGTCTTTGTCGCCAGGTCGTAGGCAAGCGTGCCGGTACTGCCGTCCCCGACCAGGTATAGCTTGCCGTCGATCACCCCGCCGGCCACCTCGCCGAGGGGCGTCGGCAGGTCGGCCCCGGCCGCCCAACCGTACCCCACCTCCATCAGGTCGTAGGTGGCCGGAAAGGTCGGCCCGCCGCCCGTGGTGGTCATCACCCCGACGGCCGGGGCGGTGGCGGCGGTCAGCCACCCGGCCGGGAAGTTGGTGACTGGGCCGACCGCCTGTTTGGCACTGGTCACCCCGTTAACGGTGGTCGTGAAGAAGGCCTGGACGGACCCTGACGGGTTGACGCTCAGGTACAGGTCGACGTCCGGCCCGCCGGCCAGGGTGAGGGGGGTGCTGGCCACCAGGGACCAGCTGCCGCCCACCTCCTTCATCAGCTGCACCGACCCGCCGCCGTCGACGGCCAGCTCGATGTAGTTGTCCTGGTCGCCGGTGCCGAACTGCAGGCCGATCTGCTGGCCTGTCTGTGGGGTGAGCCCGGCGAACGCGCCCTTGAGTCGCGTGTGCAGGACGAACGGCGGCGAGGTGGGGGTGGCGTTCACCCCGAACTGGAACCCGTAGGCCTGGGTGTTGGCCGCCCCCTTGGCCGTGCCCGCCGTCACCTGGTCGATGGTCATGGCCCCGGCCGCCCCGCCGGCCGTCATCTTCGTCGTGTCGTATAGGGTGGCGTAGTCGGTCGCGCCGTTGGTCATCAGCCCCGTGAACCCGAGGTTGAGCAGCCCTCCCGGGTACGGGGTGGCGTTGTCCCACGGGTACGCCACCGGCAGTGGGGTGTTGCGGCCGTTCGCCGGGTCGATTGCGAACGGGTCTTTGGCGTCCGGCACCCCGTCGTTGTCGTCGTCCGTATCCAGCTTGTCGGACACGAAGTCGCCGTCCCAGTCGTGCGGCACGTCGGCCGCCGAGAGCGGGGCGGTGCCGCTCGCTAGCTCGTCCCGATTCGTGAACCCGTCCTTGTCCTCGTCCAGGGTCGGGTCGTCCTCGCCGGTGCCGGCCACCCCGCCGCCCAGGTCGTTCGGCTCGAACACGACCACCGAGTTGGCCATGTAATCGGCCACCCACACGGTGCCGGCCAGGGCGCCGGCCGTGACGGTGGTCACGTCCAGCGGGATCTGGCCGACGTTGGCGAACAGCGGGGTGTTGGACACCACGCTCGTCCCGTCGGCGCTGAGTACGATTCGGTAAATCGTGTTGTCGAACGAGGCGGCCAGCAGGTTCCCGGTCATCTCCCCGCCGAAGTTGGCCGACATGTACTCGGTCAGCCCGTTGGTCGAGGTGCCGAAGGTGGTCAGCGACCCGTTGGCCGCCCCGACCGGGGGGTGGTACCCCTCGACCGGGTTGGCCGTGGCCACCGGGCTTTGCGGGTTGGCCGGGTTGAACGTGTTGGCCCGGTTGGCCCGGGTCGGGTTGGGGTGGCCGGCGTACCCGCCCGGCGTGACCAGGTGCAGGGCGTCCGGGTCACTCACCCCCGGCTCGTGGACCTTGTTGGTGGCCGACCCGGCTGTGGCGGCGGTGGTCGGGGCGCCGGCCGGGTCGACCGGCACGTCCCCCCACCCGGCGTTGCTGCCGTTGTCGATGGTGTACAGCCGGCCGGCCCGGGTGAGGACCAGGTCATACGGGTTGCGGAACCCGGGCATGTACACCTGGACCGGGCCGCCGGGCACCAGGATCGCCTGGTTGTTCCCCATGCTCCCGCCGAACGGGCTGGTGCCGCCGGCCACCAGCGTCGGCAGATCGTAGGTCGCGTTGCCGATGGCCGATATGTTCACCGACAAGACGGCCGCTGACAGGGCGAACTCGGGCAGGAAGGCGAAGTTGTTCGACGGGGCGCCCATGTTGGTGTGCCCGGCCTGCCCGATGTACAGGGTGTTCGTCGCCGGGTCCAGGGCCATGCCGTTGGACGAGTGGTTCTCCTGCGATCGCGGCAGCCCGCGGACCAGGTCGGTCTTCACCCAGGTGCTGCCGGTCCAGTCCAGCCGGGACAGGATGCCCGAGTTGGTGTCCAGCCCGGTGTTGGTGCCGGACGACCCGCCGCCGATGCGGGGGTCGGACGAGGTGGCGTACAGCACCGGGTTGGCCGCCGACCCGGTTACCAGCAGCCCGGTCACCTGCCGGCCGGTCACCGCCGGGTTGAGCGTGCCGTCGTCGTTGTGGTTGGGAATGGTCTTGACCAGCGAGATGCTCTGCGCGGCCGTCGCCGCGTAGGCGTTCGCCCCGGTCCGCGCGACCGTGTACACGTCGATGAGGCCGCCCTGCTCGGCCACGTACAGCTTGCCGTCCGGGCCGAACTGGAGCGAGGTCGGGTTGGTCAGGGTGACCCCGGCGAGGATGCTCTTGCCGAACCCGATGACCGGCACGGTGCGGTCTTCCAGGCGTTCCAGGGCGAGCGGCCGCCGCCGGCGGATGGTGCGGGTCATGGTAAGGGCCTTAGCGATGGGGCGTCAGTCGGTGGGTGGGGATCGGCGGCCGACGGGGGCCGCGAGGCTGAGGGGATCAGCCGTACAGTAACTCGCGGGCCGGTCGCGGCCCGCCCTCGGGGTCGAGGGTCCGCAGCCGGGCCTTCTGGCAGGCCAGCAGGGCCAAATACAACGGGTTCAGGAACAGATACCGCCGCCACAGCCGCCTCGGCTCGCGGACCAGCCGGTATAGCCACTCCAGCCCGCGATCTTGGTAGAACCGCGGGGCCTGCGCCAAGGTTCCGGCGTGGAACGGGAAGGCGGCCCCGACGGCCAGCAGGGGCATGCCGACCGCCTCCCGCATCTCGTAGGCGAACACCTCCTGCCGCGGGCAACCCAGCGCCACGAAGGTGATGGCCGCCCCGCTGCCGCGGATGGCAGCCGCCACCTCGTCCCGCTCCGCCGGGGTGAGCCGGCGGAACCGAGATGGCATGGCCCCAGCGACCACCAGCTTTGGGAACCGCCGGCGGAGGTTCTCTTGTAACGCCGCCAGCACGTCGGCGGTGCTGCCGTACAGGAACACCGGCAGCCCCTCGGCCGCCGCCCGCTCGCACACCTTGAGCATCAGGGTCGGGCCGTACACCCGGTCCGCCAACTCGGTCCGGTGGAGCAGGTTGAGCGCCCACCGCACCGGCTGGCCGTCCGGCACCAGCAGGTCGAACCGGTTGAGCCGGTAGCGGTGCTCCGGGTCGAGCACCCCCGTCATCACCCCGTGGACGGCCAGGGCGGACGCGGCCATCGGCCGCCGGTCCCGGGCGGCGGCGACCACCCGCCCGACGGCCGCCTCGTAGTCGACCGCATCCACCCGCACGCCGAGCACGTTCCGCTTGCCGTTGTCGGTCATGACAGCACCGCCCCCCCGAGCCACCGCTCGGCGTTGGCCTCGAATATCTCCCGGCAGATGGCCGGCACGTCGTAGGTGAGCCGCCAGCCCGGGTAGTGGGCGGCGAACTTGGACACGTCGCTGACGTACCAGATGTGGTCGCCGGTCCGGCTGGTGTCGGAGTACGTCCAGTCGAGCGGGCGGCCGGCCGCCTCCTCGGAGAGGGCGATGGCCTCCAGCATCGAGCAGTTGCTGAACCGGCTGCCGCCGATGTTGTAGACCTCGCCCGCCCGCGGCGCCCGGAAGAACTGATCGAAGGCGGCGATCAGGTCGGCCGAGTGGATGTTGTCCCGCACCTGCTTGCCCTTGTACCCGAACACCGTGTACGGCCGGCCGGTGGCGGCGCACTTGACCAGGTAGGCCAGGAACCCGTGCAGTTGGGTGCCGGAGTGGTTTGGGCCGGTCAGGCAGCCGCCCCGGAACACGCCGGTCTTCAGCCCGAAGTACCGGCCGTACTCCTGCACCAGCACGTCGGCCGCCACCTTGCTGGCCCCGAACAGGCTGTGCAGGGTGTGGTCGATCGACATGCTCTCGGGGATGCCGTTGGCGAACGGGTGGGCCGGGTCGATCTCCCACCGGGTGTCCCGCTCGACCAGCGGCAGCCGGTTCGGGGTGTCCCCGTACACCTTGTTGGTAGACGTGAAGATGAACACCGCGTCCGGAGCGTGACGGCGGGTGGCCTCCAGCAGGTTGAGGGTACCGACCGCGTTCACCCCGAAGTCGGTGTGCGGATCCCGGGCGGCCCAGTCGTGCGACGGCTGGGCGGCGGTGTGCACCACCACCGCCACGTCCGGGCCGTACTCCCGGAACACCGCCTCGATGCCGGTGGTGTCCCGGATGTCGGCGTCCACGTGTCGGTACCGCGGGGCCAGCTCCTTGCGGAGCTGGTCCCGCTGCCGGCGGGTGGACGCCTCCGGGCCGAAGAACTGGCTCCGCATGTCGTTGTCGATGCCGACCACGTCCATGCCCAGCCCGGCGAAGTACCGGGACGCCTCCGACCCGATCAGCCCGGCCGACCCGGTGACGATTGCGACACTCACTGCTCTCCCCCTGTTGCGGTCGTGACCAGATCTCGGCCATCCCTGACCCCACTCCCCCGGGCGGCCCGGCGGGCGGCCGCCGCACATGCCCGGTCGTAGATGCCGATCAGCTGCTCGTAGTTGGCCGCCGCGGTGTACTTCGCTTCGAACTCGCGGCGGGCCAGCACCCGCATCCGGGCCAGCCGGTCGGGGTCGGCCAGGAGCCGGCCGACGGCGGCCGCCAAGTCGGCCGGGTCGCCGGGGTTGAACAGCAGTCCGGTGCGGCCCTCGTCCACCAACTCGGCCATCGCCCCCAGGCGGGAGGCCACCACCGGCGTCCCCATGGCGTACCCCTCGATGACGGTCCGGCCGAACGTCTCATACCAGACCGACGGCATGACCAGGCAGGCCGCCCCGCCGATCACGTCCAGCACGTCCGGCAGCGGCCGACGGCCGAGGTACTCGACCAGCGGGTTGGCGGCCGCGGCCGCCCGCACCCGGTCGGCCAGCGGGCCGTCGCCGATCACCTTGAGCGGCACCGGCCGGGGCAGCCGGGCCCAGGCGTCCAGGAGGGTATCGACCCCTTTCTCGGGCGACAGCCGGGCGACGAACACGGCGTACCCGCCGTCGCCGGTGCCCGGCCCCGGGTCGGGGTAGACGAAGTTCGGCTTCACCACAATGCGGTCGGCCGGCAGCCCGCCCTCGACGTACTTGCGGCGGGCGAACTCGGTCAGCGCCACGTACACGTCGACCACCCGCCGCCACGTCCCCAGCCCACGGTGGACCACGTTCAGCGAGGCGACCACCGCCGACGCCGCCCGGCTGCCGCGGTAGCACCCGTGCCGCACCGCCGGCCACGGCACCGCCCGGCCCAGGCAGTCCTCACACACTCGCCCGTCCCGCAGGAACACCGCCGCCGGGCACAGCTGCCGGTAGTTGTGCAGCCCCTGGACCACCGGCACCCCCTCCCGCCGGGCGGCGTAGTAGGCGGCCGGGGAGATGAGCGGGAAGGTGTTGGTGCAGTGCATCACGCCCGGCCGCTCCCGCCGGATCAGCTCCCGCAGCCGGCGGTACGACTCCCGGCTCCACACGGTACGGGCGGCCACCTCCAGGCGGCCCATGCCGGCGATGGCGTCGTTGTGGACGGCGTACCGCAGCACCGCGTGGCCGCGGTCCTCCAGCAGCCGGGCCTCGGCCTCGAACACCTCGTCCTCCCCACCCCGCTGCTGGTAGTGGTTGTGGCAGAGCAGCACTTTCACGGCGGCCGGTCTCCTGCGACGGTTAACGGAACGCGAGCCACTCCCGCAGCGGCCGGGTGGCCCGGGCGGCGGCCCGCACCGGGCCGCCGCACCGGGACGACTTGGCCCACTGGCGGGCGCGGTACCAGCCCCCGCGGAGCAGCCGCGCCCGGGCGGTCACCGCCACCGTCCCCGCGACCAGCGGGGTGGCGGCCGTCATCAGGCTCCGTTTGTACCCCTCCTCCCCCTTGCCCAGGTCCAGCCGCCCGACCCCGTCGGCGGCCGCCGCCCGGGCCAGTTCGAGGAGGTGGATTAGGCCCGGGGAGAACCGGCCGAAGTCCGCGTCATAGGCCGGGAACCACGAGTGCATCACCCCGTGCGACCGCAGGCTCAGATCGACCGCCGCCAGCCGGTCGCCGACGTGCAGGGTGGACAGTACCCCAGCGAACCCCGGCCCGGTGGCCGCCACCGCCTGCTCCAGTAGCCGTTCCGGCCAGCCGAGGGCGAACAGGTCGGCCGCCCCCGTCCGCCGGTACTGGGTCCGCTTCCAGTCCAACAGAGTGCGGAAGGCGGCGGGGTCGGTGGCGGCGAAGGTGAACCGCAACGGCCCGACCTCCCGCTCGACCTTCCGGGCCTTCCGCTGGGCCTGCGGGATGAGGTCGGTGCCAGCCCGCCGGCGGTCGGCCAGGTAGGCGTCGAACCCGGCCGACAGGTCCAGGTACGGGGACGCGGCGGCGACCCGGGCGTGCGGGGCGAACCCGGGCAGGGCCGCCGGCACGTGGTCGAAGTCCCAGGCGGCCAGCCCGCACGCCCGCACCAGTCTGTCCGGGTCCAGGTCCAACCCCTGGCGTGCCACTACCCCCTGGTAGTCACACATCGGCCAGCCGACCGGCCGCCCGATCCCGCCACGCCCACGCTGGAACGGGAAGAACCCGACCGGCGAGCCGGCGTCCTCCAGCACCGCCACCTCCGCCCCCCCCCGGGCGGCCGCCACCGCCAGGGTGAACTCCGGCCGGAAGTACGGGCTGTGGAGGCCCGGGTCGGCCTCCTGGAGGGCGGCCCAGGCGCGGCTCAGGTCGTCCGTCAGATGTTCGGCCGGGATCACCGTGACGGTCATCGTAATCCCCCCATGACCGCCACTGTGGCACCGCCCGCCGAACCCGCCTCGCCCTCCGCCGGCCCGGCCACCGGCTCGGCGAACAGCAGCCGCTCGCTGCGGTGTTCCAGCCGTTCCAGGAACGCCCGCTGCGGGAAGGCCCGCGGGGCGAGCAGGGTCAGCGCCGTCCGGGCGTACCCCCACGCCCGCCAGGCCAGGCAGGCGTCGCCGAGTGCCGCCCCGGGCCGTCCGACGGCTAGGGACCAGGCGGCCCGGGGGGCGGCCACCAGGGCGGCGTGGGTCAGGCGGGCGATCGCCATCGCGGCCACCCGTGCGGCCCCCTGTTGGCGATCCTGTTCGGCCCGCAGCCGGCCGCACCCGAGCGACTTCCAGCGGAGGTAGCCCGGCCGCGCCCGGTAGCCCGGGACGGCGTGATACATGACCGCCCGGGGGGTGTACCAGGCGACCATGCCGGCCGCCTCCACCCGGCGGAACAGCTCCCCGTCCTCCCCGGCCGTCTTCCTGGCGGCGTCGAACAGCCCGACCCGGTCGAACAAGTCCCGGCGGATGAGCAGGTTGCCGGCCCCGGGGGCCAGCCGGCCGACCGCCGGGCACGGCTCGCCCCCGCCTATCGTCTCGCCCAACATCCAGCGGCAGACCGGGGCCAGCCCGTGCGGGGCGTCGGCCGGCAGAAGTAGCCGGTTGGCCCCGCCCACGCACGGAGTGTCCTTCTCGGTGGCGAACGCCATCAGCTCGGCCAGCCAGCGGGGATCGGCCGTCTGGTCGTCGTCGAAGAACGCCACCCACCGGCCGGCCGACTCTCGCACCCCGCGGTTGCGGGCCGCCGCCACCCCCTGGACCGGCTCCCGCACCCCGCGGACCGGCACCGGGGCGCCGCGGGCCGCCTCGGTGATCACCCCGGGGGTGCCGTCGGTGGACGCGTTGTCCACCACCAGGATCTCGTAGGTGAAGCGGCCGTCGGTCTCCAACTGGAGCAAACTGTCCACGGCCGACCGCAGCAGGTCGGCGCGGTTGTAGGTGCAGACCACGACGGTAATGTCGGACACGATCGCGGTCATGAGATGTCACCCGCGGGTGTGTGTCGGTCGGTGGCGTCGGAGGCGAAGAACGCGACCCGACTGAGGGCGCAGGCTAACAGGAAGGTCGGGAAGGTGGGCATTGCCAGGTCGGACTCGTTGAACCCTTGCACCACCCCGGCTGCCAGCAGGCTGACCAACAGCCCCGCCCCCGGGTCGGCGGTGGCCCGGTAGTCGGCGGCCGCCCGCCACAAGCCGGCCGCCAGGGACAGCCCGAGCAGTCCCAGCCCGACGCGGCCGACGCCCAGGGCCGCCTCGTAGTAGGCCGAGTGGGCCGAGCTGATCCCCCAGGACTGGTCGCCGGACACCGCCTCGATCCGGGCCGGAGTCCAGAACCCGCCGTACCCGTACCCCAGCCACGGCCGCTGGCCGGTGTACCCGTCCAGGACCTCCCACAGCTCGGTACGCCCGCTTAGGGTGCCGGCGTCTTCGATCCGGCCCATGTTGACCGCCCCGCCGGCCGCCCGGGCCAGGTCCACCCCGGCCAAGTGCGCGGCGAACGCCCCGGCGGCGGCCAGCCAGGCGGCCGCCAGCCCGGTCGCCACCGCACGGGCGGACGGGCGGGCCAGCCAGGCTGCCACCAATCCGGCCAGCATGGCCCCCAGGGCGGTGCGGGATTTGGTGGCCAGCAGCAGGGCTGCCCCGCCCACCAGGAGTACGACTAGCAGCCGACGATGGCGGTGCTCGGTGGGCAGCAGGGCGACCGCCGCCAGGCACAGGAACGAGCAGTTGGCTCCCTGTCCGTTCGGGTGCAGCGTGCCGGCGAACCGCCCCTCGCCGAACAGCCGGAACGTCCCCAGGCCGACCTCCGTCAGAACCCCCAGGGTGGTGAAGCCGGTAGTCAGGGCCAGCACGAACCAGCACAGCTGTCGCCCGTCCAGCCTGCGGGCGATTCCGACCGCCCCCGCCAAACAGAAGGTGAAGCTTGCCAACCGCCGCACCGTCCGCCCGGGGTCGGCGGCCCACAGCAGGCTTGCCACCGACCAGCCGGCCAGGGCAATCAGCAGCCACGGCATCGCCCCCCGCGACCGCCACCGGCGGTCGGCGCCCAGCAGGGACGCCCCACCGGCCAGGGCCAGCAGGGTGAAGCCCACCCGGTTGCCCCACTGCCCCGACCCGGCCGCCGCCTCCAGGGCGTCCGTGTCCACCCCGTAGTACTCGTCCCGCTGGGACGCCCCGAGGTCGTGCTCGGCCAGGAAGAAGGCCAGCCCGGCGGCGGCCGCGACCGCCCATGGGACGGGCGGCCCGGCCGGCGTGCGCGAAGCGGCGTCCGGCCGGGTCATCGGACGTCCCCCACCGGGCCGGGGCGGCCAGCCGCCCCGCGCAGCAGCCGGAGCAGCACGGCCACCCGAGCCAACACCCCGACGGTCGTTCCGGCCAGCGCCCCGAGTGCCGCCCCGACCACCCCGTACGGGGGCAAGAGCACCCAGACGGCCATCACCGTGGCCAGGATGGTGATCGCGTCGGCCGCGGCGTTGGCCCGCGGCCGGTCGAGTGCCCACAGCCCGTTGCCGGCGGTCACCCCCAGGCTGGTCACCCACACTTGGGCGGCCAGCACCGCCAGCACCGTCCCGCACCCGGCATAGGCCGGACCGTACACCAGCACCGCCGGCCGGTCGCCGGCCGCCGCCACCGCCGCCGCGAACCCGCCCAGGATGACGCTGAACATCAGGGCGGTCCGCCCGAGCACCCGGCGGAGTTCGCCCACCCCACCGGTGGTATAGGCCCGCGCCGCCCGTGGGGTCAGGTAGTTAGTCACCCCCGCGATGTACATGCCTGCCACATTCACCAGGGTGACGCAGGCCACGAACACCCCGGTGGCCCCCTCCCCGGCCGCCGAGGCGATCACCCACGGCAGCACGTACGGCGTGGCACTGCCGACCATGAACCCGACCACCGCCCACCGGGCGAACCCCCAGTTCTGCCGCCAGTCGCCCCCGACCCGAGCCGGCACCACCCGCACTGCCGGCAGGCGGACGGTGCACCAGACCACGAAAGCGGCCGCTGCCGCCGCCCCCAACACCCCCAGAGCGGTGACCACCGACAGCAGCCGGCACTCCCACAGCAGCACCAGCCCGCCCATCTGGCCGGCGGCCACGGCCGCGTCGGTGGCCAGCACCGCCCCGACCTCCAGCTGGGCCAAGTCCACCCGCCGTACGTACTCCCGCAGCAACAAGAACGGACAGGCTACCGCTGCCGCCCCGACCGCCCCCGCCGCCTCCGCCCCCCGGACCCACAGCACCACGGTGGCCGCGGCCAGCCCGGCCCCGGCCAGCCCGGTCAGCACCAGGTAATGCACCAGGGTGCTGCCGGTGTACTCGGCCAACTCCCGGCCCTGGTATCGGCCGCTGTACACGGTGTACGGCGAGGCCACCAGCTCCCCCAGCACCGCCCGGGCGACCAGGGTGAGGCCTAGGGCCAGGCTGTACACCCCAAACTCGTCTGGCGACCATGCCCGGGCCACCAGCACGCTGGTGGCGAAGCTGGCCCCGCTCACTACTGCCTGGTCAATGAGGGCGAGCGGGCCGGGGCCGGGCCGCCAGCGGGGTCGGGCCGGGCGGGCCGGGGCCGGGCGGAGGACGGTGTCGGTCATGTCGCACTCCTTGCAACGGACGCTGGCCACAACCGCCGGCTGAGTCGGCGGGCCAGCTGGTACCAGCCCCCTATATAGCCGGCCAGGGTGTCCGCGGTGTCGGCCTGCTCGACGTGGAACCGGCCCCAGCCAAACGGGTCGGCCCCCGACTGCACCAGTTCCGTCTCGGTGGTCAGGGCGCACCGTAAGCCGGCCATCCGGGCCACCGCCAGCATCTCCGGGTCGCAGATGCCGTACGGGAAGGCGAATGTCGGGGCAGTCAGGCCGAACGCCTTCCGCAGGACGGAGGTGGCGGCCGCCAGATCGGCCGCCAGGGCCGCCGGCCGGCCGCAGAACACCTGGTGGGTGTGGGTGTGGCAGCCCAGCTCCACCAGCCCATCGGCCAGCAGTTCGTCGCACTGCCGGCGGGTGAGTGGCCGCCAGGTGTCTGTCGGGGCGGCTCCGGCCCCGGTCCAGTCATCGAACGGGAACGGGTCGGCCGACCCCAAGTAGGCGGTGGCCAGGAACACCGTGGCCGGCACTCCCAGCTCCCGCAGTACTGGCCAGGCGTGCTGGTGCAGGTTCTCGTACCCGTCGTCAAAGGTGACCACGAACGTGCCCGGCGGCGGGGCCTGGTCTGCGGCGGCCGCTGCGAGCGCCCGCTGCAGTGGCCACGGCTGGTATCCCCGGTCCAGCAGCCCGCCAAGCTGGGCGCGGAACCGTTCCGGGCTGACGTTGCCGGCCAGCTCCGGGAAGCCGGCCGGCAACGGGCAGACCCGGTGGTACATCAAGATGCCAAAGCCGTCGCTCACCCGCCCGAACAGGTGGGCCAACTGGCCCAGTAGCGGCCGGGCGGCCCGCCGGCCCAGGTCGTGAAGGCTAAGGCCGGCGGCCGCCGGGCCGGCGGGACCGGCGTGGCCGGTCGATCGGTAAATGGTCGCGCGGGCCGGGCGCGGCAGTTGGGTGTCGAGGGTGAGGCACATGGGCGTCCTTGGCAGGTACACGTTGGGGGGCCGAGCAGACCGGGGGCCTATTAGCCCCCCTTGCGGCGCACCATTGTCGGCACGGTCTGGGCGATCAGCCCGAGGTCCACCGCGAGCGACTGCCTCTCGATGTACTCCAGGTCCATCCGCACCCACTCGTCGAAGGTGACGGCCGACCGCCCCCGCACCTGCCAGATGCAGGTCAGCCCGGGCACCACATCCAACCGCCGCCGTTGCCACTGCTCGCACCGTTCGGCCTCGGCCACCGGCAGCGGCCGTGGGCCGACCAGTGACATGTCGCCCATTAATACGTTCCACAGCTGGGGCAACTCGTCGATGCTAGTGGTCCGCAAGAACCGACCGACGGTCGTCACCCGTGGATCCCGCTTGATCTTGAACGCTGGTCCGTCCTGCTCGTTCAGGGCCATCAGCTCGGCCTTGCGGGCCTCGGCGTCCGCCACCATCGTGCGAAACTTCCACATCAGGAAGGGCCGGCCGCCCCACCCGGCCCGCCGCTGTTTAAAGAACAGTGGCCCGGGCGAGCTAAGTTTGACCGCTAGTGCGACGACCGGCAGAGCGGGCAGCAGGATCAGGAGGCCGAGCCCGGCCCCGAGCACGTCCACCGCCCGCTTGAACACTGGCATGCAGCGGTGGAACTCGGACTCCAGCGGGGTCGCCCGGCAGTCCTCCCGGGCTCCGGGGTGTCGGACCTCCACCGGGGTATGATCGGAGGCGGACATCGGCAGGTTGATGGACCCGCCGGCCAGCAGGTCGAACGGGTCCCCGCCGCGGGACCGGGCACCCCACTCGATCTCTAGGTCGCCGGACGGGTAGGTTAACACCTCGACCAGTGGCTGGGGGACGGTTGCCGGGAACAGCCGGCAGATGTCCTCCGCCACCTTCCATGCTCCGGCCGTCGGGGTGAACGGGAGGATAGCAGCGATGCGGTGGGCGTCCAGCCAACCGGCCGAATCCGTCGCCCGCAGCCGGGGTGGGAGCTCACGGCCGAACACCTCCCAGGTGGCAGCCGTTGCCGACCGGGTGCGGGGGCGGAACACCACCACCGACAGCGGCTGACCCGTGCGGTCCGCCGCCGACCGCATGACCGACAGAACCCACCGGGTTTGGGCCGGGGTGCCGAGTGCCGCCGGCCGCAGCCGTCGGCCGGTGCCGCGGAACGCGGCGGTTATCGCTTCCAGAATCATGGGCTACATCGCTCCCGTTTGATTGAGCCGGGAGGCGGTGAACTTGTCGCCCCCCGGCACCGTTCCGTCTATCACCTGTGCCGAAAGGACCGGCCTGGTGGGCGGCCACTTGACCTCCAGCAGCACCGCCAGCCCGACCGCCCCGACCGCCGCCAGGACCAGCCCGACGGCCAGGTTTTGGAGCGCGTTCGAGCGGACCGGCTTGGCGTCGAAGGTGGCCGGCTGCACGACGCTGACGTTGGAGATCTTTTCCACCTCCAACGCCCGATCGACGGTCGACCGCTCGACGCTCTCCACGATCCGCCGGTATTGAGCGTCGTGCAAGTCGACCTCCCGCTGCAGCTTGGCCACCTGGAGCTGGTCGCGGGTGAACACCTTGAGCCGCTCACGGACCTGGGTCAACTGGCCGTCCAGGGCGACGGCCTTGGCTTTGTGCGAGGCCAGTGCGGCCTCTTGCCGGATGAGCAGCAGATCCGCCTCCTCGCGGGCCCGCCCGGGGCCTGTAGTCACCTGCTCGCGGACCGCCTCCTCCTTGGCCAGTAGCGCCTCAGCGGCTGCCATCTGGCGGCGGACCAGGGCCAGCTCGGGGTGGTTCTCCGGGTATCTGGCCCGCAGCTCCAGCTCCCGCACCTGGAACCCGTATAGCTGGGCTCGCATGGCGTCGGACGCTTGGTTCGGCAGGCCCCGGGTGACGGCCGTGACGACCGTCGGCGGCTGGCCAGCCAAGTGGGCACTGAGGGCAAGGCCCTCGGCCTCGGCCGCCGCGGTGGCGGCGGACACCTCGGCCCGCTCGCCTTCCAACTTGCCCAGATGGTTCACCAGCAGTTGACGCTGGGCGTCCGGGGCGATGAGGCCGGTGTCGTCCTTCAGCGCCCGCAAGGCGTCCTCAGCCCGAGTTAGCTCGGCCCGCAACCGGCCCACCTGTTCGGACAAGAACTCGTGCGCCCCGGGGGTGCGGTTGATGCGAACATGTTCAACCAGGTACAGGTCGACCAGCGCCCCCACCACCGCCTGGGCGGTCTCTGGGCTGGCCCCCTCGTACTCGATCTGGAGGACGGTTGTCTTCTTGACCGCCTCGGCCGCAACCTTCCGTGCCAGGTGGGCGACCGCGAGATACCTGTCGTCGACGATTCGCGACGGGGCCTGTAGTGGCGGCGGGGCGTCCCCCGGCCGGTACGGCTCTTTGCCCAGTACGACAGCAGGCCCGATCCGGTCGACCACCTTCTCCAGCAGGGCTTGACTCTTGAGCACCTCGATGACTGAGTTGAGTTCGGTGTCCCGGGAGTACGGGAGGGCCACGACCGGGGTCTGGCCGAGGGTGGCCGTCGGGTCCAGGGTGGCGTTCTCGCGGCCGAGCCGGAGGAACAGCTTGGTGTGCGATCGGTACGCCTTGGGCGCGAGCGTGACCGCGGCGGCCACCGCAGCCACGGCGCACACAAAGACCGCGCCGGCGACGAGCCGGTGCCGGAGCACGGCTGTCCAGATCAGGGCGGGCCAGGTGAGCAGGTCGGGCGTAGGCGGGCGGCTGTCAAGCGGCATGTCTGGTCGTCGCGGGTGGGCGAGTCTTGTGGCCGGGTGGTGTCGGTCGTGGGTGTCGGAAGCTCCGGCCAACAGGCTGCGAATGCCCTCCACTAGATGCATTCCCGAGGCCGCCACAGAAAAACTGGCGGGATCGGCACTCGGGCACCGATACAAGCCGGCAGAATCGGAACAACCCATACACCATAGAACGGGCTCGGCGGGCGGGCCAATGAAACGCGCTAAGGGCGGTTACAGGTGTTGCCTTGACAGGCGTTAACCACGGTTTGCACGTTTCTTCGGCCGACCGGCGGTGCGTCCGAAAGTCGGGCGCACTGCGGGAAAATCGGCCATCTAACGGACTGCCTCCGAACCGAGAGGGGAGCCACCGGATGCGGATGCCCGTGCCGGCCTATGTGGTCGGGGCAGCCATGCTCTGTTCCGGCTGTTCGCTGGTGTCCGACGCTACCCATGTGACCGCCGCCCGGGTGAGCCAGGCCGTCGAGGACGCCCGCGAGTGGCGGCGGGACCAGGAACTGGCGGCCGCCGCCTGGGACGAGATCCGCTGTGGCCCGGGTGGGCGAGGGTACTCCCCCGACTACGCTGGCGGGCACGCCGAGGGGTTCGCAACCCATCTGTTCCGGGGCGCCACCGAGCCGCCGCCGGTGCCGCCCCAGCGGTACCGGTCGGTGGCCAACCAGACCCCCCAGGGGTATCAGGCGGCCACTGACTGGCTAAACGGCTACCGCCGGGGGATCGACGACGCGCAGGCCCGTGGGCTGCGTCAATACATGACCGGCCCGTCGTCGCTCCGGACCGCCGCCCGCCCGTCAACGCCTGCCCACGGCCAGTGGCTAGGGGTTGACCCGGGCCTCTCCGGCCCGCCGCCCGCAACGGCGGCCGCAGCCGACCCACCCGTACCGGCTGGCCGCCGGGTCGTGCCCGATGCCGACCCGACGCCGCCTGCGGCGGCGGCACAAGCGGGTCCGTCCCTCGGCCGGCCGGCGCCGGATCCGCCCGCCGCGGTGACGGCAGCCGCCTGCCCGTCCCCGGCCGTCAATCCGGCAGTCTGGTCCGCGACGATCAGACCCGCCAGTCCGTCAACCGCCGCCGGCCCGCTGGTTTGGCGGGCGGCCGGCGAGGGCCGCCCTTGACCCACCGTCCCACGACCCTTGGCGGGGAGCCGCGATGCGTTTAACCGGGCTGAGTGTGCTGCTGGCAGCCGCCACTGTGTCGTCCGGGTGTGCGGCGCTGACCAACCCGGTGGCCGACGGAATCCCGGCCCGGCTGCTGCCGCCGGAGCTGCACACGCCGTCCAAGGCCGGCGAGCAGATGCTGCCACTCAACCTGCTCCGCCAGACGCCACCGGCCGATTACCGGCTGGCCCCGGGGGACGTGCTGGCCGTGTACGTGGAGGGGTATCTGGGCGAGCGGACGGTGCCGGTGCCGGTGTCCGCCGCCCCGCCGATCCAGCCCCGGGACCAGCAGCGGCAGGCTGCCTCCACCGGGTACCCGGTGCCGGTGCAGGACGACGGGACGGTCGACCTGCCGGCCGCCGGCGGGGTGTCGGTGGCCGGGCTGACCGTCGGTCAGGCCCGGGAGGTGATCCGCGACCTGTACGTCCGTAAGGCACTGGTCAAGACGGAACTGGCCCGGATCATCGTCAGCCTGCACGACCCGCGGCGGTACACCGTGCTGGTGCTCCGGCAGGAAGCCGCCGCGTTCTCCGGCTCGCCGGAGTCGATCATCCCTACCAGCAAGCGAGGCACCGGGTACGAGGTCCAGTTGCCGGCCTACCAGAACGACGTGCTACACGCCCTGACCCGCACCGGCGGGCTGCCCGGGCTGGACGCTTACGACGAGGTGATCGTCTACCGCGACGCCTACCGGGACAAGGCCGGCCGGGAGGTCGTGCTCGACCGTCTCGGCGCGGCCGCCGGACCGGTCATTGGCGTGGGGGCGGCGGTAACCCGCATCCCGCTCCGGGCGCCGGCCGGGTCGCCCCCCTGTGTCCGCCCGGAGAACGTAGTCCTCGGCAACGGGGACGTGGTGTTCCTGGCGGCCCGCGAACGCGAGGTGTTTTTCAGCGGTGGCCTGCTTCCGCCCGGCCAGCACATGCTGCCCAAGGACCGCGATCTGGACGTGGTGGAGGCGGTTTCGCTTGTTCGTGGGCCGCTCATCAACGGTGCGTTCGGCGGTAGCAATCTGTCGGGGGCGTTCATCCAGTCCGGCATTGGGAACCCGTCCCCGGGGCTGTTGACGGTGGTCCGGCGGACGCCGAACGGAGGGCAGGTGTCGATCGTGGTCGACTTACACAGCGCTCTCCGCGAGCCGTCCGAACGGATCTTGGTGCAGGCCGGCGACTTACTCGTTCTTCAAGAGGTTCCCGGGCAGGCCGTGGCTCGTTACCTGAGTCAAACAGTGTTCAACTTCAACCTGTACTGGCGTGCGTTCCAAGGGAACGGTGTCACCGGGTTGGTGGACATCGGGGGGCCCGACCGGCTGTCCAACCGTGGGGCTATACTGAACCTGAACCAGCCGTGATCGGCGGGTCGGCCGGCGGTCTCGCGCTTTGCTATTACCGGGCTCGGTCGTGTGGACGCGAGCGGGGCGTTCTCGGGTCGAGGCGGCCACGCTTCCGCCGCGAGACCGCCCGTGCGTGCCCGCTCCGCCCTGTCCGCCGCCAATCGGTGTCGTATCGAGCACCTGCTCCCCCCGGCCGGCCGGGCCAGCACGGCGGGGTCGGCCGCGACAACCGCCGGTCCGTCGATGCCGTCCCGTGGGTGGCCCGGGGCGGGACCGGCCGGACCGACTGGGCCGCCGGGACAGCCGGTGGCGGCGGTTCGACCGATGGGCCGCACGGGGCGTGCGGGGACGGGTCATGCAAGCCCTCCGCGACCCCGACCTGGGGTGACTGACCCTCGGCTCGACGACCGTCCGCCCCCACCCGTGTGCGGCCGGGGCGCGAAACGACGGGCGGCCGGCCAGGCCCTCGGTCGGAGTCGGGCGGGTTCGGCGCCAAGGTGCATGTGCGTTGCCGCCCGCTCGGCCACCCGGTCGGGTTGGTGCTGACGGGCGGCCGGGCGGCCGACGTCGAGCGGGCCGGGGCCGTGCTCGCCGGGCACCGACCGGCCGCCGTGATCGCCGCCGGGTCCGACCGCGACGCGATGGGGGTGCCATCCAGGCCCGCGGGGCCGGGCCGGCGGTCAAGCCGAGCCGCTGCCGGACGGCCCCGCGGCGGGTCGATGGGCACCCGTACCGGGAGCGGAACGTGGCCGAGCGGTTCTGGGACTAAGGTCGAGCAGGACCGGCGGGTGGCCACCCGGTACGACGGGGGGCCGCCAACTTCCGGGCCGTCGTCCAGGTGGCCGCCGTCAGGGTCATGCTCAAGTGATCCTGCCGACAGGGCCACTCGCGTCCACACAACCTAGAGGTGGACGAAACCTGGTTGTTCGTGGGACTTACTTGCGCGGCTTCGCATCCCTGGCACAAAGGTAGCGCCAGCTGGTTGCCTCACAGACCTCGGCTTCTGGAAGCGAGGTGTGGTGTGGCGGTTTTGTGGCAGTAGGAGCGCCCCTCCCGGCCCTTCGTATTAATCAGGTGCCCGGCAAAGTTACGTTTTGGGGCTAGATTGCCGCAGCCATGCGAGTACTTTAATGGAAGATAGGTTGGCGGGTTCGAATCCCGCCCTCTCCGCTCGAACTTGTGCTCGTCATCGGAAGTCTCCTCTTCTTAGTGGTTTGCGTCGGCCGCCCGGAACTTCGGGCGGG
>JAYVUZ010000166.1:0-11926 GCA_043787415.1 Fimbriiglobus sp. | reverse complement strand
GGGGCGGATAGCGTCCCTCGCTCGCGCTTCGGGCTACGAACTCAGCGAACCAGACACCTACCCCCGCCCGCCCTTCGGCTTGGCCAGTCCGGCCTTCTCCATCAGCGACTTGTCCCAGTCGTCTTCTTCCGGTTCGTCCAGGCCCGCCAGGTTGGCCGTCTCGTATCGGATCGTGTACGCCTGGCCGCCGAGCTTGAACTCGTCCCCCGGGGCCAGCTTCTGCCAAGTGTTCGGGGCCAGCCGGTTGCCCCTGTACTTGGTGCCGTTAGAACTGCCCAGGTCACGCAGCTTCCATAGCCCGTCCACGAACGCCAGCTCGCAGTGGCTGCTGGACACCCCCGCCAGCTCAAGCGCGATGTCGCACGTCTTCCGCCGGCCCAGGGTCAAGGCCGGCTGAGTCAGGGGGATGGGGTCGCCGCCGCCGACCGGCACCAACTCGCCGAGCAAATCACGCGGCATGACAAGCCCTCGCGGTGGATGAAGACCGCTGAGATTCTACCCGACGACCCGGACCGGGGCGCGCAAAAAAACCGGCAGGGCTTTGCCGGCCGGTCACGATTCATCAACCGACTTACCGCCGGGCGGAGGTGCGGACCACGCCGGGGGCTACCGGGATCACCGGGATGCTCACCCCGGGGGTGACAGGCGGGGTGGCCCCGGCCGGCGGCTGCGTCAGCGGCGGGATGGCCCCGGCCGGCGGGCTGTACGGCTGCGGCATCGGGGCCGGCGGCATGGTCGGGGCCGGCGGCATGGTCGGGGCCGGCGGCATGGCAGACGGCATCGCACTGGGGGTGGTCGAGGGATAGTTATACCCGCCGCCCGGGAAGTACGGGTTGGACAGCCCGCCGCCCGGAGTACCACCGTACCCGCCGTAAGCTCCGCCCTGCATCGGGGCCGGCGTCATGAAGTGGTTGTTGTACGGCCAGTACAGGTACCACGGGGCCGCCTGGAAGGCCGGCTGGCCGTGGCTGCCGCGGGAGCCGAAGAACCCGCCCCCCTGGCAGTACGGCGAGTTGCAGCCACTGGCCTGGACGGCCGACGCCAGCCCGAGGGTGGACAGGACCGCGGCGAACAGAAGCTTCTTCATCGGGTTGCCTCCTGCGGATCGTTCCATGACCGGCCGCGCCCGGTGTGGGTCGCGGCCCCGATTGCTGGGTAAAGTCTGCCCGCTGGCGACCGCGGTGCCAGCCGGCCGGCGTGGTTTCGAGGCGGTCGGTAGGGCAGGGCGGTTGTTCATCCGGCCCAGTCTGCCCGACCGCGAAACTCAGTTGGCGCAAGTGCTGCACGCCGGCCGACCGCCGCCGAACGGGTTGACCCGGTGGCCGACGTTCTTGAACAGGGTGCGGGCGTACCCGCCCCAGCCGCCGCAGTTGCCGCTGTCGCCACCGCCGCCACCGCCGCGGTGCAATAGCCCCAGCCCGCCGCCGAGACCCAAACCGCCGCCGCACCGGCCACAACCGCTCCGGCCGCAGGCCCGGCCGTACCAGCCGCACTCGGCACCACCGTTCCAGCCCCCGTCGTACACGCCGTCGTAGGGGCCGTAGTTGACCAACGGGCCGTGCTGGTTGATGTGCGGGAACAGGTTCAGGCAGAACCCCTGGCAGCCGTACTGGTAACACCCCGAGCGGGTGCCCATGATGCCGGGACGGTCGTTGGCACTAGCCGCCTGGCCGGCGGCCAGCAGCAGAGGCAGGGCGAGCAGCCCGGCCCGGAACATCCGGTTCATGACGTGATTCCTGTCCGTGGGTCTACTCGGGCGCCGGCCGGCTCCCGGCCGGCTCCGTCGCCCGGGTGAGTAGCGAGTTTCCCCCACGAACCGGCCGGTCGGGGGCGAGCGACGGGCGGAACGGGCGGAAACCGACTTCGCCCAACCCGGCCGGCCGGCTCACACCGGCTGCGCGACACGACCGGCCAATGCCTCCAACGCCGCGAACTCGTCCCGCGTGACGCCCCGGCTACCGACCCCCCGGCCGACCTCCGCCCCGTGGCAGTCGCTGCCGCCGGCCACGGCCAGCCCGAGTTGCTTGCACAGGCCGCGGAGCCGCTGCGTGTGGCCGACCAGTGCAGCCGGGTAGACCACTTCGACCGCCTGCCCGCCGAGGTCGCGGAAGCGGGTCAGGTCGTCGGCCGTCACCTGCCGCCGCGGGTGGGCGAGGGCCACCACCCCGCCGGCTTCCCGCAACAGGGCGATGGCGTCCGCCGCCGGGGTCAGGTGAATGGCCGGAACGGTGCCGGCGAGCGGGTGCAGGAATCGGGCGAACGCGTCGTACCGGGTCTTGGCCAGCCCGGCTTTCAGCAGCAGCCCGGCGAGGTGCCGCCGGCCGAGGCTGGTCGCCGACGCTTCGACCGCAGCCACCAGCTCGCCGGGAATGTCTGCGCCGTTCGCCCGCAGGCCGGTGAGGTAGCCGCGGAATCGCTCCCGCCGCCGCTCGCACACCGCGGCCAAGTGGTCCACCAGCGGCCGGTGGTCGGGGCGGACGAACAGCCCGAGGACGTGCGTCTCCCGGCCGTCCAGGTCGGCGCTGACCTCGACGCCGGGCACGACCCGGAGGCCGTCGCTCTCCGCAGGTACACCGGCGAGCGTGTCGTGGTCGGTGACGGCCACCGCGTGCAGGTTCCGCCGCCGGGCGTGGGCGACCACCTCGGCCGGGCTGAAGTCGCCGTCGCTGGCGGTGGTGTGGGTGTGTAGGTCGGCAACGACCACCCGGCCACCACGGGCGGTCTGCTGACACAGGACGGTGAAGGGTGAGCCGCGTGGCATGTCAGGGTGGGGGCAGGTCGGCAGCCGACACGGCGGCCGGGGGGGGGCCGGCCGGTCGGCCGCGGGCGATCTTGTCCAGGATGCCGTTGACGAACCCCGGCGAGTCCTTCGACCCGTACCGCCGGGCCAGCTCGACGGCCTCGGTGATGACCACCTCCAGCGGTTGTAACTCCTCGGCGTGCAGCAACTCGAAGGCCCCGAGCCGGAGCACGTTGCGGTCCACCACGGCCATGCGGTGCAGCTTCCAGTTCTCGGCCGTCGCGGACAGCTTGGCGTCGAGGTCCGCCCGGTGGGCCTGCACGCCGTCGTACAGTTCCAGACAGAAGGCGGCGAGGCCGCGGTCGCCGGTGAGCCGGTCGGACGCGAACCGCTCGATCGGCCGGCGGGGCACCGGCACCGGGTTCTGGTCGAACTGGAAGAGCAGTTGGAGCGCCACTTCGCGGGCGCGGCTTCGTGCGGCCATGCGGGACATCATATCGCCGCCACCTGCCGGACGTACCCGAACAGCTCGGCCTCGTACCGCGGCCGGCTGAACCGCTCGGCGTTCCGCCGGGCCACGGTGGGGTCGAAGACCGTCCGCTCGAACCGCTCGACGGCTTCCGCCAGCGCGTCCGCCGCCTGCGACTCGAAGAACAGCCCGGTGGCCGGCGTCACGGTTTCGGTGGCCCCGCCGCGGCCGAAGGCGATCACCGGGGCGCCGCACGCCTGGGCCTCCACCGGCACGATGCCGAAGTCTTCTTCCGCCGGGAACAGCACGGCCCGGCAGCGGCGGTAGTGGTCGCGGATCACCTCGTCCGACTGCCAGCCCAGGAACCGCACCGTCGGCCCGGCGGACGCCTTCAGTTTGGCCGCGTCCTGGCCGCTGCCGATCACCACCAGTCGCCGGCCGAGCTGGCCGCAGGCTCCCACGGCCAGGTCGAACCGCTTGTACGGGGCCAGGGCGGACACCACCAGGTAGAAGTCCTCCCGCGGCTGGTCCGTCGGCGTGTAAAAGTCGGTGTCGGCCGGCGGGTGGATGACGACGCTCGCCCGGCCGTAGCACTCGCGGATGCGGTCCTGCACCGTCTTGCTGATGGCCACGAAGTGCGTCACCCGGTAACTAGTGCGGCGGTCCCAGGCCCGCAACCGGCTCAACAACACGTCCACCGCCTTCGCCTTTAGTCCGCGGCGGAAGTACGCCTCCCGCATGTGCCAGGCGTACCGCATCGGGGTGAAGCAGTAGCAGACGTGCGGCACCCCGGGGGGCGGCACGGCCGCCTTCGCCACGCAGTGGCTGAAGCTGAGGACCAGCTTGCAGTCGCGGATCGGCCACTGGGCGGCGGCCGGCATGACGGGTAACAGGTAGCGGTAGTAGCGGGGCCACCCGGGCAGACGGTTCAGCACGCTGGCCTGGGGCCGGAGCCGTTCGATGGCCGGATCGACGCTCCCCGGGTTGTGCAGCAGGGTGAACAGCCGGGCGGCCGGCCACCGCTCGCAGGCCGGTAGCAGGCACTTCTCGCCGCCCCGCATCCCGGTCAGCCAGTCGTGGACCAGAACGACGTCCGCACCGGCCATCCGCCCCTCCCGGTCGGTCCATCCCACCGGAGTTAACACCGGCTTCGGCCGGCCGAGAGTTGCACGGCCGGCTGTATCGTTGTATGGTGTCGGTTATTACACGCGAGCGGGTGGGCGAACGGCCGCCGTCGGCGTAACTCTGACTCGGGCGGTGTTTCGCCGAGTTAGCGCCCCACCCGCCGCCGCCCCGGCTGGTGCCGCAGAGAGAAGACCCCTCATGTCGCTCGCCATCAACATCGGCAAGTGCAGCCTGCTGGGCAACTACCGGGAAAATAACGAAGACTCCATCGAGGTCAAGCAGTTCCCCGACCTCGTCGTGAGTGTCGTGGCCGACGGCATGGGCGGCCAGGCGGCCGGGGAGATCGCCAGCAAGCGGGCCATCGAGATCATCCCCCGAGAGCTGAGAAAGAACCTGACCGCCGGCCTCGACGCCGACGCGGTGAAGTCGGTCATCCGCCGGGCCATCGTTCAGGCGAACGAAGAAATCATGGCCATGGGCGCCCTCGACAAAGACATGAAGAACATGGGCACGACGGTGGTGATTTCCGTGTGGCGGAAGGGCACCGAGATGTACGTCGCCGGGGTGGGCGACAGCCGGGCGTATCTGCTGCGGGCCGGCAAAATCTCGCAACTGACGGTGGACCACTCGCTGGCCCAGGCGCTCGTGGAGGCCAAGACCATCTCCCCGGCTGAGGCCAAGGAACACCGCTTCAAAAACGTGCTGTGGAAGTACCTGGGGTCGAAGGAAGTCGGCGACGGCCCCGAGGTGTCGGTGGTGCAGGTGAACGCCGGGGACAAGTTCCTGCTGTGTAGCGACGGCCTGACCGGGGTCGTGGCGGACGAGGGGTTGGCCACGTACATCGCCCAGCACACCGACATGCAGGCGTGTGCCGAGGGGCTGGGCCAACACGCCCTCGACAGCGGCAGCCGGGACAACGTGTCCGCCATCATGGTGGAAGTGAGCCAGGGCTGAGGTCCGTGGCCCGAAGCGCGAGTGAGGGACGACCTCGCTCGCGCTTCGGGCTACGAAACAGATCACCAGTACGCCTGGAACGTCGGCTTGATGACCAACTCCGGCACGCTCACCCGGGCGGGCAAGCTCGCCACGAACAGCACCGCTTCGGCCACGTCCTCCGGCCGCAAAATTGCCGCCCGGTGGCTGTCGGTCACCGGCGTCGGCCGCTCGGCCAGGATGGGCGTGTCGATCTCTCCGGGGTATAGGTTGCAGACCCGGATGCCGCTCTCGCGCTCCTCGTTGGCCAGCACCGTACCCAGCGCCCCCATGCCGTGCTTGGCCGCCACATACGCCGCCCCGCCGAGCGGGTTGGCCCGCAGCCCGGCCACGCTCACCATGTTCACCACCAGCCCGTCCTTCTGGGCCAGGAACGTCGGCAGCGCCGCCTTGGTGCAGTAGAAGGCGCCGTCCAGGTTGGCCCGCACCATGCGGTCCCAGTCGGCCGGCGTCAGCTCGCGGAAGGTGCGGGCCTTCAGGTTCATGCCGGCGTTGTTCACCAGCACGTCCAGTCGGCCGAAGCGGCCCACCGCGGCGTCGACGAGCGCCTGGCACTCGGCCGCCGCGGTCACGTCGGTGGGCACGCTCAGCAGGCGGTCGCCGGCGGCGATCTCGTCCACCACCGCCTGGAGCTTGGCCGCGTCGCGGCCGGCGATGACCACCTTCGCCCCGTGGTCGAGGAACAGGCGGGCGGTGGCCTTGCCGACCCCGCTGCCGCCGCCGGTGACGACCGCCACCTTGCCGTCGAGTGCCGCCATGTCCCCACTCCGAAGCGGTTGGGCGTGAACCGCACGCCGTCGGCTGGTATCTTAGTGGGAAGTCCCCCGCAGGAGCCTCCTGATGAACGCCGACCTCCGCCGCCGCGCCGACGACCTGACGGCCCGACTCACCCAGCTCCGGGACTCGCTTTGACATCCCGGGCAAACTGACGGCCCGTGGCCAGCTCGACGACAGGCAGGCGGAATCCGGCTTCTGGGACGACCCCGAGGCGGCCCGCGGCACCATCAAGAAGGTGAAGACGCTCAACACCGTCCTGAAGCCGTTCGAGGAACTCGCGGCGGCGGCGTCGGACATCGGGGTGATGGCCGAGATGGCGGCCGAGGACGCCAGCTTCGAGGCGGAGATCGAGCCGGCCTTGGCCGGCGCCGAGCAAAAGCTCGACGCCTTCGAGCTGACCGCCATGATGAGCGGCAAGCAGGACGCGGCGTCCGCCGTGGTGACGATCAAGCCCGGGGCCGGCGGGGACGAGGCGTGCGATTGGTCCGGGATGATCTACCGCATGTACCTCCGGTGGGCGCAGAATCACGGGTTCGGCATCGAAGAAGTCGATGAGGAAGAGAACTTGGAGGGCGGCTACCAGTACGTCAGCTTCAAGGTGGTGGGCGAGTACGCCTACGGCTACCTGCAGAGCGAGATCGGGGTCCACCGGCTGGTCCGCATCAGCCCGTTCGGCGACGGCGGCACCCGCCAGACCAGTTTCGCCGCCGTGGACGTGTTACCCGAACTCGATGACAACATCGAGGTGGTGGTGAACGAAAAAGAGCTGATCATGCAGACGTTCTGTTCCGGCGGCCCCGGCGGGCAGCACCAGAACAAGACGCAGTCGGGCGTCCGGCTAATTTACAAGTACAAGGGCCAGGAGGTCCGCGGGGAGAGCCGCACCGAGCGGAGCCAGCCGAAGAACTACAAGAACGCCCTGGGGCTGCTCAAGTCCCGCATCTACGCCATCGAGGAGCAGAAGCGGCTGGGCGACATCTCGCAGCGGTACGACGCCAAGGGGGAGATCGCCTTCGGGTCGCAGATTCGCAGCTACGTGATGCAGCCGTACACGCTGGTGCGGGACGAGCGGGACGGCATCGAGATGAAGACGCCGGCCGTGGCCAGCGTGCTGGACGGCGAGCTGGACGAGTTCATGCACGCCTACCTGCGGCACAAGACGGCCCGGGCGAACAAGGCCGCTGCAAAGGCGAAGGCGTGAGAGGCATTGGCAAGCGGCCGGTGTGAGCCGTGGTCCGGCGAGCGGCTGGCGTGAGCCGGTCCGGCCGGGGGCGGACGACACCCGCGGGCCGGACCTGCTCACGCCGGCCGCTCGCCAAAAACCGTTGCTATGACCCACATCGTTCCCGACTTGGCCGGCACCGAGGCGTTCGGCCGGCGACTCGGGGCAGCCCTGTTCCCCGGAGCGGTGGTCGCGCTCAACGGCCGGCTCGGTGCCGGCAAGACGCACCTGGTCCGCGCGATCTGCGAGGGGCTGGGCGTCGCCAACCCGGCGGCGGTGTGTAGCCCGACATTCACCCTGGTCCACGAGTACCCCGGACCGGTGCCGGTGTATCACTTCGACGCCTACCGGCTGACCGGCCCCCGCGAGTTCGCCGAACTCGGGGCCGACGAGTACCTGTCCGGCGACGGCGTGTGCCTGATCGAGTGGGCCGAGCGGGTGGAGGCGGCGTTGCCGGCCGACCACCTCCGCATCGACATCGAGCCGGTCGGCGACACGGGCCGGCGGTTCACGTTGACGGCGGGCGGCCCGCGGCATGAGGGCGTCTGGGTTCGTAGCCCGAAGCGCTAGCGAGGGAGGATGTCCCTCGCTAGCGCTTCGGGCTACGAACCCAGGGCATCCGCGACCCGCTCGAAGACCTCGCTCCAATCGCCGAACCGCTCCTGCCGGAACAGTCGTAAGCTCGAATACCACGGCGTATCAGCGCGGTGGCGGAGCCACCGCCAGTCGGCGTTGAGCGGCAGCAGCACCCAGGCCGGCCGGCCGAGCGCCCCGGCCAGGTGTACCACCGCCGTGTCCACGCTCACCAACAAATCCAACGCCCCGAGCAGCCCGGCGGTGTCGGCCCAGTCGTCGGCGAGTTCGGCCCCGAGGTCCACCAGCGGGAACGGGGCGTCGGCCAGTTGATCGCGGCCGGCCCCCTTCTGTACGCCGACCAGCGTCACCCCCGGCACGGCGGCCAGCGGGGCGAACTGGCTCAGCCGCACCGACCGCCAGCGGTCGCCGACGTGCGTCGGGTTGCCCTGCCAGACGATGCCGACCTTCCGCCCGGGGAGTTCCGACAGTCGGCGACGCCAGTAGTCGATGCGGTCGGCCGGCGCGCGCAGGTATGGCACCGCGCCGGGCAGGCGGTCGGGGTCGGTCAACCCGAGCCGGTGCGGCAGGCTCATCAGCGGGACGTGGGCGTGGATGGTGCGGCGGACCGCCGTGCCCTCCAGCACTTCGACGCCAACCAGACTGTCCCGCAGCAGCGGCCGGACGGCCGGGGCCGCATCCAGCAACACCGTCGCCCCGCGGTCGGCCAGCGGCTTCAGCAGCCGGGCGAACTGGAGGGTGTCGCCGATGCCCTGCTCGCCGTGGACCAGAATCGTCCGGCCGCGGGGGTCGGAGCCGTCCCACTCGGGCACCGGGAAGCTGCGGCGGGCGGTTCGCATCTGCTCGGTCCGCCACCGCCACTCGTACTCCGGCCAGCCGCCGGCCCAGTCGCCGGCCGCGAGGCGGGCGACGGCGCGGTTGAACCGCACCTCGGCGTTGTCCGGCCGCAGGGCCACCGCCCGGTCGTACACCGGCAACGCCTCCTCGACGCGGTCGAGCATGACCAGCGTCAGCCCGAGGTTGGCCGGGTTGTCGGCGTTGGCCGGGTCGGCAGTCATGCCAGTGGTCAACGCCTCGACGGCCTCCGGCAACCGGCCGAGGTCGCGGAGGGCGTTGCCCAGGTTGCTCCAGCCGGCGGCGTTGGCCGGGTTCAACTCGACGGCCCGCCGGCCGGCCTCGGCCGCCGCCGCCCACTGCTTGAGTTTGCCGTGAGCGGCGGCCAGGTTTGCGAACCCCTCGGCCGAATCTGGGGCGAGTCGCGTGTGTTCGCCCAGGCACCGCACGGCGTCGGCGAACCGGCCGGCGGCGGCGTGGTGCAGCCCGAGTTGCTGCCACAGCGGGCCGGGGGCCGACAGCCCGGCAATCGCCACCTCGGCCTCCGCGAGCGGGCCGGTGTCGAGGCAGATTTGCAGGAAGTGGCCGGCGATGTCGGCGGCGGTCGGGTCGAGGCGCAGGGCCAGGCGGAAGGTGGCCGCCGCCTCGGCCAGCCGGCCCTGCTGGGCCAGTGCGACGCCCAGGTGGTCGTGCCAGGCGGCGGTGCCGGGTCGGCCGCGGACGGCCAGACGCAGTGACCGCTCGGCGTCCAGCGGGCGGTCGGCTTGCAGCAACTTCAGCCCGTCGGCGTGGAACCGCTCGGGGGTGCCGGGGTCGGCGACTGCCCGCAGGATGTCGCCGGCGATGTCCGCCCGGCCGGCGGTGAGGGCTTGTTCGGCCAGTCGGCACAGCAGGTCGGGGTCGGTCATGGGTCGTCGCTTGAATCGGCCCGGCGGCGTGACTACTTTAGCACTTCACACGCCTCTGCACCCGGTCGGCCGCCATGCCCCTGACGCTGGAGCAGTACGCCACCGAGCACCTGCCCAAGCTCGGGCTGCCGTGGCCGGTGCCGCCCGAGCCGAAGCCGGTGAAGGCCAAGCCGCACCTGCCCCGGCTGGCGGTCAAGCTGGTGTACTGGAACGTGTACGGGACGCTGCTGAACGTGCCCGGCGGCGAACTCTGGTTCGACGACCCGCGGGACGGCATTCTCAATGCCATGCACCCGGCGCTCGGTAAGACGCTCCAGGCGTTCAAGATGTGGCAGTCGATGAGCCGCAAGCCGGGCGACCCGGCCGAGCAATTGAAGGAGATGTACCTCCGCACGCTGACTCAGGTGAAGATGGCCGGCAGCGGCGGCGAGAAGCTGCCGGAAATCTCCAGCGAGCGGATTTGGGAGGAGATCATCAACAAGCTGTTCAAGAAGGACTACCAGATCGACGTGGCCACCTACGGCCCGCAGCCGGAGTTCGTCCGCAAGCTGGCGTACTTCTTTCACGCCAGTTTGCAGGGGTGCGGGGCGTACCCCGGGGCGGTGGACGGGGTGAAGGCGGTCGAGGCGTCCGGGCTGGCCCAAGGGCTACTCGGCGACGGCCAGACCTTCACCCCGACGCAGGTGGCGAAAGCCTTCAAGGCCGACGACCCGGCGTTCGAAGTGGGGCGGTACTTCCCGGCCAGCCTGGTGGTACTGTCGGCGGAGAAAAAGGCCCGCAAGCCGTCGGACACCTTGTTCAAGGCGGCGATGGACGCGGCGGCGGCCCGGGGGGTGCGGCCGGCCGACATCCTGCACGTCGGCAGCAGCGTCGCCCGTGACCTGCTGCCGGCGAAGAAGCACGGCATGAAGACGGCCCTGTTCGCCGGCGACAAGCATAGCCTGGCGGCCACCGCCGACCAGATGAAAGATGCGGCGACCAAGCCGGACGCCCTGTTGACGGACCTGTCCCAGATCGCCGACGTGGTCGGCTGAGGAGTCATGCCAACCAGCCCCGACCACCTCGATGTGACGACGCTCGACCTGTCCCGGGTGCTCGCCAACGAGGCGGCCATCGCCCGCGTGTTGCCGCACCGGCACGAGATGGCCCTGCTCACTGCCGTCGTCCACCTGGACCCGGCGGCGCAGGTGGTGGCCGCCTACCTGGACCTGAAGCCGGACGCCTTCTGGACCCGCGGCCACTTCCCGGCCAAGCCGGTGTTCCCGGGAGTGCTGATGTGCGAGGCGGGCGCCCAACTGTGCGGGTACTACGCCGTCAGTCAGGGGGTGGTGGCCGGGGTGCAGGGCCTCGGGGGCATCGACGGGGTCAGCTTCCGGCGGGTGGTCCGCCCCGGCGACCGGCTGCTCCTGGTGGCCAAGGCGAGCAAGCTGAACCGGCGGATGACAGTGTTCCATGTGCAGGGCTACGTGGGCGGGGAGCGGGCGTTCGAGGCGGACATCAAAGGGGTGACGCTCGGCCGGCTGGAGGACGTGTGACCGTGCGGAAGCCGAAGCGACTGTCCCCGGACGAGCTGGCCCCGCACTTGCTGCACCTGCCGCACGCCGACCTGACCCGCCGGCCGGCCGCGGACCAGCCGCCGCCGCTGCCGCTCGACTGGCGGCAGGTGTTCGGCAACGACCGGCCGGTGGAAATCGAGATCGGCAGCGGCAAGGGGCTGTTCCTGGTGACGACGGCCACCGCCCGGCCGGAGCGAAACTTCGTCGGCGTCGAGATCGTCCGCAAGTACGCCCTGTACATGACCGACCGGGTGGCCCGCCGCAAGCTGGCCAACGCCCGCACCAGTGCGGCGGACGGCAAGCGGGTGCTGAGCGAATACGTGCCGACCGGCAGCGTGGCCGCGGTGCACGTGTACTTCCCCGACCCGTGGTGGAAGACCCGGCACAAGAAGCGGCTGCTCTTCACCCCGGAGTTCGCCGCTGACGTGGCCCGGGTGCTCGCCGTGGGCGGGGTCTTGCACTTCGCCAGCGACGTGCAGGACTACTTCGAGATGGTGACGGGAACGCTCGCCGCGGTGCCGGACTTCCGCCCGCTGCCGCCGCCGGCGGATAATACGCCGACCCACGACATGGACTACCTGACCAATTTCGAGCGGAAGTGGCGGCAGATGGGCCGGCCGATCTACCGCAGCCGGTACGAGCGGATTGAGTCTATTTGTTCGTAGCCCGACGCGCGAGCGAGGACAACGTTGTCCTCGCTCACGCGTC
>JAYVUZ010000165.1:0-4877 GCA_043787415.1 Fimbriiglobus sp. | reverse complement strand
TCCGGCAGGAGCTTGCGGGCCATCCTGGCAGCCTCGTCGGGAGGCCGTCAGGCTACCCGGCCGACACCACGCCGGCCAGTAAAGTTAGGGTTTCTAAGCCGGCAATGTAGAACTGAAGATTCCGCTGGTTCGCGTTCGACAACTGTCTGTGCGCGGCCAGCACGTCCTCACGCACCTTGAGCGCCTCGGCAACACGCCCCTCTTTGGCATAGATGTCCGCCAGGTGGCTCATAGCAGAGAGCATGTCGGCGTGTGCCGGGCATCGCTGCTCGTCAAAAATCGCCCGAACCCGCTCGAACTGCTCCCGGGCCACCTTGTCATCGACGCCCAGATAGCTGGTGCCGACGGTTGATCGTAAGCGTGCCTCGACGAGCGGCTGGTTCTGGAATTGCACGGACAACGCCGGCAGGGCGGCCTTGACGACTTCCGTCAGCTTGAGGTCCGAACCCGGGCGATCCTGCTTCTCGCCCAGGTCGACACCGAACACCTGTTTTTGCACGAATTTGACCACCGCCTCGGCCTCCGCCTCCTTGGTCTCGGCCTGGACCCTCGCCCCTTCGGCCCGTTTCCGCTCGCCTGCTTCGGCTTGTTCGGCCGCCTCGGCGGCACGCCGGGCGGCGTCGGCCCGGACGAGTCCGACCGTCGTGCCCGCGACACCGGCCAACAGCACAGCCACCACCAAGCCGCCCAGCCGCACCGTCAGCCGTCGCCGCACCCGCTCCGTGGCCGCCGTCGTCTCGGCCCGCCTGGCCCGGTCCTCGGCCGCTGTGCGGAGTGCCGCCACCTCGGTCGCCAGCACGCCGGCGTCGGCCGGGCGGTCGGCCGGCTCGAACGCCAGACACTGCTTGCACAACGCGACCAGCCCCGGGTCGGCTCTGCAGGTGTCCAGCCGGGCCACGGCGTCGGCCGTGTTGCCCCGGACCGCCACCACCCGCACGCTGTCGGCGTCGGCCCCGGTGTACGGCGGCTTGCCGGTCAGCAGCCAGCACAGCACCGCCCCGAGGGCGAACACGTCCGACCGGCGGTCGATCTTGTCCAGTTCTCCGGCGGCCTGCTCGGGCGGCATGAACGCCGGCGTGCCGAGCACGCTGCCGGCCTGTGTGAAGCTGCCGTCGCTGTCCCGGAGGCTGCGGATTTCGGTGCCGGTGGCGACCGTCGCCTCCGGATCGCCCTCCGGCCGCTCACGCTCCCGGCTCGCCAGCAGTTTGGCCAGCCCCCAGTCCATCACCTGCACCTCGCCGAATGCCCCGACCATGACGTTCTGCGGCTTCAAGTCGCGGTGGATGACGCCTCGGCTGTGCGCGTACCCGACCGCCTGACACACCGCCTCGAACACCCCGAGGGCGGTGCCGGCCGCCGGCCGGTCGTCGCTCAGCGTGTCCCCCTTGATGAGCTTCATGGCCAGGAACGGCCGGCCGTCACTCAGCTTGCCGACGTGGTACACGGCCGGAATGCCGGGGTGCTGGAGTTGGGCCGTGATGCGGGCCTCTTCCACGAACCGGGCGGCGGCCGAGGACGCGGCGGCGTACTTGTCCTGGAGCAACTTGACCGCCACCTCGCGGTCGAGAGCCAGGTCGCGGGCACGGTAGACGATGCCCATGCCGCCGCGGCCGACCTCGTCGCCGAGGGCGAAGCCGGGCACGTCCATCCCCGTCGCCGGCGGCGGGTCGCCGGCCGGTGCGGTCGTCATGTGCGGGTCAGCGGTTTGGTTCGCGTCGGACATCGGACAACCCCAGGCGGTCGCCCGATCATACTCACGCGGCCGTGCCAGCGGAAGGGGCCGGCTCGTCGTCGAACGCCCCGTCGTCGGACGTGATGATCACCACCCCGCCGGGCGTCAGCGCGACGGTGTGTTCGACGTGGACGCTCGGCAGCCCGTCGTGCGTCACCACCGTCCAGTGGTCCCGCAGCAATGTCACCCGGTCGGTGCCCATGTTCACCATCGGCTCGATGGCCAGCACCAGCCCCGGCTCCAGCTTGAAGTCGTTCTTCCGCGTCTCCTTGTTCACGAAGTTGGGCACCTGCGGGTTCTCGTGCATGTGCCGGCCGATGCCGTGGCCGACGTAGTCGGTGACGACCTTGAACCCGCTCTGTTCGACGTGCTTCTGCATGAGGCTGGCGATCTCGCTCCACCACCGCCGCCGCGGCAGCTCGGCGATGGCCATCGCCAGGCACTCCTCGGCCACGCGGACCATCCGCCGGGTCTCGGGGCGGACGGTGCCGATCAGGTGCGTCACGGCCCGGTCGGCGCACCAGCCGTTCAGGTCGCAGGCCGTGTCCACCTTCAGGATGTCGCCGTCCTTGAGCACCCGCTGGCCGGGGATGCCGTGGACCACCTCGGCATTCACGCTCAGGCAGGTGCTGGCCGGGAACGGCACCTTGCCCGGGTACCCCTTGAACAGCGGGGTGGCCTTGTGGGCGGCGAAAAACGCCTCCACCGCCCGGTCGATGTCGATGGTCTTCACCCCCGGCCGGGCCAGGTCGCGGACGATGCGATGGGCGCGGGCGACCAGCACGCCGGCCTTCCGCATCTCCAACAGGTCGGCGGCCGACTTGAGTTCCGGCGGGCGGTAGTTGGCGGGACGCAGCATGGCGAGGGCGAACCGGGTGGCGGCGCTGAGCAGGAACACGGGTCAGGCCGCCGCCGCCGGCAGCGCCCGGACGAGGTTGGCGTAGGTGGTCTCGACGGGGTCGAGGGCGGACACGTCCCGCACCAGCCCCTGGCGGCGGTAGTGGTCGAGCAGGGCGTCGGTGTTCTTGTGGAACTCGCCCAGCCGCCGCCGCACGGTCTCTTCCTTGTCGTCGTCCCGCAGCGTCAGTCCGCTGCCGCACGTGTCGCACACGCCCGCCACCGTCGGCGGGTTGGCCACGACGTGCCAGGAGGCGGCACACTTGGGGTTCGGACAGGTCCGCCGGCCGCTGATCCGCCGCACCACCTCGTCGTCCCCGATGTCCAGGTTGACGACGGCGTCCAGCTTCAGGTGCTGCTGCCGCATGAGAGCGTCGAAGGCCACCGCCTGGGAGAGCGTCCGCGGGTAGCCGTCGAGGACGAACCGCTCCGGCCGGGCCGTCCCGCGGAACAGTTCGGCGATCAGGTCATTCACCAGCGGGTCCGGGGCCAACAACCCCTGCTTCAGGAGCGGGCCGATCAGCACCCCGGTCGGGGTCTGGAGGCGGATGGCGTCGCGGAGAATGTCCCCGGTGCCGACGTAGGTCAGTCCGAGCCGCTGCACGAGCCGCTTGGCCTGCGTCCCCTTACCACTTCCGGGCGGTCCGACCAGCACGAGTCGCATGAACCGGCCCCTCACAGATCGTTCATTGTGGGAGGCCGGACCGAACCCGCAAGGGTGCCGCCGCCAAAACCCCGCCGTCACTCGTCGGTCAGCCCCTGGTAGTTCCGCATGACCAGGTGCGAGTTGATCTTCTGCACCAGGTCCAGGGCCACGCTGATGACGATCAGCAGGCCCGTGCCGCCGAAGAACACGGCCACCTGCATGGGCACCTTCAGCTCGTAGCTGATGAGCGTCGGCAGGATGGCAATGATGGCCAGGAAGGCCGCCCCGACGTAGGTGATCCGCATCAACACCCGTTCGAGGTAGTCGGCCGTGGACTTGCCCGGCCGGTACCCGGGGATGAACGACCCGTAGTCCTTCAGGTTGTCGGCAATCTCTTTCGGGTTGAACGTGATGGCCACCCAGAAGTAGCAGAACACGTAGATGAGCACCACGCTCAGCACGTTGTACAGCCAGCCGCGACCGCCCTGGAAGATCTCGGCCAAGTTCCGCGCCCACGGGAAGTCGCCCAGGCTGGCGATGATCTGGAACAGGAACCCCGGCAGGATGAGCAGGGTGCTGGCAAAGATGACCGGCATCACCCCGGCCGCGTTCACCTTCATGGGCAGGAACTGGCGGGTGCCGCCGAACGACCGCCGGCCGCGGACGTGCCGGGCCGACTGGGTCGGGATCCGCCGCTGGGCCTTCGTAATGACGATGACCCCGACCACCACGGCCACGAACAGCAGGGCCAGGACGGCCAGCACTTCCAGGCTGGTGTCGCCGGTGTCCGACCCGAGGGTGAGGACGCTCGGCTTGAGCTTGCCCGTACTCGGGTCCAGTAGCAACGTTCCGAGTGCATCCGGTATGCGAGCCACAATTCCCGACATGATTATTAGACTGATCCCGTTTCCGATGCCGTACTCGTCGATCTGCTCGCCCAGCCACATGAGGAACAGGCAGCCGGTGGTCATGACGAGGACCGCCGACAGGGCGAAGAAGAAGCCGTACCCGCCCTCGGAGTACCCGCTCCACGCCAGCCCCAGCCCGCTACCGTCGCCGGACTCGCTTCGCATGAGCGTCTGCACGAACATCGTGGCCTGCACCAGACAGATCGGCACCGTCAGGTATCGGGTGTACTCGTTGATCTTTTTTTGCCCCGACTGACCTTCCTTGCGTAACCGTTCGAGCGACGGCAACACGCCGCTGCTCAACAACTGCATGATGATGCTCGCCGATATGTACGGCATGATGCCGAGGGCGAAGATGCAGGCGTTGGACAGGTTGCCGCCGCTGAACAGGCTGGCGAAGGCCAACACCTGGCCGAGTGCCCCGCCGGCCGACTGGCTCATCTTCTCGGCCATCTTCTGCTGGTCGATCATCGGCAGCGGGATGTAGTACCCGATGCGGTAGACGGCCAGGAACAGCAGCGTGATGATGATCTTCCGGCGGAGTTCCGGGATCTTGAAGATGGTGGCCAGCATCGAGAACATGTCGGTCGCCTCCGGCGGCAGGTCGCCGTGTGGACGGGATACAGACGAACGGCGAGCGGCCGGCGTGAGCCGGTCCGGCTGAGGCCTCCCCCACCGGACCGGCTCACGCCGG
>JAYVUZ010000164.1:0-65877 GCA_043787415.1 Fimbriiglobus sp. | reverse complement strand
GGGTAATACTCCCTCGCTCGCGCTTCGGGCTACGACCGGGCGGACACTCGCCGTAGACAAACCGGCCGCCGACAGTTACAAGAAATGGTGAGCATTGAGGGACTGTCCCTCTGTCCGTAGTCGATTTCCCCGCCCGCGAGTTCAGATGTCCCCGTCGGAGCAAGTCCCCGAGTTCGAAGAGTTCGGCTTCGCCACGGACCCCGAGGCCGACGCCACGCCGGCCGCCCGGCGGCCGGACACCGAGCTGCCGCCCGAGCAGTTCCCGGACCCGTCGCCGACCGTCCGCTTCGCGGACATGAAGCTCATCAAGCCGCTCATGGACGCGGTCAAGCACGCCGGCTACGAGCTGGCGACGCCCGTCCAGGCGGCCGTCATCCCCCTGGCCCTCAAGGGCAAGGATGTCATCGGCCAGGCCCAGACGGGCACCGGCAAGACGGCGGCGTTCCTGCTGCCGTTCATGAACCGCTGGCGGCCGCACCCGCTCAAGGGGCCGATCGGGCTGGTCATGTGCCCGACCCGCGAGCTGGCGCTGCAAGTCGCCACCGAGGCCGAGAAGCTGGCCCCGAGCCGCCACTTCCGCACCGTGGCCGTGTACGGCGGCGCCCGCATGGGCAAGCAGATCGAGGGCCTCGGCCGCGGCTGCGACCTGGTGGTGGGCACCCCGGGCCGGATGCTCGACCACCTCCGCCGTGGCAACATGTCGCTCAGCGACATCAAGTACGTGGTGCTGGACGAGGCCGACCGGATGCTCGACATCGGCTTCCGACCGGACATCGAGCGGATCCTGCGGAACTGCCCGGACCAGCGGCAGACGCTGCTGATGAGTGCGACGGTGCCGGACGACATCAAGAAGCTGGTCAACCGCTACATGCGGTCGCCCGTCCACCTGAACCTGTCGCCCAACGTGCTGACGGTGGACAAAATCAGCCAGGCGTACATCACGGTGGACGACGACCGCAAGTTCGACCTGCTGGTGCGGGTGCTGGAGCGGGAGGTGCCGCGGCAGGCCATCATCTTCGTCGAGCGGAAGCGGACCGCCGACAAGCTGTACGAGAAGCTACACCGGCACTTCGGCGGCGGCAGCGACGCCGAGGGGCGGAAGATCGTCGTGAGTGCCATCCACGGCGACCTGCCGCAGAGCCACCGCGAGCGGATCATGGGCGGGTTCCGGGCCGGCAAGGTGACGGCCCTCATCGCCACCGACGTGGCCAGCCGCGGCATCGACGTGACGGGCATCAGCCACGTGGTCAACTTCGACCTGCCGATGGACATCGATTCGTACGTCCACCGGATCGGCCGCACCGGCCGCATCGGGAACGACGGGGTGGCCATCTCGTTCGTGACGCCGGAGCAGAGCGGGCACCTGACCGACATCGAAATGACGATCAACCGACTGATTGACGAGGACCGGATCGACGGGTTCGAGGCAGCCCGGCCGCGGCGGCCGAGCCAGATTGCCGCGGCGGCGGCGGCGGCCGGTCAACCGGCCCCGACGGCGGCTGCGCCGCCCGCTGCCAAACCCGTATACGGCAAGCGGCAGAAGAAGTACAGCAGCCGCCTGTAAGGCGAGCGGCCGGCGTGAGCCGGGCCGCCTGGACGACGGACGCCAGCCGGGCCGGCTCACGCCGGCCGCTCGCCAGGAGTACCGGCCATGACCCGCCTGACACTCGTCGCCCTTCTGGCCATCGGCTATGGTCCGTTCAAGCTGTTCCGCCGGACCACGCCCGACCCGGCTCCCGGGACGGCGGCACTGCCGGCCCCGGCGGTGGTGCAGGCCAGCTACCGCGAGGCGACGCCGGCCCGCAAGCCGGCGAGCGTGCTGGCCCTGTCCGGCGGCGGCAGCTACGGGGCGTTCACCGCCGGCGTGCTGAACGGCTGGTCCCGCACCGGCCAGCGGCCCGAGTTCGACGTGGTCACCGGCATCAGCACCGGGGCGCTCATCGCCCCGATGGCCTTCCTGGGACCACGGTTCGACGCCCAGCTCAAGCAGTTCTACACCGAGGTCGAGCGGCGGGACGTGCTCGGCAAGCGGGCCTACGTGACGGTGCCGTTCCGCGACGCCGCCTTCACCAACGCCCCGCTGCGGAAGCTGGTCGAGGGCGGCCTCACCGACGAGGTGGTGGTCGAACTGGCGGCCGAGCACGCCAAGGGCCGGCGGCTGTACATCGGCACCACCCGGCTGGACACCCGCAGCACGGTCGTCTGGGACATCGGGGCCATCGCGGAGAAGGGCGGGCCGGACGCCCGCAAGCTCATCGCCGACGTGATGGTGGCGTCGGCGGCCATCCCCGGGGCCTTCCCCCCGCAGCCGATCGTGGTCGAGGAGGACGGCAAGAAGCGGACCGAGCTGCACGTGGACGGCGGGGTGACGGCCCCGGTGTTCATGCCGCCGACGGTCCTACAGGCCGGCGGGGCGGGCTGCGACCTGTGGGTGGTGGTGGCCGGCAAGCCGTTCCCGGAGGCCGAGGCGGTGCGGCCGCGGGTGTTCCGGGTGCTGACGGCCAGCGGCGGGGCGCTGCTGCGGGCGCACACCCGCCGGGAGGTGTCCAACCTGTACAACCTGGCCACCATCTCCGGGGTGCGGTTCCACATCGCCAACGTGCCGCAAGACCTGGCGGTAACGGACGGCGGGTTCGACTTCGACACCAAGGACATGAACGCCCTGTATGTGGCCGGGGTGAAGATCGGGCTGGAGCCGGCCGGGTGGAAGGACCGGCCGGCCGAGATCGCCCCGGGCGAGGCCCCGGGCGACATCCGCACCGGCAGCAAGGTGGAGAAGCGGCCGTAACTGCCGCCGGCGTGTCCTACCTTAGCCCGACGCGCCGCGAGGACAGACGCCCGCCCATGCCCGCCGACCCACCCACCCTGAGCGTCGTCGTTCCCCTTCTGAACGAAGAGGCGGTGCTGCCGACCACCTACTCCGCCCTCGTCACCGAGCTAGATAAGACGGGCGAGAGCTACGAGCTGCTGTTCGTGGACGACGGCTCGACCGACGGCAGCCGGGCGGTGCTGCGGGCGCTGTCCGAGACCGACCCGCGGGTGCGGGTGGTGGCCCTGAGCCGCAACTTCGGCCACGAGATGGCCACCACCGCCGGGCTGCACTACAGCCGGGGCAAGGCGGCGGTGGTCATCGACGCCGACCTGCAAGACCCGCCCGAACTCATCCACCAGTTCCTGGACCGCTGGCGGGCCGGGGTGCAGGTGGTGTACGGCGTCCGCTCCCGCCGGGACGGCGAGGGGCCGCTCAAGAAGCTGACCGCGTTCCTGTTCTACCGGCTCGTCCGGCTGGTGTCGGACGTGCCCATCCCGGCCGACGCCGGCGACTTCCGGCTGATGGACCGGCGGGTGCTGGACGTGTTCCGCGCCCTCAAGGACGACCCCCGGTTCTTCCGCGGGCTGGTCCCCTGGATCGGGTTCCGGCAGGAGGGCATCCCGTTCGTGCGGAAGCCCCGGCACGCCGGCACCAGCAAGTACCGGCCGGCGAAGCTCATCCGCCTGGCCGCCGACACCGTCACTAGCTTCTCGACGGTCACCGCCCTGCTGGCCACCCTGCTGGCGGTCGGCATGGCGACCGTCAGCGGTGTGGCCATTCTGGTGGTGCTGGCCCTGTGGGCGGCCGGCGTGCTGGCCGTCACCGGCGTCGGCTGGCTGGCGGTCGGCGGCCTCGTCCTGTGGAACGTCCAGTTCCTGACGCTCTGCATGTTGGGCGAATACCTGATCCGCACGCACCGCATGGTGCAGCGGCGGCCGCTGTACGTCGTGGACGAGATCATCCGCCGCGGGGTCGGTCACGCCCCGGGTACTGGCCGGCGGCTCGAGGACCGGCTGTCCGTCGGCCCGTTCCGGGAAATCTGATGCGACTCGGCGTCGGCGACCTGCTGCTCGTGTCCCTGGTCGCCGTCGTCGGCCCGTCGGTCGGGTTCGGGGTGCTGTCCGACCCCGGCCTCGGCTGGCACCTGCGGGTGCCGGACGTGGTGTGCGCGGGCGGCTTCCCGACGGCCGACCCGTTCAGCGACCCGCCGGGGCGGTACTGGCTGGCCAACCAGTGGCTCGGCGAGCTGCCGTTCTGGGCCGGGTGGAAGTTGGCCGGCTGGAACGGCGTCGCGGCCGTGGCGGTCGGGCTGCTGCTGCTGACGTACCGGCTGCTGTTCGTCTGGCTGCGGGCCGATGGCGTGGCCTGGCCGGTGGCCCTGGGGCTGTGCCTGCTGGCGGCGGCGGCCGGGTACGTCGGCTGGCTGGCCCGGCCGACCATGTTCACCACCCTGTTCACGGCGGTCGTTGTGCGGACAGTGGTCCGCTTCCACGACGGCCGGCTGACAGCCCGGCGGCTGCTGTGGCTGCCGCCGCTGTTCGCGGTCTGGGTGAACTGCCACGGCGGGTTCGTGGCCGGCCTGTTCACCCTCGGGCTGGCGGCCGGGCTGGAACTGGTCATGTGTGTGTTCGGCTCCCCGGTCGTAGCCCGAAGCGCGAGCGAGGGTGTTGCTCCTCGCTGGCGCTTCGGGCTACGGCCAGAAGAGCCGGCCGCCCGGCGGTTCCTGACGCTGGCGGCGGTCGGCGCCGGATGTACCCTGGCAACCTTGGCCAACCCCTACGGCTGGCGGGTGTACCCGTGGGTGTTCGGCCTGCTCGGCGACCCGTTCTTCATGAATCTGAACGGCGAGTGGAAGTCGCCCGACTTCCACGACCCGGCCGCCGCCCGGTTCGAGCTGCTGCTGCTGCTGACGGTCGGGCTGCTGGCCGTCAGCCGGCACCGGCCGAACCTGGTGCTGGTGGCGGCGAGCTTGTTCTGGCTGCATCAGTCGCTCCAGGGCCGGCGGTTCACGCCCATCGGGGTGCTGGTACTAACGCCGCTGGCCGGCCGGCTGGCCACGGGTATCGAGTGGGTGAACGCCCACCCGTGGGTGATCGACTGGAAGCCGCTGTGGGGCCGCGAACTGGCCGGCAACTGGCTCGGCCCGCTGCTGGCGCTGGTGGGCTTGGTGGGCTGGGCGGCGTTCGCCCCGCGTCTGACGCCGGACGCTCCGGCGGTGCCGGAGCCGGTGTTACGGGAACTGCTGGCGCGGTGGCAGCCAGGTGAGCCGGTGTTCCACTCGCCGAACCACGGCGGCTACCTGACCCTGCACGGCTGGCCAGCCTTCCGCACGACGATTGACGACCGCAACGAGGTCCACGGCCGGGCACGGTACGAAGCCTACCTGGCGACCGAGGCTGCGGCCCCGGGCTGGGAGGCGCGGCTGGACGAGGGCCGGTTCGCCTGGGTGGTGGCCGCGACGGGGGCCGCGTTGGCCGACCGGCTGGCCGAGCGGCCGGTGCAGTGGCGGGTCGAGTACGCCGACACCGAAGCGTCCCTGTTCCGCCGCCGCTGACCGCCGACTGTTCTACCCTTGCCCCATGCCGTCCCGCCCCTGGCTGACCGCCGGTTTCTTCGCCGTCGCGCTACTGGCGTGCCTCGGGCTGTTCCGCGAGAAGGCGTTCCGCGACCCCGGCGCCCTCTGGCACGTCCGTGTCGGCGAGGTCATCCTGGCCGACGGCTTCCCCCGCACCGACCCGTTCACTTACACGCACGCCGGCACGCCGTGGGTGCCGCAGCAGTGGCTGGCCGAGGTGCTGATGGCCATGACGCACCGGCTCGCCGGGCTGGACGGGCTGCTGGTGCTGCTGTGTGCCGGCGTGGCGGCACTCCATGCGTGGGTGTTCGCCCGGCTGCTCGGGACCGGGCTGTCGCCACTCATGGCCGGGCTGCTGGCGGCGGCCCTATTGTTCGTCGGCTCGTTCCACTACTACGCCCGGCCGCACATGGCGACGGTCGCCGGCATCGGGCTGACGGTCGCCTGGCTGGTGGACGTGGACCGCGGCCGATCCGCCCGGGTGCTGTGGTGGCTGGTGCCGAGCTATGTGCTGTGGACGAACTTGCACGGCGGCGTCCTGGGTGGGCTGCTGACGCTCGGGCTGGCGGCCGGCGGCTGGCTCGTCACCGGCCGGCGGGAGTGGCGGACCGCGGCGGCGGTGACGCTGGCATGTGGGCTGACCCCGCTCGTCAACCCGTTCGGCCTCGACCTGCCGCGGACGTGGTTCGGCATCGTCGGGTCGAAGGTGCTCAAGGAGGCGGTGAGCGAACACAGCCCGCTGTCGCTGGCGGTGCCGGCCGACCGGCTGGTGGTGCTGGTGGCGGTCGGCTATCTGGCGTGCGTCGTGTGGAACTGGCGGGCGGCCCGGGTGACGTGGCTGCTGCCGGCGGTGTGGTTCCTGCTCGCGCTGACCAGCATCCGCCACGGCCCGCTATTCGTCATCGCGGCGGCGTTCGTGCTGCCGGACGTTTTGGCGACCGGCGGGCATAAGCCGGCTGAGGGAGAGCCGCCGGGGTCGGCCGCCGCCCCCCCTTGGAGCGACGCTCCCTCAGCGGGCTTACGCCCGCCGGTCGCCTGTGTCGCCTTCACACTCGCACTATTTGTCGGCGCCCGGAACTGGGCACGCCTCGACCCCGAGGTTCACCCTACGGCCTTTACCCCGGCCATCTCTGAGTGGGCCGTTACAACCGGCCCAGACGTTCAGATTTACAACGACGCCAATTTCGGCGGCCACTTGCTCTGGCACTTCCCGGGTCGCAGAATCTTCATGGACGACCGCTTCGAACAGTACGGCGAGGACTGGACGACCGCCTACGTGGACGCCATCTGGCACCACCCGGAGCGGTTCGACGAGTGGGACCGCCGCTGGCACTTCGGCCTGGCCCTGGTGGCCACCGACCGGGTGCCGACGCCGCTCGACCGCTTCCTGGCCGGCAAGCCGGACTGGGTGGAGGTGGCCCGGCAGCCGAACGCCGTGCTGTACCGCCGGAAGTAGGGCACGGTTCACCGTGCCGTCAGGTGCCAAGGCGGCACGGTAAACCGTGCCCGACGAGGGACACATGCCGCTCACCTTCCTGGCCCTGTCGAGCTACTACAAGGGCGGCCGCTTCCTGGAGGCGGTGAAGGACGCCGGGCACACCGTCTACCTGCTGACGGTCGAGAAGCTGCTGCACGAGGGCTGGCCCCGGCACAAGCTGGACGACGTGTTCGCGGTGCCCACCTTCACCGAACGGCGGCCGCTCCAGAACGCCGTCGCCTATCTGATGCGGTCCCGCCGCATCGACCGGCTGGTGGCCCTGGACGACTTCGACATCGAGGTGGCGGCTGGGCTGCGGGAGCACTTCCGCATGACCGACACCGGCCACGGCGACAGCCAGTCCCGGTTCTTCCGCGACAAGCTGGCCATGCGGACGCGGGCTGCCGAGCTGGGCGTTATGCAGCCGCAATTCACCGGGCTGGCCAACCACGCGGCGGTGGCCGACTTCCTCGGCCGGGTGCCGGGGCCGTGGCTGATGAAGCCGCGGAGCGAGGCGTCGGCGGCCGGCATCCACAAATGCCCGGACGCCGACAGCGTCTGGCGGCGGCTCGACCACCTCGGCGACGACCAGACGTGCCACCTGCTCGAACAGATGGTGCCCGGCAACCTGTACCACGTCGATTCGCTGGTGCGGCAGGGGCAGGTGATTTTCAGCGAGGTCAACGCCTACTGGAAGCCGCTACTGGACGTGTACCAGGGCGGCGGAGTGTACGCCACGCGGACGCTGACACGCGACCGGCCCGAGGTGCCGCTACTCAAGGAAGCGAACCGGCAGGTGCTCGACGGGTTCGGGCTGGGGCAGGGGGCCAGTCACACCGAGTTCATGGTCAGTCACGCCGACGGCCGGCCGTACTTCATCGAGACGAGCGCCCGGGTCGGCGGGGCCGAGACGGCGACGATGGTCGAGCACGCCACCGGCGTCAACCTGTGGGCCGAGTGGGCGAAGCTGGAGGCCGACCGCACCGAGGGCGGGTACCAGTTGCCGCCGACCCGCCAGGGTTACGCCGGGGTGGTGATGAGCCTGTGCCGGTACGAGCGGCCGGACACCAGCGGGTTCAGCGACCCGGAGATCGTCCACCGGGTGGACCTCGCCAGCCACATCGGGCTGGTGGTGGCGGCGGACACGCCGGAGCGAGTGGAACACCTGCTGACCGACTACACCGGCCGCATCGCCCGGGACTTCCACGCCGCCATGCCGGCGCCGGAGAACCTGCGGGAGTAGGGCACGTTTCAACGTGCCGTCCCACATTGACATGCTCCGGCGGCACGGCACGTTGAAACGTGCCCTACGGAATCCACTGGCACTGCGACCGGGTCGCCCGCTATCATCAACACACCCTCTCCCGGGCTTCCCACTCCGCACATCCGAGGGACCGCCGTGCCCCGACCGTTGATCGGCGTCGCCACCCAGACCCTGCCGCCCGTCGAGGGGGAGCGGCCGGCCTGCTGGCTCATGGGCAAGGGGTACTGTGAGGCGCTCCGCAAGACCGGGGCCGCCCCGGTGCTGCTGCCGCTCATGCCCCACGACCCCGAGTGCCTGGCCGACATATTCGAGCGGCTGGACGGGGTGTTCCTGACCGGCGGCGTGGACGTGGACCCGTCCCGCTACGGCGAGAACCGACACCCCCTCTGCGGCGCCACCGACGCGGACCGGGACGCCGTCGAACTGATGCTGCTGAATTTCGCCCTGGAACGCAAGCTGCCCGTCCTGGCGGTGTGCCGGGGGCTGCAAATCCTCAACGTCGCCCGCGGCGGGACGCTCTACCAGGATGTGTCGGCCCAGGTGCCGGCGGCCCTCAAGCACGACTACTTCCCGACCCCGGCCCGGCCGAGCCGGACGTACCTGGCCCACGACATCAGCGTCGCCCGGGGCACCACGCTCGGCAACCTGCTCGGCGAGCCGGTGGTGTCGGTCAACTCCATGCACCACCAGGCGATCAAGGACTTGGCCCCGACCCTGCGGGCGTCCGCCTTCGCCCCGGACGGCATCATCGAGGCGGTGGAAGGCACCGACGGCCAGTACCTCGTCGCCGTTCAGTGGCACCCCGAGGAACTGGCCGATACCCAGCCGGGCCAGCGGCGACTGTTCACCTCGTTCGTGGAAGCGGCGGCGGCATAGCCCGCGCAACCCGACGACGTTCGCCGGTGAAGCGGCCGGACCAGACCCGGAAACTGGTTGCCGGGTCTGCCCAGATTCTCCATACTCACTCCACGCTACTGCCCCGAGTGAGTTCATATGCATCGGCAGCACCACCGCTGGTGGAGTCCGAGTCTCGGCCGGCACATGGACCTGCTGGAGTTCGGCCACGCCGGCGCCCGGGTGATCGCCTTCCCGACCAGCATGGGCAGCTTCCACGAGTGGGAAGACCGGGGCATGACCGACGCCCTGCGGACCCACCTGGAGAACGGCTGGGTCCAATTGGTGTGCGTCAGCAGCGTGGACACGGAGAGCTGGTACGCCGACAGCCACCCGTACTGGCGGGTGCGGCGGCACGAGCAGTACGACCAGTACCTCCTCAACGAGGTGCTGCCGTTCACCTGGCACCGCAACCCGAACCCGTACCTGATGACGACCGGGGCCAGCTTCGGGGCGTACTACGCCCTGGACTTCGGCCTGCGGTACCCGCAGTGGGTGAGCCGCATCATTAGTATGAGCGGCATGACGGACGTGCGGCGGTTCTGCCGCGGCTACCACGACGAGCAGGTGTACCTGCACAACCCGGTCGAGTTCATGCGGAACGAGGGGCCGGGCTGGAAGCTGGACGCCCACCGCCGGCAGAGCGTCATCCTGGCCGTGGGCAACGGGGACGGGCTGGTGCACCAGAACCGCGAGCTGTCCGGCATCCTGTGGCAGAAGGGCATCGGCAACGCCCTGCGGGAGTGGGACGGCTTCAGCCACGATTGGCCGGTGTGGCACCACATGCTCAACCTGTACATTAACGGCGCCGACTAACTTTACTGGTGTGTCATGAAAAAGGTCGGCGTGTTGGTCGGGCGGGAGTGGAGCTGGCCGCCCAAGTTCATCGACGAGGTGAACCGGCGGGCCGCCGGGGTGACGGCCGAGTACGTCAAGCTCGGCGGGTCCGGCATGGACGACCCGAACCCGTATTCGGTCATCATCGACCGCATCTCGCACGAGGTGCCGTACTACCGCAGCTACCTCAAGAAGGCGGTGTTGGACGGCGTGTCGGTGGTCAACAACCCGTTCATGTGGACGGCCGACGACAAGTTCTTCGGGGCCGCCCTGTGTACGAAGCTGGGGCTGGCCCACCCCAAAACTATCGCCCTGCCGAACAAGGACTATGTGCCGGGGATCGTGCCGAGCGAGAGCCTGCGGAACCTCGACTACCCGATGGACTGGCAGCGGATCGTGGACACCCTCGGGCTGCCGATGATCCTGAAGGACGCCCACGGCGGCGGCTGGCGGGGCGTGTACGTGTGCCACTCGCTCGAAGAGCTGATCCGCCACTACGACACGTCCGGCCTGCTGACGATGATCGCCCAAGAGTTTGTCAAATGGGACCAGTACGTGCGGTGCATGTGCGTCGGCCGCAAGCTGGTACTGCCGATGCCGTACGACACAGAAAACCGGCGGTACATTCCGGACGACAACTACCTGTCGCCGAAGCTGAAGCAGCGGATCATCGACGACTCGCTCAAGCTGGTGGGCGCCCTCGGGTACGACATGAACACGGTGGAGTGGGCGGTCAAGGACGGCGTGCCATACGCCATCGACTTCATGAACCCGGCCCCGGACATGGACATTCACTCGCTGACGCCCACGTACTTCGACTGGTGCGTGCAGGCGATGGCCGACCTGGTCATCGAGCGGTGCAAGAAGCCGCAGCCGCAGATCGCCGAACTGCGGTGGAGCAAGCTGTTCTGATCGGGTAGCCTTGGCGACGGCCGTCCGTCCGGAGAGCCTCGCGTGAACGCCGCCGCCATCGCCCGCTACCACGACCTGTTGGCCACCGGCAACCTGGCGGCCGACTCGCAGGGGCTGCTCGAACGCTTACAGCACGACCGCGGCCTGTACTTCGGCCCCCGGCCGTCGTGCGGCGTCCTCCGCCCGCGGTTTCTGACCCCCGGCCAGTACCGCTTCCTCCAAGACCGCGTCGCCGCCCTGCTGCCGGCCTTTCAGGTCGTGTACGACCGGGCACTTGCCGACGCCGACTTCCGCAAACAGCTTCGGCTGAAGGACTGGGAAGAGCAACTCTTGGCGATCGATCCGGGGTTCGACGACCCCAGCCCGACGAGCCGGTTCGACTCGTTCTTCGTGTCCGAACGGGAGCTCAAGTTCACCGAGTACAACTCGGAGACGCCGGCCGGAGCCGCCTACTCGGACGCGCTGAGTGACGTGTTCTACGGCCTGCCGGCGTTCCAGGAGTTCCAGCGGTTCTACCACTGCTTCCCGGTGCCGGCCAAGCCGGGCGTGCTGCACGCCCTGCTGGACACGTACGAGACGTGGAAGGGGGTCCGCACCGACCCGCCGCGGATTGCGATTCTGGACTGGCGGGAGGTGCCGACGTTCAGCGAGTTCGTGCTGTTCTACGACTACTTCCACGGCATGGGCATCGAGGCCCGCAACGTGGACCCGCGAGACGTGGAGTACACCAACGGTAAATTGATGGCGGGTGATTATCACATTACACTCATTTATAAGCGGGTGCTGATCACCGAGCTGGTCGAGCGGGGCGGCATCGACCACCCGGTGGTGCGGGCGGTGCGGGACGGGGCGGTGTGCATGGCCAACTCGTTCCGCTGCAAGCTGCTGTTCAAGAAGGCCAGCTTCGCCGTGGTGACGGACGAGCGGAACGCCCACCTGTTCACCGCCGCACAGCACGAAGCCCTGCGGGCACACATCCCCTGGACCCGGGTGGTCGAGGAGCGGAAGACCACGTTTGCCGGGGCCGCGATCGACCTCGTCCCGCACACCCTGGCCAACAAGGACCGGCTCGTGCTCAAGCCGAACGACGACTACGGCGGCCGGGGCATCGTCCTCGGCTGGACGGTCGATCAGGCTAGTTGGGAGGCGGCGGTCCAGACCGCGCTCGCCGAGCCATACGTGGTGCAGGAGCGGATCACCATCCCGAAGGAGCCGTTCCCGAGCCTGCACGGGGGCAGCCTGCAAGTGGTGGATCGGCTCATCGACACCAACCCGTATGTGGCGTTCAGCTCGTACATGCACGGCTGTTTGACCCGCATCAGCACCGAGGAGCTGGTGAACGTGACGGCCGGCGGCGGGTCCACCGTGCCGACCTTTTTGCTCACCGACCGCTGACGGGCGGGCTACCTCTCCGGACCGCCCGCGGCCATAATCCGACAAGTCGTACCGCCCACCGGAGCCGCCATGAAAGCGCCGTCGCTCACCCTCGGGATCGAGGAAGAGTACCAAATCATCGACCCGGCCACCGGGGAGCTGAAGAGCTACATCACGCAGATTTTGGAAGACGGCAAGCTGCTGCTGAAGGAGCAGATCAAGGCCGAGCTGCACCAGTCGATGGTGGAGGTGGCGTCCGAGGTGTGCCGCACCCCGGCCGAGGTGAAGGTCGAGCTGATCCGCCTGCGGAAGTGCGTCGCCGAGCTGGCCGGCCGGCACGGGCTGGTCATCGCCGCCGCCGGCACCCACCCGTTCAGCAAGTGGGAGACGCAGGAGATCACGCCGTTCGAGCGGTACCTCGGGGTGAAGCAGGACATGGGCGACTTGGCCCAGCAGTTGCTAATTTTCGGCACCCACGTGCATATCGGCATCGAAGACCGCGAGTTCATGATCGATGCCATGAATGTGGCACGCTATTTCGTGCCACACATTCTTTGCCTGAGTACTAGTTCGCCGTTCTGGTGCGGGCGGAACACCGGGCTGAAGTCGTACCGCAGCATCATTTTCAACCACTTCCCCCGCAGCGGCATCCCGCCCGAGTTCCGCTCGGCCGACGAGTTCGACGGCATGGTCGAAACGATGGTGGCCACCAAGTGCATCCCGAACGGGTCGAAGCTGTGGTACGACGTGCGGCCGAACCACAGCTTCCCGACGTTGGAATTTCGGGTGTGTGATGTCTGCACTAAGGTAGACGAGGCCGTTTGCATCGTCGCCCTGTTCCAGGCCATCATCGCCAAGTTGTGGAAGCTGCGGCAGGCGAACATGACCTTCCGGCGCTACCCGACGGCGCTCATCGAGGAGAACAAGTGGCGGGCCGTGCGGTACGGGCTGGACGGCAAGCTGCTCGACCTCGGCAAGCAGCAGGAGGTGCCGGCCCGCGACCTCATCCACGAGATGATCGACTGGTTCCTGCGGGACGTGATCGACGAGCTCGGCACCCGCAAGGAGATCGAGTATGCCTACACCATCATGGCCGGCGGCAGCGGGGCCGACCGGCAGATCAAGACCCACTCGCAGACGGGCAGCCTGCGGGCCGTCGTGGACCAGATGGTGGCCGAGACGAAAGAAGGGGTGTGCTGACCGGCATACACTGACGGCATGAAAACCTTCACCCGCGACGGGGTGAGCTTCGCCTACCCGGTGGACTGGAAGCTCGACTTGGACGACGGCGGCAGCGGCTGGACGGTCACGCTCGACAGCCCCGGGACGGCGTTCGCGGTGGTGAGCCTGCGGCCGGACGCCGACGGGGCCGGGCCGGTGGCCGCCGAGACGCTCGCCACCCTGCGGGCCGAATACCCCGGCCTGGACATCGAGGAAGTCACCGACACCCTGGCCGGGTCGCCGGCCGTCGGCCACGACCTCGACGTGATCACCCTGGACAGCACCGCCAGCATCTGGACCCGGGCCGCGGACACGACGGCCGGGCCGCTGCTGGTCCTCCTGCAAGTCAGCGATTTCGACCGCGAGCGGTTCGAGCCGGCCCTGCGGGCGGTGCTGGCGTCGGTCGCCATCGAGGAGTGAATGACTTGCGCTGAGGCGAACGGCCGGCGTCAGCCGGTCCGGCCTTCGGCGACCCGTACACCTCGCGGGCGGCCGGACCGGCTGACGCCGGCCGCTCGCCTACACTGGTTGTATGTTGCCACACGGTTTCTTGCGGGTCGCCGCCGCCAGCCCCGAGCTGCGGGTGGCCGACCCCAAGTTCAACGCCGCCCGCACCCTCGACCTGCTCAAGGAGGCCGAGGGCCAGGGCTGCGACCTGGTCGTGTTCCCCGAGATGGGACTGACCGGCTACACCTGCGGCGACCTGTTCCACGACCGGACGTTGCAGCGGGCGGCACGTGAGGCATTTGAGCAACTGGTCGCAGACGCTGCCGACCAGTTCGGTGGCACCTTTGTCGTCGGGATGCCGTACCCGCTCTCGGGACGACTGTTCAACGTGGCGGCCGTGTGCTGCCGGGGCGATGTCTTGGGGCTGGTGCCGAAAACTTACTTGCCGACCTACCGCGAGTTTTACGACACTCGTTATTTCGCCCCGGCTTCGGCCGCCGTCGTCGACTCGACCGAAATCGGCGGCCGGTACGTCGCCTTCGGGACCGACCTTGTATTCCGGTGTAGCGACGACCCGCGATACACACTCGGCGTGGAGGTGTGCGAAGACCTGTGGGTGCCGACGCCGCCATCGGGCCGGTTGGCTTTGACCGGCGCGACCGTACTGGCCAATCCCTCGGCCAGTCCGGAGACGGTCGGCAAAGCCAGCTACCGCGAGCAACTGGTAGTGAGCCAGTCGGCACGATGCGTCGCCGGTTACGTGTATGCAGGGGCGGGGCCCGGTGAATCGTCGCAAGACCTGGTGTTCGGCGGCCATTGCTTGATTGCCGAGAACGGAACCTTGCTCGCCGAGAGCGAGCGATACCGCCGGGACGGGCACCTGACCGTAGCCGACCTCGACCTCGACCGGCTCGACCGCGAGCGGTCCGCTACTAACACGTTTCACGATGCGTCGGCCACACAACCCGCACAGGTCGGTCATATGCGACTTGCCGGGAAAGATCGCAGCCGCACCCCAGCCCTCATCCGCCACATCGACCCCCACCCGTTCGTGCCGTCCGACCCGGCGACGCTCGACGACCGCTGCGGCGAAATCTTCGCCACCCAGGTGAGCGGCCTCACCACGCGGCTGGCCCACGTCGGCAAGCCGGCGGTGGCCATCGGCGTCAGCGGCGGCCTGGACAGCACCCTCGCCCTGCTGGTGGCGTGCAAGGCGTTCGACGCCCTCGACGTGCCCCGCACCAAGATCAAGGGGCTGACCATGCCCGGGTTCGGCACGACCGGCCGCACCCGCAAGAACGCCGACCGGCTGATGGACCTGCTCGGCACCGGCCGCCGCGAGGCCGACATCCGGCAGATGGCGTTGGACCAGATGCGGGCCATCGGCCACGCTCCGTTCGGCATCCCGCTCGACGGGCTGACCGTCGAGGAGCTCACTGACAAGCTGGTGTCACTGCCGGCCGACGAGCGGCACGACCTGACGTTCGAGAACACCCAGGCCCGGGTGCGGACCAGCCTGCTCATGAACACCGGGTTCGTCGTCGGCACCGGCGACCTGAGCGAGCTGGCGGTCGGCTGGTGTACGTTCAACGCCGACCACATGAGCATGTACAACCCGAACGTCGGGGTGCCGAAGACGCTGGTGGCGTTCCTGGTGCGGTGGGCCGCCCGCACCCAGTTCGCCGGCCCGGCCCGCGAGGTGCTGCTGGACGTGGCCGACACCGTCATCTCGCCGGAACTGCTGCCGGTGGCCGCCGACGGCACGAGTCAAGTGACCGAGGATGCGGTCGGCCCTTACGAGCTGATCGACTTCTTCCTGTACCACTTCCTGCGGTGGGGCACACCGCCGGAGAAAATCCTGTTCCTGGCCGGCCACGCGACCTTCAGCAAGCCGTACACGGCCGACGAGTTGAAGCACTGGCTGCGGGAGTTCCTGCGGCGGTTCTTCGCCAGCCAGTTCAAGCGGAGCACGCTGCCGGACGGGCCGAAGGTCGGGTCGGTGACGCTCTCGCCTCGCGGCGACTGGCGGATGCCGAGCGACGCGAGTGCGGCGGCGTGGTTGGAGTGGGACTGACTTCCGAGCACGCCACTCGCGTGGCGTGCTCGGAAAATTACCGCTGGTAAATCGGCAGGTAGTTGGTCGGCACGCTGAGGATCAGCACCGCGATCGCCGTCTGGTACGCCGGACCGACGTTCCCTTCTTGCTTCTCCTCCCACCGGCCGTTGCTCTGCTGGCTGGCCAGCAGGCTGGCCCGCACTCGGCTGTAGTACGTCTCCCACGGCTTACCGCCGACCTGGTGGAAGGCGTGGGCGGCGTAGTAGTGGCCGTACCAGTAGTATCCGTCGTCCGCCTTCTTCTCCTGAAGGTACTTGACGGCGCGGGCGATCGGCTCGGCCTGGTACTCGCCGGTGAGCTGCAGCACGCAAACCCCGGCGGCGGTGCGGGCGAACCCGGCCCCGGCCGCCTGCGGCTGGTACTTGTACCCGCCGCTGCCGGGGTCGTAGCAGCGGTTGATGTAGGCGATGGCCCGCCGCATGGTGGCGTCCGGCACATGCAGCCCGCCGTCTTTCGCCCCGCGGAGGGCCATCACCTGCATGATGGTGGCGGAAATGTCGGCGTCCGTCGGGGCCGGCTCGTACCGCCAGCCGCCCGCCCCGTTCTGGGTACGGACGATCAGATCGACCGCCCGCTTGAGCACCTGCCGCAGCTCGTCGTCGCCGGCCATGCCGTACACCTGCGACAGGGCCAGCGTGGCCATGCCGTGGCTGTACATGTTACCGTCGCGGGGGCCGACCAGATACCCGTCGGCCCGGCCGGCGCCGCAGGCCAGCAGGTGCCGAACGCCGCGCTCGACCGTGCCGCCGAACGGCCCCTGGTTGGGCAGGTGGCCGTTGCTCAGGTAGGCCAGGACGGCGAACGCGGTGACGGCCGAGTTGCCCCACGAGCCGTCCGTCGCCTGGGCCTTCCTGAGGTACAGCAGAGCGCGTTGCACCGCCTGACGGGTGCCCTCGTCCATCGTCACCCGGTCGTCGGCGCGGCCGGCATGGGGGGCCGCGAGGGCGGCGGCGGCCAGCAGTGCGAGCATGGCGGTCACTTCTTCTCGGGCGGCGGGGCCGGCCGCTTGACATTGATGTGGTACTGCTTGATGAGTTCGCGGAACATCGCCGGGAAGGCCGACTCGACGGCCTGCTGCACCTTCTCCCGGTCGATCTTCTGGAGGCTGATGAAGCTGCCGGTGCCAGCCGGGTCGCGGGCCGCCTGCGGGCGGCCGCCGTTGCCCTTGCCGGGGTCGCGGCGGTCGCCGTTGGCCTGGCCGCCGTTCTGCTCCTTGTCGCCGCCCGGCTTGTCACCGGGCGATTGCGACGGGTCGCCGCCCTCGCCGTCGCCGGTCTGAGACGGCTCGCCGCCGGGTTTGTCGCCGGGTGTCGCCGCCTGGGCGGTTTGTTGTTCGCCCGGCTGGCTACCCGGTTGCCCGCCGGCCTCGGCGGCGGCGTTCAGCGCCTCTAGGGTGGCCCGTAGGGTGGTGGCCGCCGCTGCCTGTGATCGGCCGGCGGCAGTTGGGTCGCCGGTGGCGGCCCGGGCCTCGGCGTCGGCCAAGTCGTGCGCTGCGGCTGCCAGGAACGGCTCGACCGGCTTCAACCCGGCGCCCTGAGCTTGGCCGACGGCCGCGCGAGCGGCGGCGGTCGCCTCCTGCGACTCCAGCAACTTCTCGGTGGCGGCCAGCACCTCCCGCTGCCGCACGCCGGCCGGCCCGAGCTTCTCGGCTGCCTCCCGCTGGGCGGCGACGGCCTCGGTCAGCTTGCCCGCTTCCAGAGCCTTCGCGGCAGCGGTTGCCGGCGGCTTGCCGTCCCCGGCCGCACCCTCGGCGACTCGCTTCTGGGCGTCGGTCAGCGAGCGGACGGCGTCGGTTAGCGACTGGCCCGCCTGACCGGACGCGGCCACGGCCTTATCAGTTTGCTCGATGGCCTTGGCGACTTGCCGGGCCGCCTCGGCGGCGGCGACCGACTGGTCGTCCTCGCCGGCCGCCTGCTTGACGGACGACGCCAGCTTCTTGCCGAGTTCCGCCTGGGCCTGCTTCAACTTCTGGCCGGCAACCTGGGCCTTCGCCGCGGCCGCCTCGGACTGCTTGGCAGCGAACGCCTGGGCGGCTTCGGCCTCGGCGCGGGCCGCCTCGGCGAGGGCGGCGGCGGCCTCCGGGGCGATCGCCTCCAACGCCTCGGCGGCGGCCTTGGTGCGGCCGGCGACCTCGGCCTGTTCCTTCGCCTGGGCGTCGCCCGCCTTGCCGGCGGCGGCCTCGGCGGCGAGCCGGGCCTCCCGGTCGGCCAAATCCGACACGGCCTTCAGCCCGGCTTCCAGCCCGGCCAACTCGGCCTGCCGCTTGGCCACGGCGGCGGCGTGGGCCTCCAACGCCGACTTCGCATCCCGAAGGGATTTGAGCGTCGCCGCCTGCTTGTCGTCGGCCGCCGCCGGGTCTTTGCGGGCCTGTTCGGCGGCCTGCTTGGCCGACGTGGCGGCGTCCTTCACCGCCTTGCGGGCGGCCGAACTCTGCGGCAACTCGCCCGCCGCCAGCGCCTCCGCTTTGCGGGCGACGGCGGCCTGGGCGTCGGCGGCGGCGGTGCGTTGCTCCGGCGTGCCGGCGGCTTTAGCCTTCGCCTGGGCACTGGTCTGGTCCTCGATCAGCTTGCCGACCGCCTCCGCGGCCCGCTTCGCCGCGGCCGCCGGGTCGGTACGGTCCTTGTCGGCGGCGGCGAGCTTCTTGTCCAACTCGGCCCCGACGGCGGCCAGCGTCTCGCCGGCCTGCCGTTGCGGGTCGGCGGCGTCGGCCGAGCGGTCGCCCCGCAGGTCGTCCTCGGCCCGCCGCATCTCGGCTTCGGCCGGGCGGAGCCGGGCGGCCAGTTCTTTCGACGCGGCTTCCACGGCCCGCCGCGCGTCGCGGGCCTGGAACTCCAGCTTGGCCTGGCGGTCGGCCAGGGCGGCGTTGTGCTCCTGCCGCTTCTGGGCGTTGGTCTTGCCGCCGCGGCCCTGCGCCCGGCCGAGGTCCGGGTCAGCGGCGGTGTCGGTGCGGAGTTGCTCCTGGGCCGCCCGCGCCTGCTCCACCTTGTCCCGGGCCGCCCGCAGGGCCGCCGCCGGGTCGCCCGGCTCGGCGACGGCCGCGGCCAGCGACTGAAGCTCCCGGGCGGCCGCCGCCTGCACCTCGGCCGCCTGCCGCCGCTGGCCGGCGGACACCAGCTTCTGGGCCTCGTCCAGTTGGGCGGTGATGGCGGCGGCTTTGGCGGGCACGTCGGCGGCGGTCAGCCGTGCCCGCTGCTCCGGGGTGAGCGACCCGGCCAGCGCCTGGACCCGTTGGGCGGCGGCGGCGAAGTCGTTGCGCACTTCGCTTTGAGCGTCGGCGGCTTCCAGGTTCGGGTCCGGCCCGCGGCGGGCGGCTTTATCCGCCTTCACGCTGTCCAGGTACAGCCCGTGTTCGGCGCGAGCCAGGTCGGTCAGCTTCTTCGTCACCTCGTCCAGCCCGGCCCCGGCATCGACCCGGCCGAGGAGGGCGCGGAGCCGGTTGATGACCGCCCGGTGCTTCTCGTAGGCCGCCCGCTGCTCGGCGGAAGCCTGGGTCGGGTCGGTGGCGGCGGCCGACTTCTCCAGGTGGCCCAGCACGGCCGTCATGTCCCCGCGGCTCAGCGTCCGCAGCCCGGCGGCGATCGTGTCGAGGGCCTTCTGCTCGTCCGTCGGCGGCAGCTTCTGGTAGGTCAGGATGCGGAGGGAGGTGGCCAGCCGGCGGGCGGTCTGCTCGGCGGCGGTGATGGAGTCCCGCTGGCGGGCCGGCCCGTCGGCCAGCGCGACCGGGGCGAGGAGCAGGGCGGCGAACAGGCTACGCACGGTCACGGCGATCCTCCGGCGGCGGGCCGACACAATAGTATCGCCTCGACTCGCACGGTCCGCCAGGGGGTTTCCACCCCGTCGCTGTTCTCGGACACCCCGCTGGTGGGGTCGGGCCTGGGGTTTCAAGCCTCGGTTGGTGCGGCCGGCGGCGGCGGCTCCTTCACCCGGAACAGCAGTTGGTTCCGGCCGTAACTCCGCACGTCCCACGCCGCCAGGTCCGGCAGGTCGTCGAGGGGGAACCCGTCCTCGGCCTGGAGGATCAGCACCGAGTCGTCCGGCAGTTTCGCCCACAGCACGGCCACCAGCCCCAGGAAGGCCGCCAGCTTGTCCGCCTGGAGGTCCGGGAACGGCGGACTGAGGAACACGTTCACCGGCCCGCCCAGCGGCGGCACCCACCGCTCGGCCCAGCGGTAGCCGTCCGCTTTCAACATCTGCACGGTGCCGGCCACCCCGAACCGCTCGGCCGCCTTGTTGATGTCGGACGCGCACTTGGCGTCCCGCTCGATCAACACCGCCCGGCTGGCCCCCCGGCTGATGGCCTCCAGGCCGACCACCCCGGTGCCGGCGAACACGTCGAAGAACACCCGCCCGGGGACGGCGTTGCCGAGGATGCTGAACAGCGCCTCCCGCACCATCTGCGGCGTCGGCCGCAGGCCGGGGTGGACGACCACCGTCAGCTTGCGGCCCTTCAGGCTGCCGGCCACGATCCGGATTTCCGTCTTCTCGCTCGCCATGCCCTTATGATCCCACCCGGCGGCAACGGGACAAGGGCGAACTGCCGGCCGGTTCGCCTTCGCGCGGCCCGGCGGTTGGGGTATGACGGCACCGTGTTCCTGGAGGCTGCCCGATGGTCCGTGCCGGTCTGGCCCTGTTGCTCGTCGCCCCGATTGCCGTCGGTCAGGCCCCGCCGGCCGCCCCGGCGGCCCAGCCGCAGCCGCAACAGCAGCCGATGAACCCCGTCCTGTGGCAGCACTTGCAGGCGTGGGAGAAGGTGATGGGCGGGGCGAGCAACTTCGTCTCGGAGAAGGGGTCGAAGACCGAGTTCGAGCAGGCCAAGAACTTCACCAAGACGTTCGAGGCGACGATCTGGTGCCTGAAGCCGAACCTGGCCCGGATGCGGCTGGACCGCCTGCCGCTGGCCAATCAGAAGCCGGACCCGAGCGATTTCGAGACGTACATCTGTGACGGTAAGGCGGTGTTCCAGTACGAGGGACTGACCCGCACTGTCACCCAGTACCCGCTCGGCCCCGGCGGCGGGGTGGGTGATAACCTGCTGCTGGAATTCATGAGCGGGTCGATCACCGCACGCCAGGCGGCCCAGCGGTTTTCCATCGAGTGGGACAAGCCGAACGACCCGACCTACCTGTACTTGATCCTGACCCCGCTGTTGGACAAAGACAAGGCCGAGTTCGAGACGCTCACCCTGGTGCTGGTCAGGCCGGGGTTGCCGGGCGTGGCCGGCGCACAGGCGTACCTCCCGCGGGTGGCCCGACTGGTCAAGCCGAAGGCCCAGGTGATCGAGACCTGGGACTTCCCCAACCCGATGGTGAACGCCGTCGGGCCGAACGGCGCCCCGATCGGGGCGGGGCAATTCCAGTTCGTCCAGCCGGGGCAGGGGTGGAAGGTGGTCAACGCGGCCGCCAAGCCGCCGGCCCCGCGGCGGTAGCGGGTCGAATCTCGAACCGAGAACGCGAGCGGCCGCCCAGCATCGGGCGGCCGCTCGCGTTCTCTCATGACCTCCTCACCGGCCGTTACGAATGATGCCGGCTGTTCCCTCTCCCTGCGTGTGCGAGGTGCCGGTCATGCGAGTCGTGCGACTGTGTGCGGCGGCGGTCCTGATGGCCGGGGTGGCGGTGGCGGCCCAGCCGCCCGGCGGCGGCCGGGGCGGAATGCAGCGGGGCGGCGGCGGCAACACGGGGCCGGCCAACCTCGTGTCCAGCAAGACCGTGCTGGCCGACCTGAAGGCCACCGACGAGCAGACGGGCAAGCTCAAGATCTGGGCCAGTGAGTGGGGCACCAAGCAGCGGGAGACCATGAAGGATCGGTTCCAAGACCTGCAGGGTCTGGAGCCGGCCGAGCGGGCCAAGAAGATGGGCGAGTGGCAGGCGGAAGCCAGCACCAAAGCGTACAAGGAGCTGGGCGAGGTGCTCAAGCCGGAGCAAGTCACCCGCCTCCAGCAGATCGAGGTGCAGGCGGCCGGCGCCCGGGCGTTCCAGATGCCCGCCGTGCAGACCGCCCTCAAGCTGACCGACGAGCAGACGGACAAGCTGAAGGACGCCGCCGACGCCCTCCGCAAAGAGGTCGGCGAGCTACAACAGGAGATGGGCCTCGGCGGCGGTGCGGGCGGCGGCAAGGTTGCCCGGCCGGACCCGGCCAAGCAGGCGGAGTTCCAGAAGAAGTCGGCCGGCATGACCAAGGAGTTCATGGGCAAGGTGGACGGGATGCTGACCGCCGACCAGAAGATGAGTTGGAAGGGCCTGACCGGTGAGGCCATCGACGTGGCCAAGGTCACCGCGGAAGCGCAGGCCGCCATGATGGCCCAGTTCCAGCGGAAGAAGGACGACTAAGCCCCCGTGCAGCCCCGGCCGGCGGTGCTCACCCGCCGGCCGTCGCCGTGGCCTGCCGTGACTCGCGGCGGGCCACGGTCTTTCTCACGCTACTGGCCCCACGTCGAACGCCGCGTACTTCGGAAGCGTCCGCCCGGCGGTCATCGGCATCAGCAGCCGCAGCAGCCGGTCCCGCACCGCGCAGCTCGGCCGGCCGTCCCATTGGCCGATCCGGCCGAACTGCCATGAGTCCCGGGTCACCGCCGTGGTTCGGGGATACCGCTCGGCCTCGAACGCCCGGAGCGCCGACTCGGTGACGCCACCGCCGCCCATGTGCCGAGCCAGCACCACCGCGTCCTCGATGGCCTGGCAGCCGCCCTGCCCGAAGTTGTGTGTGGTCGGGTGGGCGGCGTCGCCGACGAGGACCACCCGCCCCCGGCCCCACGGCCGGGCCGGCGGCCGGTCCACGATGTCGTTGCGGAGTACCGCCGCCGGCGGGGTGGACGCGATCAGTTCCGGCACCGGGTCGGCCCAGCCGGCGAACCGTTCCGCCGCCGCGGCCTGCTCGTCGGCCGCCCGGGGCGTTGGCGATCGCGTACCAGTACACCCGGTCCCGGGGCAGGGTGCAGATGCCGAACCGGCTGCCGCGGCCCCACCACTCGCCGCCGTCGCCGGGCCGGAGTGCCGCCGGCAGCGGGCAGACTCCCCGCCAGCAGGTGTACCCGGCGTACCGCGGCGGCTGCTCGCCGACCAGTTCGGCCCGCACCCGGCTGTTCAGCCCGTCGGCCCCGATTAGCACGTCGGCCTCGTCGGCCGTGCCGTCGGTGAATATCGCACGCACCCGCCGGCCGCGGTCGTCGAAAGCGGCGAGCGTGTGCCCGAGCCGGACCACCTCCGGCGGCAGCAGCCCGGCCAGGGTGGCGACCAGGTCGGCCCGGTGGCAGAAGGCGGCGAACGGCTTGGCCGGCACCCGCGACTCGAAGTCGGCGGCCCGGTAGCGGAGGGCGACGGCGCGCCCGCTGCGGACGCGGATTTCCGACCGCTCCTTCGGCAGCGACACCCCCCGCACGGCGTCCCCGGCCGCCAGGTGGTCGAGCGCCCGCAGGGCGTTGGCCTACAGGCTGATGCCGGCCCCGACCTCCCGCAACTCCGGGGCACGCTCGTAAACAACGACCTCCCAGCCGACCCGCCGCTGGGCGATGGCCGCGGTCAGCCCGCCGATCCCCGCCCCGACGACGACGGCCTTCAGTCCCATTTCACCAGCACCCCCAGGTAGTTGTCCTTGTCCTTCAGCAGCCCCTCGTAGGCCTCGCCGAGACCCTCGGGCGTGATGGTGTGGGTAAACAGCCCGGCCAGGCTCAGCCGGCCGCTGGCCAGTTGCCGTAGCAGCCAGTGCTGGGCCTTGTGGATGTCCCACGCCCCGGCCAGCCGGGTGTGGGCCGGCTCGAACAGCATGTTGCCGTGGGCGCCGCTCACCTCGATGTACCTGCGGTGCAAGTCGTCATAAAAATTCACCCCGTCTGCTTTGCCCCGCGGGCTGCCCACCACGACCACCTGCCCGGCGTCGCAGGCCAGGCTCATGGCCGTCGGGATGGCCGCCGGCACCCCGGTGCAGTCGGCCACGATCTCGGCCCCGCGGGCGTTCAAGTAAGTGGCGAGTTGTTGCTTCACGTCGCCGGCCGTCGGGTCGATGCAGAAGTCGGCCCCCGCTTGCATGGCCGCGTCCCGCCGCATCTTCACCGCGTCGATGCCGACGACCGGCGAGGCCCCGGCGGCGATCAGGCACCGCAGGGCGAACTGGCCGATGACGCCGAGGCCGAGGACCGCCCCCGACCGGCCGAGGGTCAGCCCGGCCCGGATGCTGGCGCCCATGCCGTACCGGGCCACGCAGGCCACCGCCGCCCGGTCGAAGGCGAGGTTGTCCGGCAGCTTCCACACCCGGCCCCGCTCGTGGCCGACGGTCAGCAACTCGGCCGATGCGTGGTTGCCGGGGAAGCTAACGCGGTCGCCCTCGGCGAACCCGCCGGGGAACTCCTTGCCCACCTTCAGCACCACCCCGGCGGCCGAGTACCCGCTCTTGAACGGGAACTTCCAGTCCGGCATGGCCGGGTCTTTGAGCCACTGGTGGCCGCCGGTGTAGACGGCCAGCTCGGTGCCGGCGCTGACACACGAAGCTTTGGCGGCGATGAGGATTTGGTTCGGGGCCGGGTCGGGTAGTTCGACCTCGCGGACGCCGACCTTGTACGGCTCGGTGATGACAGCCTGACGGGCGACGACCATGCGGACCTCGTGCGGAAGTGGCGTGGGGTCATTGTGGCGAAAAAATTTGCCATAACCGCACCCGGGCCGGGCGGATCACCCGAAAAGTGGCTTTCCCGTCGAGCTGGCCAAAGTCGCGGTTATCGGGTTTACCCCGACGCCCTGCGGCGGTCTAACTCTTGCACCCGTGGGTGGGCACTCGCCAGTTCGGCGACCCTTCCGCGGACAGAGGTCAGCACATGACGCATGACATTGTGGACACCGCCGTGGCCGCCGGCTCGTTCACCACGCTGGTGGCCGCAGTCAAGGCCGCCGGGCTGGTAGACACCCTGAAGGGGGCCGGCCCGTTCACCGTGTTCGCCCCGACCGACGAGGCGTTCGCCAAGCTGCCGGCCGGCACCGTGGACGCCCTGCTCAAGGACATCCCGAAGCTGACCGGCATCCTGACGTATCACGTCGTCGCCGGCAAGGTGCTGGCCGCCGACGTGGTCAAGATGGACGGCAAGTCGGCCAAGACGGTGCAGGGCGGCGACGTCAAGATCAGCACCACCGGCGGGGTGAAGCTGAACGGCTCGGCCAACGTGACCAAGACGGACATTCTGTGCACCAACGGTGTCATTCACGTCATCGACAGCGTGATCCTGCCGAGCTAGTCTGGCTGGTTGTTGGTACAATCGCGGCTCCGACACCGGAGCCGCGATCATGTTTCGGATGGTAGTCCTCCTCGCCGTATTATCCCTGGCGGCCGACTGGCCCCGCTACCTCGGCCCGGCGGCCGACGGGTCGTCGCCGGAAACCGGCGTCGTCGCCCCGTGGCCGAAGACCGGACTGACACGGCTGTGGGACTGCCCGCTCGGCGTCGGCTACGCGCCGCCGGTGGTGGCCGCGGGCAAGCTGTACCACTTCGACCGCTTCGGCGACACGGTGCGGCTCACCTGCCGGGACGCGGCCAGCGGGGCCGAGAAGTGGAAGTGCGAGTTCCCGACCGCATACGAGGACCAGTACGGCTACGAACCCGGCCCTCGCGCCGGCCCGGTGGTGGACGGCGACCGCGTCTACATCCACGGGGCCGACGGGCTGCTGGCGTGCGTGGCTGACGGCGGTAAAGTCGTGTGGAAGCTGGACACGACGGCGGCGTACCACGTCCACGCGAACTTCTTCGGCGCGGCGAGTGTGCCGTGGGTGGAGGGCGAGTTGCTGCTGGTGGCGGTCGGCGGCAGCCCGCCGGGGCCGCGGCCGGTGGACCTGCGGGTCGCCAAGCCGAACGGCAGTTGTGTGGTCGCCTTCGACAAACTGACCGGCAAGGAACGCTGGCGTGTCGGCGACGACCTGGCCAGCTACGCCAGCCCGACGGTGGCGACCATCGCCGGCAAGCGGACCGGGCTGTACTTCGCCCGCGGCGGGCTGCTCGGGTTCGACCCGAGTACCGGGGCCGAGCGGTTCCGCTTCCCGTGGCGGGCGAAGTCGCTCGAAAGCGTGAACGCGGCCAACCCGGTGCTGGTCGGCGACCGGCTGCTGTTGAGCGAGTGCTACGGGCCGGGGGCGGTGCTGCTCGACCTGGCCGGCGCTAAGCCGACGCCCGTGTGGACGGACGACGACGAACGGTCGTTGCAGGCCCACTGGGCGACGCCGGTGCATCACGCCGGGTACGTCTACGGGTCGAGCGGCCGGCACGCCAACGAGGCCGAGTTGCGGTGTGTCGAGCTGGCCACGGGGGCGGTCAAGTGGCGAGAGCGGCGGACCACCCGCTGCACATTGTTGAAAGTGGACGGCCACCTGATCGCGCTGGGCGAGGGCGGCGAGTTGCGGCTGATCCGGCTGAACCCGGAGAAGTACGACGAGGTGAGCCGGGTCGAGCTGCCGGGGTTCGGCTACCCGTGCTGGGCGCCGCCGGTGCTGAGCGACGGCCGGCTGTACGTCCGCGGCCGGGGCGAAGGACGCAACCGGCTGGCGTGCTTCAAGTAGGGCACGGTTCACCGTGCCGTCGGTGGCGAAGACGGCACAGTGAACCGTGCCCTACACTTTCGCCCGCAGCGCCGCGGCCACACTCGGCGGCAGGAACTTGGCCAGGTCGCCGCCCAGCTTGGCGATCTGCCGCAGCAGCGAGCTGGAGACGTGCGAGTATTCCTCGCGGGCCATCAGGAACACCGTCTCCAGCCCGGGGTCGAGGCTGCCGTTCATCAGCGACATGGTGAACTCGTACTCCATGTCGGACAGGGTTCGCAGGCCGCGGACCATGACGCGGGCGCCGGCCCCGCGGACGAACCGTACGGCCAGCCCGTCGAACGTGGCCACCTCCACGTTGCCGAACTGGCCCGTCACCCCGCGGAGCAGGTCGGCCCGCTCGGCCGGGGTGAACAGCGTCGCCTTGTCCGGGTTGACGCCGACGCCGACGATGAGCCGGTCGAACAGCCCGCCGGCCCGGCGGATGATGTCCACGTGGCCGTGGTGGACGGGGTCGAAGGTGCCGGTGTACACGGCCACGCGGGGGGACGGGGTCGGGGTCACCGGGCGGCCTCCAGGAAGCGGTCCAGGTCGTCGCGACTGTTGTAGCAGTGTGGTGATAGCCGCAGCCGGCCGGCCCGCACGTTCACCACCACGCCGGCGTCCCGGCACCGCGTCTGGACCGCTTTCGGGTCGGGGCAGGTGAGCGACACGATGCCCGAGCGGTCGCCGCCCGTGCGGCTGCTGAACACCGTCAGCCCGGCCGAGGCGGCGCGGTCGCACAGCTCGTCCGTCAGTTCCAGCACCCGGGTCGCCACCGCCGGACCGAGGTCGAGCAGCAGGCGGATGCTCTCGCCCATCGCCAGCAGGCCGCCGACGTTGAGTGCCCCGCCCTCGTACCGGCCGGCGTGCGGCATGAGGTCGAGCCGGATGTCGCCGTAGTCGAACCTCTGCACCACGCTATGCGCCCCGACGCCGATCGGGTGCAGCCGGTCGATCCACTCCCGGCGGATGTACGCCAGCCCGGCCCCCTCCGGCCCGAGCAGCCACTTATGCGAGTCGGCGGCCAGGGCGTCGATGCCGCACGCCTGCACGTCCAGCGGGAACACGCCGAGGCCCTGGATGGCGTCCACGAAGAAGAACACGCCCCGCTCGCGGCAGAGCTGGCCGAGGGCGGCGAGGTCGGAGCGGAAGCCGCTGGCGTACTGCACGAAACTGGCGGACAGTACCCGGGTACGGCCGTCCATCGCGGCCCGGATGTCGTCGAGCGCGATGCAGTTGCCCCGACTCGGCACGGTTCGCACCTGCACGCCCCTGCCGGCCAGGTTCAGCCACGGGTACTGGTTGGACGGGTACTCGTCGGCCGCCATCACCACGTTGTCGCCGGGCTGCCAGGGGAAGCCCTCGGCGACGAGGCCGATGCCGGTGGTCGTGTTCGGCACGAAGCAGATGTCTTCCACCGCCGGGGCGTTGACCAGCCGGGCGGCCAGTTGCCGCACCTCGGCCAGTTGGTCCGACCAATGCCCCCAGCCGACCACCCCGCCCTCGGCCACCTCCCGGGCGTACTGCCCCATCGCCGTGACGGCCGGCGTCGGGATCGGGCAGACGGCGGCGTGGTCGAGGAACGCCAGCCGGTCGGCGACGGGAAACAGCGTGCGGACGGCGGGCCAGTCCATGCGGCGGCTCGAAAGGGTTGTTCTTGTTGGGACCGGCATTTCTGCCTGTCCAGTCGGGCGGCCACGACGGCGACCACGGACCGGCAGAAATGCCGGTCCCACCAGTTCGGGCGAGTCGTAGGCTAAGTTACGGCCCCCGAGGATGACTGGTGTTCGACGCCCCGCCGACCCGGCTCGACCTGAACTTCCGGCTGCTCGGCTTCCCGGTGCGGGTCAGCCCGTGGTTCTGGGGGGTGACGGTGCTGTTCGGCCTGCCGCTGGCCAACCGGCTCGGCCCGGCCGCCTTGCTCCTGTGGGTGGGGTGCGTGTTCGGTTCCATTCTGCTGCACGAACTCGGGCACGCCGTCGCGTACCGATGGTATGGGGCGTGGGCCACCCAGATCGTCCTGCACGGTTTCGGCGGCTACGCCCGGGCCGACCGCCGGCCGGCCACCGCCGGCCGCCGCATCCTGGTCGCTCTGGCCGGGCCGGGCGTGCAGTTCGCACTGTTCGGGTTGCTGGTCGGCAGCCACTTGGCCACCGGCTGGGCCACGACGAACGAGTGGACGGAGCTGCTCTTCGACTTCCTCACCTGGATCAACCTGGCCTGGCCGGTGCTCAACCTGCTGCCGGTGTTCCCGCTCGACGGCGGGCAGGTGGCGCGGGAACTGTTCGGCCTGGCCCGGGTGCGGCAGGCCGAGGCCAAGACCTACGGCGTGGGCGTGGCGGTGGCCGGCGGGCTGGCCGTGCTGTCGCTCCTGCTGATGGCCAACGTCCTGCCGCCGGAGGTCGCCGCGCGAGTGCCGCGGGTGCTGCGGCTGGGCCAGATCGGCGTCCTGTTCTTCGGCCTACTGGCATGGCAGAATTACCAACTAATGCGGGCCGCCCGGCGGGCGTACGCGTGGGACGACGACCCGTTCCGCCGCCGGTGGTAGGGCACGGTTCACCGTGCCGTCCGGGCTAGCCGCCCAGCAATTTCCCCAATCGGTCGGTCAACTCGTCCTCGGCGGCCGGCCCCCAGGCGAAGTCCGGCGGCGGCTTGAACCCGCCCTCGGCGGTGAGCGTCGCCGCCGGCACCGGGCTGAGCGACAACTGGCCGAGCAAGTTCCCCTTGTGCCGCAGCTCGAACCCGGTCAGCCCCGGCACGTCGGACAGGTTGACCAGGCCGGGGGCCACCAGGCTCGGGCCGTCGGTCAGCAGCACGCTCGTCTCGAAGGCGGTCAGCACGCTGCCGCCGGCGACGGCCGTCACGGTCAGCGGTAGTACCGCCGCCCCGCCCGGCTCCCGGCTGGCCAGCACGAAGCACGGGCCGATGCGGTCGCACTCGCCGGCCGGCGGGGCTTGCCGCAGCAGTCGCACCGGCCCGCCCTTATCGGCGACCACGAACCGGGCGTCGGCCAGCCGTAGGGATTGCACGAACCGCCGGCCGCCGACGGCGGTGAGGCGGTGGGTGTGCAGCTCGAACCCGCCGGCCGCCCAGGTGGCTGTGTACCCGCCGGCCGCGCGTGGAAACTTGGCCGGCGACGCCGTGAGCAGCGCTTCCCGGGCGGACAGTTGGGCGGCGGTCAGCGGCACCGCCACCACCTGCTCCCAGCCGCCGGCGTCGGAACGCACGGTGAGCGTCACCGGCAGGTCGGCCAGCGGCACCAGCCCGGCCGGCCCCCGCAGCACGCACGCTACGGTCAGCCCCCGGCACTGCGTCGCGACGAACGTCTGGGCGGCCACCGCCTGCGAGCCGATGCGGACGACCGCCGTCGGGGTGCCGACCCGCAGCCCGGTCTGGAACTCGTTGGCCGTCAGGACGGTCAGTGGCAGGGTGGTGAGCAGCCGGTGCTTCCACAGCACCTCGGCCGTCACCGTCGCGGCCGGCACCGGCAGGCGGAACAGCACCCGGTGCCGGCTGCCGCTGTCGCCGTCCTTCCGCACCGACTCGGCCGGCACCGGCGGCTGGCCCGGCAGGCGCAGGGTGAAGTCGGTCCGCATCCGGGCGGCCGGCGGCAGTTGGGCGATGACCTCGACCACCACGGCGTCGGCGCACCACGGCACCGGCGGCCCGGCCAGGGTGAGGCCGGCTTTCTCGTAGCGAAGGTGAACCGGCTGGTCGGTCGGCCGGGGCCGGGCCGGGGCGAGTAGCTCAGTCATAGCCGAGCCGAGCCAGTGCCGCATTGAGGGCCGCATCCAGGTCCTCCCCGGCGGGTGAAGGGGTGGCGGAACAGACCAGGCACCCGGGGTTGCGGGCGACCGCGAAGCGGTACGTCCGCAGCGGGTCGTCGAACACCCCGGGCACTTTCGCCAGCGGCAGCAGCAGGCTGGTCCAGGCGCCGTCGCCCGGCGGGTCAGCCAGCAGCCCGAGCGTGACGGCGGCGTGCAGGCCGGCTATGGTTCCGACGCTCGCCCGGCTGGCCGGGATGGTGGTTTCCGGCACGGTGCCGGCCGGGTGGCTGTAGTCCGGGGCGGGGGCCAGCGGGTCGCCGCCGGCCGACTCCCGCTGGAGGTGGGACGCCACACAGCCGTAGCACGGCCCGCCGGTCACGAACCGATGGACCCACCCGGCGATGCCGCCGCTCAGCACTTCCCCAAGTGTCCACGGCTTGCCGGCCCGGCGGAAGAGCTGGTCGAAGTGGAACTTGGCCGGCTCGTTGTCGGCGGCGCACACGCCCACGTCGCACGCCGCAATGGCCTCGTTCAACCGCTCCTGCTGGTCGGCGGCCGTCAGGTCCACGGCCAGTGCTTCAACGGTCAGCCCCGGCCGACGGTCCCACAGCCAGTCAGCCGCCGCACCCACTTTCAACCGGCCGATGTCGCTCGCTGGCAACAGGTGGCGGTAGACGTTGTGCGGCTTGTACACGTCCGGCTCGACCAACGTCACCCGGTCGATGGCCGGGTCGCGGGCCAGCAGGTCGAGGACGACCATGCCGCCGCTGCCGGCACCGACTTGGAAGAGGTGGGCCATGAGTGTTCCGATTTTCCGAGCACGTCGCGCGAGCGGCGTCGGATGTGGCCCGACGCCGCTCGCGCGGCGTGCTCGCAAGTCACCGGGCTTCAGGTAATGGCCACTCGCCGGACTCGTGCCACACTTCGTAGCAGGCCAGCCACCGCCAGGCCGCCTGGACGGCGAAAACGCAGGTGAACTTGCCGGCGTCCCACCGGCTGGTCGCCCGGGTTGACCCTTGCCGCCACAGGCAGAGCGTCTGGCCTTCCAGCAGGTGCGGGCAGTGCCGCAGCGGGGTCACCACCCGACTCTCCGGCGGCACCGTCGGGTAGCTGGACAGCAGCCGGGTTTCCACCAGGTACGGGTTGTGCGCCGGCTTGAGTGTGTAGCCCAGCACGAGCGTGCCGCCGACCCGGGTGAGCCGCACCCGGAAGGCCGGGTCGCGGCCGTCGTTGTACTTCTCGATGGCCGGGATCTCGACGGCCAGCAGCCGCCGCTTGCCGGTCTCGGTGTCTAAAAGACCCATAGTGCAGAGTGCAGAGTGCAGAGTGCAGAGTGCAGAGTGCAGAGTGCAGAGTGCAGAGTGCAGAGTGCAGAACGCAGTACGAAATCAAAAGGACGTTTTGATTCTGCACTCGACATTCTGCACTCAGCACTCTGTCAGTTCAGTAGTGGCACGGCACCGACTTGATGGCGTGGATCACCTCGTCGTCGGGCACGTCGTCGGCCGTGCCGGCGAAACTCGTGTCCCGGCGGTCCAGCAGCAACACGCGGTTGCCGTCGGCGTTGCCCCGCAGGGCGGTCGCCAAGTTGCGGCGTTCGATCTCGGTCAGCGGTCGGAAGTCCATCGCAGTCCCTCCAGTCCTTCGGGCGAACACCCGTCTAACCCCCACCCCCGGGCACCCGCCGGGGTTGGCTCATCCGCGGGCGGCCAACTCGGCCAGGAGCAGGTACAGCGCCTGGTCCGGGGCCACGCCCGCCGGCAGGTCCGGCTGGAACACCTCGCCGGCCGCCTCGTAGTACAATCGCACCGTCTTCAGCCCGGCCAGCACCCGCACGCTCTGGCCAGCGGCCGCCAGCGGCAGGGTTACGGCCAGTTCCCCGTTGTCCGCCGCGGCGAACCGCACCGTCGGCAACTGCCGGGCCAAGCGGTCCAGCCGGGCGGCGTGCGCTTCGATCACCGGCCATGCCGCCCGTAGGTCCGCCGCCAGGTCCGGCCCGAGGGTCAGTTCGACCAGCAGGGGCGAGTAGCTCGCGTCCCCGGCCGCCAGGCTGTACCAGTCGAACCGCAACCCCTCCCACATCTGCACGTTCGGGGCCGGCGGCAGTTCCTCGCCCGCCGCCGTGCCGATGCCGAACACCCCGTCGCCGCCCCGCAGCGCCGGCACCCAGCGGCGGTCCCCGTCGTAGTCGCCGCGGCTCGGGTGCCGCAGCCGGCCGGGGTGGGTGTGAACCACGCCCAGCATGGTCAGCCGGCGGTCCTGCTGGCGGACGATGCGGCTGGCCAGCGCCTGGGCGTCGGCATTGAACCGCACGTGCGCCTCGCCGGCGTCCCGGTCGGCCCCGGCCGGCAGCGTGGCCAGCACCACCGCCCGCTCCTCTTCCCGCCGGCCGAGCAGCACCCAGCCGGTTTCTTCCTGGCCCCGGTCGGTCGCCCGGTGGGCGGCGTACTCGCCGAACAGGGTCCGCCCCACGGCGTCGGTCAGCACCACCCGTCGCAACCGGCGGACCGACACCGGCGGGCCGGGGGCAGGTTCGGGCGGCCCCGGCGGCGGCCCGGCCAGCCGCTCGGCGAAGGCCCAGGCTTCGGCCACGGCGGCCCGGGTCAGGTCGGTCAGGCGAATCAAACTGGCCCTCGGAGCCGACCGGGACGGGCGGGGAGGGGAGTCGTCCGATGGGGGCCGGTCCCGGCTGGGAGTCGGTCGCCCGGGGCGACTGCCGCTGCCGTATCGTACCCCGGCCGGCGGCGCCAGTCAAAGCGGGAGTTGTCGCATACAACGATTCTGCCGCTTCTGCGACCTCTCCCCCGCCCGACCGGAGTCCACACCGTGCGACGGCTGTCCCTCCTCGCCTTGGTCCTCATCACCCTGCCGGCTGCGGCCCAGACGCCGGCGATCCCGCCCGACCTCGTCAACTACGTCACGGCCGACGACGGGGCGTTCATCTGGAAGCTGGCCGACACCAGCGAGACGCCCGCCGGCACGGTGTACACGCTCGACCTGGTGTCGCAGAAGTGGCAGGGCGTCGTCTGGGACCACAAGCTGCAGGTGATCGTGCCGAAGGGGTCCAGCCCGAAGGCGACCATGCTGCTCTGGAACCAGGGCGGCGCCCCGAGTGCGAACAGCAACCTGATGGCGATGGAGATCGCCCGGCGGGTGGGGTCGCCCATCGCCTTCCTGTTCGGCGTCCCCAAGCAGCCGCTGTACGAAGGGAAAAAGGAAGACGCCCTGATCGCCGAGACGTTCGTGCGATTTCTCGACACGAAGGATTCCTCCTGGCCGCTGCTTTTCCCGATGGCCAAGAGCGTGGTCAAGGCGATGGACGCGCTGCAAGCGTTCGGCAAGGAGAAGCTCGGGGCGGAGGTGAAGCAGTTCGTGGTGACGGGGGCGAGCAAGCGGGGGTGGACGAGCTGGCTGACGGCCGCCACCGGCGACCCGCGGGTGAAGGCCATCGCCCCGATGGTCATCGACACCCTCAACTTCCCGAAGCAGATGCCGAACCAGTTGGAGGCGTTCGGTGGCAAGTACAGCGAGCAGATCGTCGACTACGAGGCCCGCAAGCTGCTGCCGCTGCCGGAGACGACCGACGCCCGCCGGCTGTGGCAGATGGTGGACCCGTGGACCTACCGGGACAAGTTGACCCTGCCCAAGCTGCTCATCCACGGCACCAACGACCCGTACTGGGCGACCGACGCGACGAACGTCTACTGGGACGACCTGCAAGGGCCGAAGTGCTTGTGCTACGTGCCGAACGCCGGCCACGGGCTGCGGCCGGAGGAGACGCCGAACGTCAAGGACGGGAAGGCGGACGCTTTCCCGACGCAGGCCATCAACACGCTGGCCGTGTTCGCCCGCAGCCAGATCGAGGACAAGCCACTGCCCAAGCTGGAGTGGGCATTCACCGACGACGACAAAGGCCTGGGCCTTTTCTTCAAGTCAGACGTTCAGCCGACGGCAGTTCGCGCCTGGACTACGACCGCTGAGACTCGCGACTTCCGTAAATCAAAGTGGACGCTGGTCCCGTCAAGCCTGCCCGTCCTCAAGACCGGGCTGCTCCATCCTGGTGGCCCACCCGCGCTGTACAAGGCAGGACTGTTCGAGGTCGAGTACGAACTGGACGGCCAGAAGTTCTCGCTCACCACCCAGCTCCGCATCCTCGGGCCGAAGCAGTAAGTGACCTGGGACTTCGCCCGCGAGTTGGCACAGTTCGGGCCGCACAGCCCACCTGTTGCGACGGGTGGGCTGTCGTGGGCGCGGGCGTACTGCCGGCACGTCACCCGCTCGCACTACGAAAACTTCAGCGTCGCCTCGGCCCTGCTGCCGCGGCGGCTGGTGCCCCACTTCGAGGCGGTGTACGCCTACTGCCGCTGGGCCGACGACCTGGCCGACGAGACGGGTGACAGCGGGCTGTCACTGCTCACCTGGTGGCGGGGTGAATTGCTAGCGATGTTCGCCGACGAGCCTCGGCACCCGGTGATGGTGTCGCTGCGCGAGACCGTGAAGCGGTTCGCCATCCCGCCGACGCCGTTCCTCGACCTGCTGACCGCCTTCGAGCAGGACCAGCGGGTCAAGCGGTACGACACCTTCGCCCAACTGCTCGACTACTGCCAGAACTCGGCCAACCCGGTCGGCCATCTGGTGCTGCACCTGTTCGAGTGCGCGACGCCGCAGCGGTTGGCGTGGAGCGACGCCATCTGCACAGGGCTGCAACTGGCTAACTTCTGGCAGGACGTGGGCCGCGACCTCGACATCGGCCGCGTGTACCTGCCGGCCGAGGACCGTCAACGGTTCGGCTACTCGGATGCCGACTTGGAGGCGAAGCGGTTCACGCCGGCGTTCGCGGAACTCATGCGGTTCGAGGTGGGCCGCACGCGCACGTCTTTCGACCTCGGCGAGCCGCTGCTCGGCACGCTGCCATACTCGGCCCGACTGGCGGTGTCGCTTTTTAGCGGCGGTGGGCGGTCGATGCTGGGGGCGATCGAGCGACAGGGGTACGACGTGTGGACCCGCCGGCCGGTGGTCACCGGCCGGCGGAAGGCGGGGCTGCTCGCCCGTGCGCTAGTTACTTGCCTTGGTTCTTGATATCTTTGCCGGCCTTCTCGACCGCCTTACCAGCGTCGTGAGCGGCGTCCTTCGTCTTGTCGGCGGCGGTGTCGGCCGCATCCTTCGCCTTCGTCCCCAGGTGGCTCAGCGCGTCGCCGGCCTTGTGAGCGCCAGCGGCAACGGCGTCGGCACCCTGCTGGGCCAAGTCCTTCGCCTTGTCGGCGGCGTGCTTGGCGGCGTCCTTGATTTTGTCGACGGTTTCGGACATGAGAGGCTCCCGGTTCGGTGTTTCGCTCACCCGTTGAACGGACGGCAAGGGAAAGTGCATTCCCCGTGCCGACTCCCCGGACGACCGCAGCAATAACTTCGGCAGCCCGCCCAGACCGACCGCGACCGTCAGCCGATCGCCGGCCGCCAGAATGTGTTGCGTCGGTTCCTGCAACGCGAACGGCTTCCCGCCTGCCAGCCCGACCGGCTGCAACTGGTACTCCGCCGCGACAGCCGTGAGCGGCCGGCCGCACAGCCGGTCGTCGTCCGCGTCCACCGCCAGCTCGACCACGGCGAGGGTCCGGCCGTGGGCCGTCACGAGTGCCTGGACCCGGTCGCCGAGGAGAGCCGCCACGAACGCCGGGGCCGCGAGCGCGGGGACGGACACCGCGTACCGGATGTCGGCGGCTTCCCGCACCGCGGCGGCGAAGTCGGCGTCGGCCAGCCGCACTACCACCCGCTGGCCGGGGTGGGCCGCCCGCACCAGCAGGCCGATTTCCAGGTTCGCCAGCTCGTCGCTCGTGGCCGCGATCACGGCCCGGGCGGTGCCGGCCCGCACCTGCCTCAGCACCGCCGGCACGGTGGCGTCGCCGACCAGCACCGGCACCCCCATCCGCCGGACCGTCGCCGCGAACGGGTTGTCGTTCACCTTTTCCACCGCCACCACCGGCCGGCCGAGCCGCACCAGTTCCTCGACACAGCGGAAGCCGACGTTGCCGAGGCCGCACACCACGACGTGCCCGCCGTCCGGGATGCGGCCGGCTTCGAGCACCCCGCCCAGCTTCGCCCGGATGAGGTACTGCGTCAGCAGGGCGGTGACGCCGGCCAGTAACGCCGCCCCGACCAGCTTGAGCGCCCCGAGGAACACCTTCGCCGGCCCGCCCTGCTTGTCGCCGTGCAGGTCGGCCCCGGTGGCCACCACGCTCACCGTCTGGTAGAAGCCGTCGGCCCAGCCGGTGCCGAGGTGGTAGCGGAAGACGAGCGTACTCAGCAGCAGGGTAGCGAACAGCACCAGCCCGCCGGCCCGCACCGGCCAGTCGATCAGCAGGAACGACCGCCGCACCGCGCGGGCGAACCGCCGCAGCCGGCCGGCCCACCGCACCCCACCCAGGCCGGCGGCATCGGCCAGCAGCGGCTCCAACTCGTCCGGCCGGCCGCACACCACCAGCCGGTCGCCGGGGGCCAACACCCGGTCGCCGTCCGGCTCCAGCGCTAGCAACTGGTGCCGGGCGGCGGCGGCGTGGGCGGTCAGCCCGGCCAACTGGTCGCCCTCTCGCACTTTCAGCTCGACGACTTGCTGCGACACGTCGCCGACCTGGAACGCCGCCAGCGCCTCGCCGGTGAGGGCGGACAGGACCAAGAGAGGGGCCGTCAGGGCGGACACGGACAGGGCGGTGGTGTTCCGCACGGCCGCCCCGAGCCGGGGGATGAGCGACTGGTTGAACATCCGCACCACCACCCGGCAGTCCGGGTTCAGCTTGCGGACCAGCAGCGCCGCCGACACGTTGGCCAAGTCGTCGCTGGTGACGATCAGCACCCCGCGAGCGGCGACCACCCCGGCGGCCAGCAGCACGTCCGGCGAGCGGATGTCCCCACGGGTGTACGTCAGGCCGGCTAGTCGGGGGTCGTCGGGCTGGGCGTGCAGGTCCACGACGGCCACCGGCAGGCCGGCCGCCCGCAGGGCGTCCAGCACCCGCCAGCCGACCTTGCCCAGCCCGCACAGTAAAACCGGTCCGTCGCCCATCGCCCGCCCCCCGGTTGTGGACCCGGCCGCCGCGGTTAGGGATAATCGACGGAGAGTTGTTCGGCGGGGGGCGGGGATGGATTTGGACGACGAGGTGTGCTTGTGCTTCCGCGTGAGCCGGCGGAAGCTGCTCGCCTACCTACGGGTGGAGCGGCCGACCGTGGCCAGCCAACTGAGCGGCTGCGGCGGCGCCGGCACCGGCTGCGGCTGGTGCGTGCCGCATTTGCGGAAGCTGTTCGAGCAGCGGGCGGACGAACTGGACGGGCTGACGGCGGACGAATACGCCGCCGGGCGGAAGGCGTACCACGGCGATCTCACGCCACCTGGCAGATGACCTCGGCGACCCGCTCGGCCCGCACCCGCTTCCGCCGGCGGACCTCCGGGGCCGGGCCGGCGATCTTCTTCAGCAGCCGGCCCAGCCCCTCGTGGCTGTTCGGCAGGAAGTTCTCCCAGAAGTCGGCAGCGAACTGCCGGGCCTGGTCATCCGTGTGGGTGCCGTGTTCCGGCTGGTTTTTGTACCACAGGAAGGCGGCGAACTGGGCCGAAACGGTGCGGGGGGTCATGGGTGAATCCTTTCCCGGGGGGACGGGCAGTGCGTTCCATACTTTGCAACCACCGTGCCAAGCCCCAGAATGCCCGCCGCGGCAAGCTGCGGGGCCGCCCCGGCGGGCTGGGTCAGGGTCGCGTGTAGGACTTACCGCGGTCCACCACCAACTTGCTGACCGCCTTGAACTGCGGGTGGGCGGCATCCCCGGCCCACTCGAAGGCCGTCGCCTCGGCGGTGGTGACGACCGCCCCGGCCCGCTCCAGCCTCCGCAACGCCACCTCGTGATCGAGCGGCGCCCGGCTGGCCACGGCGTCGGCCGGCAGGAACACCGCGAACCCGGCGGCCAGCAGGTCGAGGGCGGTGTGCAGCACGCAGACGTGCGCCTCCATGCCGGCCAGGACCACGGTCCGCCGGCCGCGACCCCGCAGGTCGGCCAGGAACCCGGCGGCGCCGCAGCAACTGAACGCCGTCTTGGTCGGGATGTCGCCGGGCAGCCGGCGGGCCAGGTCGGCGGTGGTCGGCCCCAGCCCCTTGGGGTACTGCTCGGTGGCCACCGCCGGCACCCCGAGGACCGCCGCCACGTCCAGCAGGAACGCCACCTCCCGCACCAGGGCTTGGCCGGTCGGCATGGCGGCCAGCAGCTTGTCCTGCACGTCGATGACCACCAGCACGCTGTCGGCGGCCGTCAGGCGGGGGGCGGTCATGGGGCGGCCCGCGAGGTGATGGCGGCGGCCAGCCGGTCCACGGCCGCGTCGATCTCGGCTTGTTCCACCGCGGACGGCACCTCGCCGCCGAACCGTTCGCGGTAGAACCGCTCGGTCAGCTCGGTCGGCAACCCGGCCACGGCGGCGGTGCTGGGGCCGGTGCGGAACACCCGGCCGACGGCCCGGGCGTGGTCGGCCGGCGTGCGGCCGGGCGGCAGCGGGTGGCCGGCCGCGGCCAGCGCCTGCACCACCCGCTCGTACCAGGCCACGCCGGTCGGCCCCACCGCTGCCGGCCGACGGAACGACCGCCGCAGCCGCCAGCCGCCGGCCGCCAATCCGGCGACGACCAGCAGCCCGGCCAGCCCGCGGTGGAAGTCTGGGCCGGTGAGCAAGGCGGTCAGGTCGTCCGCCACTTGCTGCCGCCGGTCGGCGTTGTACCCGATGATGAAGTCGGAGAAGAACGACCACCCGCCCCGGGCCGCCGTGCCGATGAGCGACGGGTTGGTGTCCGCCTCGTCCCCGCCGTCCGGGGTCGGGTCCAGGCTCAGCCAGTGCCAGCGGTAGCCGGCGGCGTTGGCCGCCGGGCGGCTGACCAGAACCTCGGCCCAGGCGTGGGCGTGGTCCTGCCGCACCAGGTACTTGCCGTCGCCGAGCGGCTCCAGCCCCTTGAACCCGATGACGTGCCGGGCCGGCACCCCGACCGCCCGGCACTGGAGCACCAGGGCGGCCGCGAATCGCTCGCAGTTGCCGGCCTTGGTGCGGTACAGGAAGTCCTCGACCGGGTCCGACTGCTTGTCCGTGCGGCGGAGCTTGAGGGTGTACTCGTACCCGCCGGCGGCGAGCTGGTCGCGGAAGGCGGTGGCCACCGCCTGCCAGTCGGCCGGCTCCACCCGGCCGTCCCGGAGGAACCCCGGGGAGGCGGTCGCCCGGGCCGCCACCTTGCCGGCCGCCACCAGCTCGTCGAGCAGCTCACGGGTCCGTTTGGGCAGCTCCTTCAGCCCGGCCGGCAGCTCCCGCAGGGTGTCGGTCGGGTCGGGCTTGCCGGCCAGGTGCGGGTCGAACCCGGTGCCCAGGTCGGGGTTCGAGTCGCCCGGCGGGTAGACGAACTGGATGTACCCCTCGGCCGGGTTGGCCACGCTGTACCGGCCGAACCCGGCGTCCGCCCGCTGCATCCACGGCGGGCCGACCCGGCCGGCCCGGCCGGCCGCCCAGGCCGGGCTGCCGCCCCCGGCCACCCACCGCACCGGGTCGGCCAGCGGCGGCTCGGTCGTCTTGCCGCGGAGGGCGAAGTCGAGCCGCACCATGCCGGGGGCCAGGGCCGGCGGGGCGGTCGGCGGCCGCAACTGGTTGAGTACGGCCTGGCTGGGGAAGTCGATCAGCCGGTCCTGGTTGGTGCTGCCCCGCCACCGGCCGGCGTCATACCGGACGAGCGACACCCCCCGCCACCGCTGGCCGAGCGGCAGCCCGTCGAACGGCCGGCCGGCGGAGTCGGTGGCCGTCACCTCGAACGCCCCCTCGGTGTTCACCCGCATCTCGCCGGTGCGGGTCAGGTCGGTCATCTGCGGGCTGTCGTACCCGGTCTCCAGGCTCACCCCGGACATGGACCACCGCGGGCCGTTCGACCGGGGGGTGAGGAAGAACAGCGGCAGGGCGACGGCGGCCGCCACCGCCACCCAGCCGACCGCCGGCCGCCAAACCGCCCGCACCCGGGCCGGGGCGCTGGCCACCACCGCCGCCCGCACGGCCGGGCCGCCGCCCAGGCTCCGCCCGAGCAGCCGCTCCACCCCGCCGACCAGCAGCGGGTCGCGGGGGGCCGGCGGCACCTGCCCGGCCTCCTGTTTCAGGTAGAACAGGGACAGCCCGCCGACGGCCGCCACCGCGTACAGGGCCAGCAGCAGCCCGAACACCCCGTCCTCAGCCAGGGCGCAGGCCAGCATGACGGCCGCCAGCCCCATCCCCTGGAGCGCCCACCAGTCGCCGGCGTGCTTGGGCCGCAGCAGCTTGGCCGGGGTGGCGGCCAGCAGCATGGTGCCGATGTACGGCAGTAGGGCGGCCGGCCAGGGGACGGTGCGGAGCAGGCTGTTCGAGTTGGCGAACTGCGCCACCAGCCACACCCCGCCGGCGACGAACAGCACCACCCCCAGCCGGTTGGCCGACGCCAGGCTCAGCTCGTACCTCCCTTCGCAGCGGAAGGCCACCGCCAGCGAGGCCAGCACCAGCCCGGCGATGACCGCCCCGGACGGCAGCAGGTCGGCCTCGGCGTACCCCAGGCACCCGCAGGCCAGGGCCAGCGACAGGTACAAGCTCAGCCGGAAGGAGAAGTCGGTGGGCATGGGGTCGTTGTAGGGTGGTGCCGAGTCTTCGAGGCCCACCGTTCGCATCCAGCGACCCGACGGTGGGCCTCGAAGACTCGGCACCACCCTACGCCGGAGTGTACCACGCCGGCGGCCGGTCCGCGCTGACCGCCGCCGCCGGCTGGCCGGCCGACCGCCAGCCGGCGGCCACCGGGCTGTCGGCCCGGGGCGAACACAGCAGCCGAACCGCCCGCCCGCCGCGGGGCAGCGGCGGGGCCGGCGGCACGTCGGGGCTGCCGGCCACGTCGGCCAGGGCGGCGAAGGTGGTGCGGACCGACCACGGGTCGGCCGTGCCGGATGCCACCAGTGGCGGCCGACCGGGGACGACCAGCGTCACGCTCACATCCTCCGACCCGTCGGCCCAGGCGGCCCCCAGGCTCATGGCCAGCCCGACCGCCCACTCGAAGCGGTCCGTGTCGGCGGCGGTCGGCTCGGCCGGCAGGTACGGGTCGAGGATCACGACCAGGTCGAGCGGGTCCGGGTGGTCGTACTCCCGCACCAGGAGCGTCCCCCGCCGGGCCGAGGTCCGCCAGTGGATGTCCCGCGGGCTGTCCCCGGTCCGCAGCGGCCGCACCCCCCGCACGTCGCCGGTGCCGGGGGTCGGGCGGACCAGCGGCCGGCGGGTGCGGCCGTCCCCGCTGCCGCTGCGGATGAGCCACTTCCGCAGCATCTCGCGGTCGATCCGCCCGGGGGCCGGCAGCGCCCGCACGGCGGCGTCGGCGGCGAGCCGGCTGGACACCCGCACCACCCCGAGCGGGTAGCCGCTCTCGACCAGCAGCGGGCCGACCGGGTAGACGCCCCGCCGGGGGAACACCGGCGACGCCACCAGCCGGTGGACGGTGCCGGCCGCCAGCGGGGCGAACAGCCAGCCCGACCGCACCGGCCCGGCGGCGTCGGTGACGGTGACGGACGCCGGCCGGCGGGTGGGGTTGAACACGTCCACCGCCACCTCGGCCGGCCGGCCGGCGTACCCCGGGGCGGCGACGATGCGTGCCCCCTGTACCCGCCGCACCGCCCGCCGGGCCGACACGGCGTTGACCGCCAGCAGGGTGAACAGCCCGTACCCGAGTAGCAGCAGCAGGTTGACCGACTTCACCCACCCGACCACAACCAGCAGGCCGCACGCCGTCAGCCACCAGAAGAGCGTGACGGGGTGTGTGTGCAGTCGCAGCGATGAGCGACGCGTGCCGAGTGCCGAGGGCGGGCGAAGACCGAGTACCGACACCCGGCCGGCGTAGTGGGCTTCGGGGCGCGGCATTGTTCACCTCGTAGGGCACGCACGGCGTGCCGGCGCTCACCCGTCGCGGCACGCCGTGCGTGCCCTACGTGCGGACCCGCGTCCGGGTCAGAATCTCGCCGACCAGCGGGCCGGCGTCGTTGCGGCCGCCCTGCTCCCAGGCCTTCGTCAGCAGCCGGTGGGCTAGCACCGGGCCGGCCACCCGCTGGGCGTCGTCCGGCGTGGCGAAGTCGCGGCCGGCCAGCACCGCCGCCGCCTGCGTGGCCCGGTACAGCCCCAGGGCCGCCCGGGTGCTGGCCCCCAGCCGCACGTCCGGGTGGTCGCGGGTGGCGTGGATCAGGTCCAGCAGGTAGTCGGCCAGCACCGGCTCCACCCGCACCTCGCGGGTGAGGGCTTGCAGGCCCATCACGTCGGCCGGGCTGAGGACGGCGGTGGCGGTCGGCTCGCCGGTGCGGTGCTGGAGCAGGATGTCCCGCTCCGCCTCGCGGGCCGGGTAGCCGACGCTCAGCCGCAGCAGGAAGCGGTCGAGCTGGCTTTCGGGCAGCGGGAAGGTGCCCTCGAACTCGTACGGGTTCTGGGTGGCCAGCACCAGGAACGGCGGCCCGAGCGGGCGGGTGACGCCGTCGGTCGTCACCTGCCGCTCGGCCATCGCCTCCAGCAACGCCGACTGGGTGCGGGGGGTGGCCCGGTTGATCTCGTCGGCCAGCAGCACCTGGGCGAACACCGGGCCGGGCAGGAACTCGAACGCCCCGTTCTTGAGGACGCTACTGCCGGTCAGGTCGCCGGGCAGCAGGTCGGGGGTGAACTGCACCCGCCGGAAGGAGCAGCCGAGGCAGGCGGCGAGCGTCTTGGCCAGGAGCGTCTTGCCGACGCCGGGCACGTCTTCGAGCAGCAGGTGGCCGTCGGCCAGCAGGCCGGTGAGGGCCAGCTCGACCACGTCCGGCTTGCCCAGGAACACGTCGCCGACCGCCTTGCGGATGGCGGTCAGCTTGGGCCGCAGGGCGGCGGCGTCGGGCGGCGGGGTCATTACGGGGATGATACGACCCCCGACGGGCGGCGGTTCACGGCCGGTCGCCGCCGACCCCGCCGCCGGCCCGGGTGCGGAGGCCGGAGTGCGGGTCGGCCGGTTGGTTCTCACGCCGCACGCACCCCCCGTGCGAACCAACCGTCGGGTGCGAACCACCCTTGCCGGCCAACGGGTTACGGCTGACACGAAGCCGGTGCGTGGCGTGCGAACCGTGCGAACCAACCGGAGCGAGTCGAGCCGCGTGGGTGGCGACAGGGGGTGGGACGCCGCTGGAACGGCGGGCAAACGGCCGGTATGATACGGCTCTGCCCGTGTGCCCCGGAGGCTCCGATGACGGCCGACAACTTCGAGAGCACCCTGGCCGGTTTCCACGAGCGCGCGCCGTTCCGCCCGTTCACGGTGGTGCTGCTCGGCGGCCGGCAATTCGAGGTGGACCACCCGGGGGCGTTGGTGCATCGGGACGGGGTGGCCATCTTCGTCGGTCCGGGCGGGGTGCCGGTGGTGTTCGATCACGAGGGGGTGGAGCATTTCGCCGGCGACCTGGCCGACCGGCCGGCGTCCTGACGCCCGCCGGGCCGGCCGGTGCCGGCCCGGGAAAGCGTGAGAGCTGTTCGGTTAAGTGTTGCGGGCAGGCCGGGACGGCGGTACGCTGCGGCGGACGCTCGCACCTGTACCGACGGTGGCGGGGCGTCGGGATAGGTCGCGACGGCGCAACCTAATAACAAGTTCGGCGGCAGGAGGGCGGTCGGATGGGAGTGCCGCTCGACACCGTCAGTGCGAAAGTCGCCGCCCTGTTCGCGGACATGGCCGGCGACCGCGCCCGCTGGCTCGACGGCGGCACTCTGGCGACACCGGCGATGGACGCCATCGGGGCGGCCCTGGCCGAGCAGTACGGGGCGGCCGCACCCGATATCGGGCTACACATGGCCGACTGGAACTCGGACGCGGCGTTCGTGGTGGCTCTGCACCTGTTCCCGGAGCGGTTCACCCCGGCCGAGGTGGCCGCGGGTGTCGGGCTGTTCCTGGCCCACGCCCCGAACCACATCCGGGAGGCGTGCCGGCTCACCGGCACCTACGTTTGGGAGAGCTTCCCGGACGACTAAAGGCACGCCGAACCAGGCGCTGCAGTGGACGGCCCCGCAAAGCCGGGGCCGCCACTGAGCTGTGTCGTTCGGCTCCGGGCGCGACCCCGACCGCTCTGGCGGGTGTCCGGACCGGTGGCCGGTGCGGCGGGTCGGCCGGGGGCGTGGCCCGGCCGGAAGGGACCGGCGGTTGGTGGGTCGCCCGCCGGCCGAACCAATCACTGCAGTGGACCCGCCCAGGGCGGCGGGCCACTGTGTTCGACCGTTCGGCGGCGTCGAGCCGCACACCGCTCGAAACACGAGGTCGTTATGCATTGGCAGAAGTGTACCGTCGCCCATGGGCACAGTTACCGCTACTCCCCGTGGCCCTGGACGAGCTTGGCCCTGTTGCTTTGGGCCGCCCCGGTCCAAGCACAGGTGGTGATCGCGGACCAAACGTTTAACGACGCCGACTGGTCGTCGGTCGTAGCCGGTGTCACGGGCAACCCAACGCAAACGGCCGCCTACAGCCCGGCCGGCGGGGTGAGCGGATCATACCGCCAGATGGTCCACCACATGACATCAAATTCCTACATCTCTGTGGCCCACCTGTACGCCGCAGCGACGTACTCGCCGGCATCGCAAGGGGCGGTCCAGTCCATGAGCTATCAGGAGTTCTACCGCGTCACAAACCCGCCATTCCCCGGCGCGGCCATCGGCATCGCGCCGGCCATCCGGCAAAGCGGCACCCTGTACTTCGGGCCGGCGGTGGCACCCGCGGACACGGTCTGGACGAGCCACAGCTTGGCCAACCTGACTGCGGCCGACTTTGCCACGCTAAACGGGTCGGGGCACCCGGACTTCAGCGCCGTAGGCGGGCTGATCGAGTTCGGGTATGCCCGCAGCAACGCATCAGGTGCCACTTATGATGTTCAACATGATATCGACAACTGGTCGTATCAGATTACCCCGGTCCCGGAGCCGGCCGGCCTACTGCTGGCTGGGTGCGCGGCTACCGTAGGCATCAGCCGCGTAGCCCGCCGAACCAAGCACTGCAGCAGACGGCGGGGGCCTGACAGGTTTCTGGGACTTCCAGCTCACCGCGGCCCCCGCCGCTGCTGAGCTGTGTCGTTCGTTTCTGGGCGGGACCCCGACCGCTCTGGCGGGTGTCCGGACAGGTGGCCGGTGCGGCGGGTCGGCCGGGTGCGTCGTCCGGCCGGCCAGATCGGTGGTGGGTCGGTCGCCAGCCGGCCGAACCAATCACTGCAGTGGACCCGCCCCAGAGCGGGCGGGCCACTGAGTTCGACCGTTCGGCGACAGAAAGGGCTTTGGGATGGACGGCACCGCGTGCATCAGAGTGTGGGTTCGGGACTCGGTGCCCGAGCGGTTCCGCCACCTGTGCCCGCCCGACGAGGTCTGCGGGGTGGTCGCCGTCTACCTGGCCCACGTCCCGGCCGCAGTCCTAGCCGGCCGGACGTACCGGGAGTGCAACGGGCCGTCGGGCACCGATGGGTGGCTGCCGGACGGCATGCTCGGGTTGCTCGGGACGAACGCCCTGGGCACGCACCCCCACCCGGACGGGGACGGGGTGCTGATCGTCGGTAGCTGCGTGTAGGGCCGCCGGACTAAGGCACGCCGAACCAGGCGCTGCAGCGGACGGCGGGGGCGTGTGGGCTTTCCCAGGTGCATAGCTTCAGTAGCCCCCGCCGCGGCTGAGCTGTGCCGTTCGGCAGCAGCAGACAGGCGTTCCTGCGCAAGGTCTGTTAGTGGGATAGTTGACATGCCGCTTCGGGGCCGTTACCATGCGGCCGAACGGCCGCATGGTAACGAGTCGTCGGAACCGAGGCCGGGATAGGTTGCGCCGGCGCAATCTAATAACAAGTTCGGCGGAGGAGTCGCACCGATGGCGGAGGCCGACGACTGGCGACTCACCGGCCAGGAGCGTTACCTCGCCGGGGGGTCGCTGGCGTGGGCGGACTGGCACCCGCCGCGGCCCGGCTGGGAGCACGACCACTGCGAGTTCTGTTGGGTCAAGTTCGCCGGGCCGGAGCTGCCCGACGCGCTGCACGCCGGGTACGCCACCCCGGACCGCTACCGGTGGGTGTGCCGGCGGTGCGTCGCGGACTTCCGAGAGCAGTTCGGGTGGCAGGTGGTTGGCATCGCCCCAGACGCCGAACCAGGCGCTGCAGCAGACACCGCCGCACGGTAGTTTTCTGGGATCGCATCGCTCTCTGGTGCGGCGGTGCTGCTGAGCTAAGTCGTTCGGCGGCGGAGGGGTTCGGCGTTGGACGGCTCCGACCAACCTGGGATGTTCCGCACCCTACGGGGTTTCCTCGACGGGCAAGAGCCGGACGGGCCGAACTACTTCAAGTTCAGTGCGACTCTGCGCATCCACGGAGACCCGATCCCGTTCGCGGAGATTGAACACAGACTCGGGGTCGCCCCGACGCACGCCCACCGCAAGGGCGAGCGTCGCGGCCCCCGATCCCCGGCTTACCGGGATGACGCATGGCACTACGAGCCGTCTGTCCCGGAGATCGAGCCGTTGGCGCGCCACCTCGACGCGCTCTGGGCGGTGGTGCGGCCGGCGGTCGAGTACCTGAAGGGACTGAAGTCGCTGTGCAAGGTTGACGTGTTCTGCGGCTACCGCTCGAACTGCGACACGGCGGGGTTCGAGGTGCCGCACACCAGCTTGGTGTTGTTCGCGGTGCTGGAGGTGCCGTTCGGGGTGTCGGTAGTCATCGCGTGAGCCGCACGCCAAGACGCCGAACCAGGCGCTGCAGCAGACGGCGGGGGCGTGACGGCTCTCCCAGGTTCGTAGCTCACTCGGCCCCCGCCGCTGCTGAGCTGGGTCGTTCGGCTCTTGCAGCCCGGCCCCGGTGGGAGCCACCGGCGGGGCGACCGGCGGTCGTCGCCGACCGGCGGCGGTGGGGGCCGGCGACCGGACGCGGACGGGGGTGCGGTCGGCGAACGGGTCGCCGGCCAGGGTGACAGAGGCCGAACCAGTCACTGCAGTGGACGGCCCAGGGCGGCCGCCACTGAGTTCGGTCGTTCGGCGGCGGAGGGTACTTGGATGGGTCGTGGCCGGGCAGCGGTGATCGTGGTGCTCATCCTCCTCGCGTCGGTCGGGGGCGCGGTCGTTATCATCTGGCAGGCCAAGTCCCACGGCGTCCCGCACTTCTACGTGCTCGGGCCACTCACGGTGGCGGTAGGAATCGTCGTCACCGCCTTGCACCTGGGGGTCAGTGACGAGTACCTCCGCCGGCACTTCGGTGGGGAAGAGAACGCGGCCCGAATGCGGCAGGCGTGCCGCGGCGGTTGGGTCGGGGTGCTGCTCGGGGCCGCGATGATCGCGGCCCAGTACTTCCTGGGCAGCGGCCCCTGACCCCAGAGCGGCGAACCAGGCGCTGCAGCCGACGGCGGGGGCAGGTAGGCTTTCTGGAGTTCGTAGCTCACCCGGCCCCCACCGCGGCTGAGCTAGGTCGTTCGGCTTCGGGCGCGGCCCCGGTGGGAGCCACCGGCGGGACGACCGGCGGTCGTCGCCGACCGGCGGCGGCGGGGGCCGGCGACCGGACGCGGACGGGGGTGCGGTCGGCGAACGGGTCGCCGGCCGGGGTGACAGAGGCCGAACCAGTCACTGCAGTGGACCCGCCCAGGGCGGCGGCCACTGCGTTCGGCCGTTCGGCGACAGAGACACCCAACGAGGATCGCTCATGATCGTGACGACCGGCAACGAGGTGGCGGGCCGCCCGATCGCCCAGTACCTGGGGGTGGTGCGGGGCATCGTGGTCCGGTCGCCAACCATCCTGCAGGGCCTCAAGGGCAGCCTACGGCAGTTCCTCGGGGGCAACATCGAGTCCTACGTGGAGGTGTGCGACGCCGCCCGCCAGCACGCCTACGACCTGCTGGTCGAGCACGCCAGGACGCTGGGGGCGGACGCCGTCATCGGCATGCGGTTCGACGCCACCGAGTTCAGCCAGGCGACGACCGAGGTGCTGGCCTACGGCACGGCCGTCAAGCTGGCCGCCGCGTAATCGCGTCGGCCGCACCAGTCACTGCGTGGACCCGCCCAGGGCGGGGCCGCCACTGAGTTCGACCGTTCGGCTCTTGCAAAGGAGACGGCGATGGGCGACTTGACTTCCCGATCCGCCGGCCCGAGCGAGACGACCCGACGCACGCTGCGGGTGCTGTGCATGGCAGTGGGAATTCCGCTCGGACTGCTTACCGCGGGGCGGCTGTCCCCGGACGAGTGGTTGTCGGGATGGAATATGGCGGGGGCGTTTGCGGGAGGGGCGGTCGGTCTGCTTGCGGGTTGGCTGTTGTTCGGGACTCGTCCGGGATCTCACGCCGAATAACAAGTTTGGCGACATCGGAGGGACGCAGATGGCGGACGCGGAGACGTGTCTTCGGTGCGGCAAGCCGCTGGTGGTCCACGGGTCGGTGGGGGTCCGGGGTGGGTTCCGCCCGGAGGAGCTGCGGCTGTTCTCCCTCAGCTTCCAACTGCCCGAGGTGTCGGTCGGCCGGCAGGTGACGGCGTGCGCTGCCTGCGGGCTGGTGTGTGGCGAGCTGGACCCGGCCGCCCTGCGGCAGAAGCTGCACGACCTGGGCAACGAGCAGGTCCGCGAGCGGCTTGGGCTGCTGGACGACAAGTAGGCCAGACGCCGAACCAGTCGCTACAGTGGACGGCAGTCCCAAAGCGGGCCGCCGCCACTGAGCTAGGTCGTTCGGCGGCAAGAGGGCACAATGATGGCGAGTCGGGCAGCACAGCACACTTGGGCCGGCTTGTTGTTCGGGTCAGGCATAACTCTTTTCTTGATGTTCCTGCTGTCGGGGGTCGTTGCCATCCCACTGGAACCGGGGCAGAGTCCACGACTGCTCGTGGGCTGCATCGGCCTGGCATTGTGGGCCGCTGGGCTTTTTCTTGGCCAGAAACTCCGTCGGTCAACCAGTGCCCCAGACGCCGAACCAGGCGCTGTAGCCGACGACGGGGTATGATTCGTTTTGGGACTTCATAGCCCACTAGAACCCCGCCGCTGTTGAGCTGGGTCGTTCGTTGTCGGGCGGGCCGAGTCTTCGAAGCCCAACGGATCGCACCCCGCAGCGAGGGTGGGCCTCGCAGACTCGGCCCACCCGACGCGTGCCATCACCCACCTAAATCGATCAGCATCCCGCCGCCGCCGATGCCGCCGCGGAGCTTCGGGTTGAGCGGCCGGCTGGCCAGCCGCTCGAAGGCCGTCGCCTTCTCGCCGTCCGCCTCCGCCTGGTCGGCCGCGCCGGCCGCGTCGGCGGCCTCCTCCGTCACCGCCTTCAGGCTCAGGGCGATGCGGCGGGTGGCCGGGTCCAGGCTGATGATCTGTACCGTCACCTCCTGGCCCTCCTGCACCACGTCCCGCACCTTCCGCACCCGCAGCGGGGCCAGCTCGCTGACATGCACCAGCCCCTCCACCCCGTCGGCCACCTGCACGAACGCCCCGAACTCGGCGATGCGGGTCACTTTGCCCGTCACCCGGCTGCCCGGCCGGTGGGTGTTGGCGAAGTCGTCCCACGGGTTGCCGGCCATCGCCCGCAGGCTCAGGCCGATCTTGCGGGTCTCGTGGTCCAGGCGGATGATTTTGACCTCCACCGCGTCGCCCACCTTCACCACCTCGGACGGGTCGCCGATGCGGCTCCAGGACATCTCGCCGACAGGAATGAGGCCGTCGGCCCCGCCGATGTCCACGAACGCGCCGAACGGCTTGACGCTCCGCACGATGCCCTTGACCACCTGGCCCTCCTCGATGGTGGCCCAGAACCGCTCCTTGTTCCGCTCCCGCTCCTGCTCCAGCAGGAACCGGCGGCTGACGATCAGGTTCCGCTCCTCCGGGTTCACCTCGATGACGCTGCACTTGAGCTTCTGGCCGGTGAACTGGTTGAGGTCTTCCACCCGGTACATGTCGAGCTGGCTGGCCGGCAGGAACCCCTTCACCCCGTTGACCTCGACGGTCAGGCCGGAGCCGGACTTGTTCGGCCCGATCACCTTGGCCTCGACCACCATGCCCTGGGCGACGCCGGAGAAGTCGCTCACCACCGAGGCGGCCCCGGCCTTGGTCAGCACCACCAGGCCGTTGGTCGGGTCGTACCGCTCGATGGCGAACTCGACCAGGTCGCCCACCTGCGGCGTGGCGCCCTCGAACTGCTCGACCGGCATGACCCCCTGGCCGCGGCCGCCGGGCACGTCGATGAAGACATCGTTGTTGCGGACGCTCACCACCCGGCCGTGCTTCATGCCGCCCTGCTGGGCGGCCGGCGGCCGGCCGCCGGTGCCGGGGGCCATCTTGATGGTGCTGGCCACGTCGAACCCGGCCATGGCCGCTTCCAGCTCTTCGTCCAGGCCGCGGTCGAGCAGCATCTTGTTCGGCCGGGCGGCGAAGAAGTCGCGGGGCCGGTCCTCCTGGGCCGGCCGCCGCTCGGGCGGCCGCTGGCCCTGGGGGAACGGCCGCCGCGGGGCCTCGCGGTTGGGCGGGCCGGGGTTGGGCGGGGTCGGCGGGGCGGCCGGCGGCTGGGTCGGCAACTGGGGGGCGGGGGTGGGGACGGCGTCATCGGACATTGGCGGCCACCTGGGTCGGAGTCCGCTCAGGGTAGCAGACGGCGGGCGGCCGTTGTAGGGCACGTTTCAACGTGCCGACGGCGGTGAGCGGTCCGGGTGGAGCGAACGACTTCCATTCTGGGGGGCGTAGACGGCACGTTGAAACGTGCCCTACAACAGACCCATGCGCCGCCGCCTGATCGCCGCCGGCAAGCTGCTGCTGGCGGCCGTCCTCGTGGCGGCGGTCGGCTGGCAGTTCGCCAAGCTGCTCCGCTCGCCGGACCTGTGGGCCACGGCCGTCACGGTCCACCCCGAATGGCTGGTGGCCGCCGGGCTGCTGTACCTCGGCTGCCACACCGTGTGGGCGACGTTCTTCGTCACCCTCACCCGGCGGATCGCCGGGCCGCTGCCGTGGGCGGCCGGGGTGCGGGGGTACTTCCTGAGCCAGTTCGGCAAGTACATCCCGGGCAAGGCCGGGGCCATCGTGCTGCGGGTGCTGCTGCTGCGGCCGTGGGGGCTGCACCCGGTCGCCGTCGCCGCCACCGCCACCTATGAGACGCTCACCAGCATGGCGGCCGGCGCCCTCGTCGCGGCCGCCCTCTTGCCGGCGGTGACGGCCGGGGACGACGTGCGGGCGAAGGTGGCCAGCGGGCTGGTGCTGCTGGCCGGCCTGCCGGTGGGGGTGGTCGTGCTGGTCAAGTTGGCCGGCTGGCTGGTGGCCCGCAAGGGCGGTCCGCCGCTGCCGGCCCCGCCGCCGCTGCTGCTGCTGCGGGGACTAGCCCAGGACGCGCTCGGCTGGCTGCTGCTCGGGCTGAGCCTCGGCTGCACCCTCCGCGGGCTGGGGTTCGCCGCCGGCCCGGCCGACTACCCGTCCCACCTGTTCGCGGCGGCCGCGTCCTACGTCGTCGGGTTCGTCGTCCCGACCCCCGGGGGGCTGGGCACCCGGGAGTGGCTACTCCAGCGGACCCTCGCCCCGGCCCTCGACCCCGGGGGCGCCGGGGGCGACGCCGGGCTGGCGGCCGGGGCACTGGTGGCGGTGGTGCTGCGGCTGGTGTGGACGGTCGCCGAGGTGGTGTCGGCGCCGCTGCTGTACTGGCTCCTGCCGGCCGCACCTGCTATCCCAACAGCCACGCCTTCGGAGAGCGGACCGGATGACGCGCCCGCCCCCTAACCCCGGCCTCATCTCCGTCGTGGTGCCGGTGTTCAACGAGCGGGACAGCCTGCCCCGGCTGCTCGCCGAGATCATGGTCGCCGCCGGCACGCTGGGGCAGCGGCTGGAAGTGGTCTTCGTGGACGACGGCAGCACCGACGACTCGTGGGCCGTGGTCCGCAAACTGGCCGCCGACGACCGGGTGAGCGGCCTCCGCTTTCGCCGCAACTTCGGCAAGGCCGCGGCCCTGCAAGCCGGGTTCGACCGGGCCGCCGGCGGCGTCGTCTTCACGATGGACGCCGACCTGCAAGACGACCCGGCCGAGATGCCCCGCTTCCTGCAAAAGCTGGCCGACGGGTTCGACGTGGTGAGCGGTTGGAAGCAGGTGCGGCACGACCCGTGGCACAAGGTGTGGCCGAGCCGGGTGTTCAACCGCATGGTCAGCCGGGTGACGGGGGTGAACCTGCACGACCACAACTGTGGGTTCAAGGTCTACCGGGCCGAGGTGCTGCGGGAGGTGCGGCTGTACGGCGAGCGGCACCGGTTCGTGCCGGTGCTGGCTGCCGCCGAGGGCTGGCGGGTGGGCGAACTCGGCATCCACCACCGGCCCCGCCAGTACGGCCGGTCGAAGTTCGGCGCCCGGCGGTTCCTCAAGGGCTTCCTGGACATGTTGAGCGTGCGGTTCGCCACCGAGTTCGGCCGGCGGCCGCTGCACGCCCTGGGCACGGCCGCGGTCATGTTGGGGATCGCCGCCCTCGCGTTCTCAAGCCTGGCCGTCAGTTCCTGGGTACTCGGGGTGCCGTGGGTCGCCGGCCTGACAACCCTAGCCGCCGGACTGAGCGTCCTGCTCGCCGGGCAGGCGTTCTTCACCGGCCTCGCCGCCGAGTTGCTCGTCCACCGCACCCCGGACACCCCGTACCGCGTGGCCGAAACCACATGACCACCGACCCCACGGCCGACCTGCGCCGGGCGTTCTACCTGCTGCTCGGGCTGGCGGCGGTGGGGGCGGCGGCGGCCCGGGTGTGCGGCACCGAACTGGCGTTCGAGCCGAGCCGCTTCGCCCCGCCCGCCGGCGGGTACGGCCTCGCCGGTGAGAACCGCGTCCTGCGGCCGTGGCCGGCCGAGCGGCCGGAGCCGACGCCGTTCTTCTACTCGAACGACCGCAGCCGGTGGGCCACCGTCCGGGCGCTGGTGGACGAGGGCACCTACGTCATCGGCCGCCACACCCCGGACGGCGACCGGGGCATCGTGTTCGAGGGCGACTACGCCAGCATCGACAAGGTGCGGCACCCGACCACCGGGGCGTACTACAGCAGCAAGCCGCCGCTGTTCGCCACCCTGGTGGCCGGCGAGTACTGGCTGCTGAAACACGCCCTCGGGTGGGACATCGGCCGCGACCGCTGGCCGGTGGCCATTGCCATCCTGCTGACGTGGAACGTCCTGCCGTTCGCCGTCTACCTGGTCGTGCTGGCCCGGCTGCTGGAGCGGCACGCGGCCACCGACTTCGGCCGGCTGTTCGGGTTCGCCGTGGCCGCCGGCGGCACGTTCCTCGTCACCTTCGCCCCGACGCTCAACAACCACACCCCCGGTGCGGTCTGCACCCTGTTCGCGGTCGCCCCGCTGTTGAGCGGTGCCCCGACCCGCCAAGGGCTTTTGCTGGGCGGGTTCTTCGCCGGCTTCGCCGTCACCTTCGACCTGCCGGCGGCGGCGCTACTCGGCGGGCTGGGCGGGCTGGTGCTGCTGGCCTGCCGGTGGCGGGCGGCGTGGTTCGCCCTCGGGGCGGCGGTGCCGCTCCTTGCCCTGTTGCTCACCAACTACCTGGCCTTCGGGTTCGTCGAGCCGGTGTACTCGCGGTTCGACTCCGCGTGGTACCGCTACCCCGGCAGCCACTGGAGCCGCATCGGCACCCCGGCCGGCAGGGGCATCGACTTCCTGCACGAACCCGTGTGGGTGTACGCCTTCCATGTGGTGCTGGGCCACCACGGCTGGTTCAGCCTGACGCCGGCCTGGCTCGTCGGGCTGGTCGGCGTCTGGGCGGCCGGCCGGCGGCCGAGCGGGTGGCTGTCGGCCGGCTGGCTGGCCCGGCTGACGGCGGCCGTCACCCTGGTGGTGGTGGCCTTCTACCTGACCCGCACCGACAGCCGCAACTACGGCGGCAACTCGGCCTGCGCCCGCTGGCTGGTGTGGCTCACCCCGCTGTGGGTGCTGGCCGCCGCCGCCGGGGCGGACGCGCTCGGCCGCCGGCGGCGGGGCCGGTGGGCGTGTGGGCTGGCGCTGGCGGCGTCGGCTTTCTCCGCCACTTACGCCTCGTGGAACCCGTGGCGGCCGCCGTGGCCGCAACAACTGCTCTTCACCCTCGGTATGATCGACTACTAAAGACCACCCCGCACGGACCGCCGATGGCCGACCCCACCCCGACCGGCTACCTGGTACACCAGCGGGAGGACGGGTTCGGCCCGGTCACCCCGCTGGCCGCCGGGGTGCGGCTGACCGTCGGCCGGGCGCCGGACAACCGGCTGGTGGTGAAGGACGACCTGGTGAGCCGGCACCACGCCGAGGTGGCCCCGCACCCCGCCGGGTGGGCGGTCCGCGACCTGCGGAGCATGAACGGGGCGTTCGTCAACGACCAGCCGGTGAAGGGCGAGGTGGCCCTCCGCAGCGGCGACCGGGTGCGGTTCGGCCGGTCGGCCTATGTGTTCGTCGCCGACCTGGCCGACCTGCCGGGGTTGCCAGCGGCCGGCGGGGCGGCCGACCCGCCGAGTCGGCTGGAGATCACCCGGCGGCTCGGCCAGACCAAGTATCTGCCGCCGGCCGTACCGCCGCCGCCGCCGCCCCGGCCGCCGGCCGGGGCCGTCGGGGACACCGTCCACCTGCCCGCGGCGGCCCGGGTCAGCCCGCCGGACGCCCTGGCCGTGCTGTACCAACTGGCCTTCGACATGGCCGCCGCCCAGACCCCGGCCGAGCTGGCCGAGACGGTGGTGAGGGCTTTGTTCAAGGCGACGCCGGCCGAGGTCGGGGCGGTGCTGACGGTGCCGCCGGGGGACGGCGAGCCGGAGCCGCTCACCCACCTGAGCGTGCTGCCGTTCCGCACGACGTACCACAAGGTGAGCGGGTTCGTCGGCCGCGAGGTGCTGGCCAACCGCCAGGCGGTGCTGGCCGAGGACGTGGCCGCCAACCGCCGGCTGAAGGACCGGGACAGCCTGACCGACCTGCGGGCCACGTCGCTGATTTGCGCCCCCGTCGAGGCCGACGGCAAGGTGCTGGGGCTGCTCCATCTGTACCGCACCGGCGCCAGCCTGCGGCTCAACGCGGACGACCTGCACGTGGCCCTGGCGGCCGCCCGCCAACTGGGGACCGCCTGGCACGGGCTGAAGCAGCGGGCCGGGCTGGCGGTCGAGAACCGCGAGCTGCGGGACACCCTCCGCACCGAGAGCGAGCTGGTCGGCGACAGCCCGTCGCTCCGGCGGGTGGTCGAACAGGCCCGGCGGGTGGCGGCCACCAAGGCGACGGTGCTGGTCCGCGGCGAGAGCGGCGTCGGCAAGGAGCTGGTGGCCCGGGCCATCCACTTGCACAGCCCCCGCAAGGACGGGCCGTTCGTCACCCTCAACTGTGCGGCGCTCACGGAGACCCTGCTGGAGAGCGAGCTGTTCGGCCACGAGAAGGGGGCGTTCACCGGGGCCACCGAGCGGCTGGTGGGCAAGTTCGAGGCGGCCGACGGCGGCACCATCTTCCTGGACGAGATCGGCGAGATGGCCCCGAGCACCCAGGCCAAGCTGCTGCGGGCGCTGGAGGGCCAGCCGTTCGAGCGGGTCGGCGGCAGCGTGCCCATCACCGTCAACGTGCGGGTGGTGGCGGCCACCAACCGGCCGCTCGAAGACGCGGTGAAGGACGGCAGCTTCCGCCGCGACCTGTACTTCCGCCTCCAGGTGGTGCAGATCGACGTGCCGCCATTGCGGGACCGGCCGGACGACGTGTCGGCCATCGCCGACCACTTCCTCAAGCGGTACAGCCGGGAGGTCGGGCGGAAGGTGAAGGGGTTCAGCCCGCAGGCGACGGCCAAGCTGCAAGGGCACCGCTGGCCGGGCAACGTCCGGGAACTCCGCAACGTGGTCGAGCGGGCGGTCGCACTGGGCGGGTCGCCGCAGGTGGAGGCCGAGGACGTGTGGCTGTCCCCCCTGGATTTGGGGGACGAGCCGGCGGCCGACGTGTACCGGCCGGTGCCGCTGGAGGAGGTCGAGAAGGAGCACGTCCGCCGGACGCTGCACCACACCGACTGGAACAAGTCCCGGGCGGCCGAAATCCTGCACATCGAGCGGTCCACGCTGGACCGCAAGATCAAGAGCTACGACCTGCGGAAGTAGGGCATGTGTCAACGTGCCGGCGCCGAGCGGCACGTTGACACGTGCCCTACTTCCGCAGCCGCTCGACGAACTTCGCCAGGTCGGCCGGCAGCGGCATGTCCCAGTGCAGGTCGGCGTCGGTCGCCGGGTGGCGGAACCCCAGCTCGGTGGCGTGCAGGGCCAGCCGGGGGGCGGCGCTGGCGTCCGGCACGTCGGTGCCGTCCGGCCGGCGGTGGTACACGGTGTCGCCGCACACCGGGTGCCCGGCCTCGCTCAGGTGGATGCGAATCTGGTGGGTGCGGCCCGTCTCCAGCCGGCAACTCAGCAGCGTGTACCCGGGAAGCCGCTCTTCGACACTCACATGGGTGGTGGCCGGCTTGCCGACCCCGGGCAGCGTCGTGCTGCCGCGGCGGCCGTCGCCCCGGTCGCGGGCCAGGTTCGACTTCAGCGTGCGGGCGACCATCACCCCCGGCACCACGGTCAGGTAGCGGCGGACCACCGTGTGCTTGCGGAACTGCATCCCCAGCCCGCGCTCGCCCAGGGCGGTGCGGGCGAACACCAGCAGCCCGCTGGTGTCGCGGTCGAGCCGGTGGACGATCCGCAGCGGCGGCAGCGACCGGGGCGTCCGCCTGAGCCGGGCGGCCGTCGCCCACTGGGCCAGGTCTTGCAGGGTGGGGGCGAGCTGCTTCCGCTTGTCGTGCCACTCCAGTTCGGTCGGGTGGCGGACGCTGTTCACCCCGGCCGGCTTCTCCACCACCACCACATGGTCGTCCAGGTGGCGGACGACCAGCCCCTCGGTGGTGGCCGTCTTGGGGCGATGTACCGCGTTGTCGAGCAGGGTGACGAGTTCGCCGGCGGTCAGCCGGCGGGCCGGGTCGGTGCACAGGGCGTCGCCCACCTTCACCCGCCGGCCGGTGCACAGGGCGTTGACGACCTTCCACGACGGCTCGTGCTCGTGCAGGCGGGAGCGGAGGACTTTGGCCAGGGTGTGGCCGGCCTCCGGGATGCTGACGGGGAAGGGGGGGAGGGTCACGTCTTCACCGCCGCCAGCACCAGTTGGACGACAACCGTGACCAGCAGGGAGGCCATCGCGCCGGCAAAAATGTAGACGAACTGCCAGTGCCGCTTGTCGGTCTCCTCGCGGACCCGCTTCAACTCGCGGACCTCAGCCTCCAATGTGGCCAACCGCTGGAGCAGCTCCAGCGCCTTGCTCTGGTCGAGCTGCGCCCGGAGTACGGCGATATCCTGCCTGAGAGCAGCGTCATCGGACTTCAAGTCCGCTAATGCCGCCTCAGTCGCCTGCTTCGCTGTCACGGGCGGCCTCCAACTCGGCGAAGCTCCGCTCGACCCGCCGGGCCGCCGCCAACGACCGCTGCGCGGTGAGGTCGCCCATGACTTCGAGGTGGACGAGTCCGCTGGCGTCCGGGCCGGTGACCCAGGCGGACTTGTACTCCCGCCGCACGGTCGGTTGCGTCGAATCGGTAGCGTCTGACATGCCGACTTCGATCCGACTCCCGTCCTTGTCCACCAACCGCCAACTCAAGACGGCCGGCATGGTGACCGTTGGCAACTGCTGTTCGAGCCGCCGTAGCACCGCGACCTGGGCTTCCGTCAGCCTGACTTGGTAGGCCGGCTCGCCCTCGATCACAAGTTTCGTTTTAACTTGAGCGCTCATCCGCCACCCCCTTTGCCGCCAGTATACCCCTTGCCCCGCCCCGGCTTGTGCCCGCGGGTGCGGTGCTTGCGGTCCGGCCGGTAGCCGGCGTCCCGCACCAGCGGCGGCACCGGCCGCTCGCCGGCCGGCTCGCCGGCGGCCGGGTTGGCCACGCTGTGGGAGTGGTCGTTGCGGGCGGCCGCGTTGGCCTGCCTCCGCCGGGCTTCGACGGCCTCCTTCGGCGGCTGGGCCGGGATGAGGCCGTCGCACCCGCCGATCAGGTCGCCGCGGCCGGCTTTCACCAGGGCCTCCCGCACGGCGAAGTAGTTCTCCGGCTTGAAGAACTGCATGAGCGCCCGCTGCATCTTGCGGTCGGTCAGCCCGCGGGCCACCGTCACCGGCTTCTTGGTGAACGGGTCGAGGCCCGTGTACCACATGCACGTGGCGATGTCGGGGGTCGTTTGCATGAAGGACGGGCCTCCGGACAAAATCGACCAGCGCGACGCCACCGAAGGTTACTCGTCTTTTTACAACCCTGCCAGCCGCCAGGGGGAAGGATACCCGACTTTGGCGCGAGAATACTTCGGCGTGTCGGATCGAAGTACGTTGCGGCAAAGCAGGATACGGTCGACAACCGTACTGAGCGGCGGATCAACCGGATGAAGGAGCAGCCGCCGGCGGCAACACGTCCGGCTCTCTGGTCGGTTGCTCCAGCACAGACACGAAGTCGGCCGCGAGTTCCCGCATCGCCAGATCGTTCTCGCCCGCAGCCATCAGCCGCAGTTCGCCGAGGAACGTGACTCCCGCCGGGCCGAGAGCGGTGACGGCGGCGAGTGCCACCCGCCGCAGCCGCAGCGCCGGGTCGGCCAGGGCCGCCACGATCACCGCCCCGGCCACGGCGTCGTGCGGGTCGCGGGCGAGGACGGCCCCAGCCGCGACGAGCCGGATGCGGGAGTTCGGGTCCGCGACGAGGTGCCGGAGGGCGTCGGCCGCCGCCGCCGGGGCACCGCCCGCCAGGGCCACCGCGGCGTTCAGCCGCAGGCTGTCGTTCGGGTCGGCCGCGCCCTCCAGGAGGAGGGGGACGGCCTCGGCCGGCAGGGCGTCGAGCCGGGACAGGGCGTGGGCGGCGTTCGCCCGCACCTGAACCTCGGGGTCGCGGAGGGCTTCGACCAGCCCGGCCACGGCGTCGTCCGGCACCCCGGCCGCCCGCACCCACCCGGCCGACGCCACCCGGCGGATGTCGGGGTCGGCGTCCCGCATCCCGGCCGTGAACGCCTCGGCGGCCTCCGGCGGCTGGATCATGGCGAGCGCCCGCAGGGCCTGCTCGCGGACCGCCGCCTCCCCGGTCCGGGCCGCCCGGAGGAGGGCCTCGCCGGCCGCAGCGGCCGCCGGCCCGAGTGGCCCCAGGGCGCGGGCGGCCGTCTCCCGCACCCACGGGCTGTCGTCGTCGAGGAGTCGCCGGCACAGCCCGCCCACCACCTCCGGCGTCGCCCCGGCCAGCCGGGGCAGGGCCGTCATTACCTGGAACTTGACCTCGTCATTCGCGTCCTCGAGGAGGGGCAGGAGTGCCCCGGCGGCGGCCGCGTTCTCTTCCCCACGCTGGCCTAGCCCTTCGGCGGCGGCCGCCCGGACCCGCGGGTCCGGGTCGCCCAGCCCGCGGAGGAGGGCCGGATTGGTGCCCGCCGGGGCGACCTGCCCGATGGCCCGGACGGCCTGGGCGCGGACCCCGCCGTCCGCGTCCCCGGCCGCCGCCGCCAGGGCCGGCAGGGCGTCCGCTCCGGCCGGCCCGGTCTTCCCGATCGCCTCGGCGGCGTTGGCCCGGACGAGCGGGTTGATGTGTCGGAGCGACCGGACGAGAGCCGGCACCGCCTCCTCGGCCGCCTCGCCCATCTCCCCCAGCGCCTCGGCGGCCAGCGCGCTCACCCAGTTGTCGGTGTCCCGCAGCGCCCGGACGAGGCTCGGGACGGCCACCGCGGCGGCCCCGTCCCCGATCCGCCCGAGCGCCTCGGCCGCCTTCGCCCGCACCCGGTCGCTGCCGTCGCCCAGGGCCTCGACGAGTGCCGGGGCGGCGTCCCCGGCCGCCTCGCCGATCGCCCCCAGGGCCTCGGCCGTCTGTGCCCGGACCAGGGTGTCGCGGCTGGCCAGCCCGCCCACGAGCGACGACGTGGCCTCGGCCGACAGGGTGCCGATCCGGCCGATGGCGTCCGCCGCCGCCCGTCGGACGGCTTCCTCCGGGTGTTGAAACAGGGGGACGAGGGCCGGCACCGCCGCCTCGGCCGCCCGCCCGAACGCCCCGAGCGCCCGGGCCACCGCCTCCTGGACGGCGGGGCTTGGGGCGGCCAGTTCGGCGGCCAACGCGGGGACGGCGGCCGAGTCGCCGATGGCCCCCAGGGCTTCGGCCGCCCGGCAGCGGACCGTCTCGTCGGCGTCCCGGAGCGCCCCGGTCAGGGCCGGGGTGGCCCCGGCGGCGGCCGGCCCGATCTGCCCGAGGGCCAAGGCGGCGCCGACCCGGACGGCGGACGACGGGTCGGCGAGCGCCGCCCGGAGGGTGGCCACGGCCAGCTCGACCCGGTCGGGCTGGTGGGCGGCGGCGGCCCGGCCCCGCCGGCCGAACACCCACCCGAACCGGCGGCCCCGGGTCCAGACGCGGGCGGCGAACCCGGCCCGCCGCGGGTCGGCCCGGACGCCGGCCCCGCCGATGACGCCGAGCGCCCGGACCACCTCCTGGCGGACCAGCTCGCTCGGGTCGTCCTTGAGGGCGGCCAGCGCCGGCAGGGCGTCCAGGGCGTGCAGCAGCCCGAGGGCCGCGGCGGCCACCGCCCGCACCCCCTCGTGGGCGTCACCCAGGTGCGCCCGGAGGGTCGGGGCGGACCCCGGGCCGATGCCGGCGATCACCTGCGGGAGCTGGTCCCGCTGCTCCCGGGTCAGGGACGGGACCGCCCGCAGGGAGTCGAGCAGAGGGTGGACGACGCGGAGGCCGTGCTGCGGGAGGGCATTGCGGGCGCGGGCGTGGATGGTCTCGTGCGGGCTCCAGAAGTCGGCCACGGCCTGGTACAGGGCCTGCCCCTGGCGGACGGAGGCGAAAATCTGCTGGAGGAGTACCAGGGTGAAGAACGTCTTGAACGCCGTCAGGATCACCGTCGCCGGCACGGCGGCCGGGCGGATGTAGGTAAAGCGGAGGAACTTGTGTGAGCCGGACACGTTCAGGAGGTCCACGATCTGGTACAGGTTGATGAGGGCGTAGGCCAGGAAGTCCATGACTCCCGGGGGGCCGGCGTCGTCCCCGACGGCGTACCAGTCGCGGCCGACCGACCGGGACAGGCCCAGGTTCAGGAGGGCGAACCCGCCGACCACTCCGACGGCGGCGGCGGCCAGGAGGGGCACCCCGACCCGGCCCCCATATCGGATCAGGTGGACGGCCAGCTCCTGCCCCTTCACCGGGTCGTGGACGGCCTTGTACCCCCGCTCGACCTGGTACCGCTCGAGGTCGACAAACATGTACGCAAGACAGGCGGCGGTCCCCATGAACAGGGCGGTGAGGCCGCCGGCAACGGCCAGCCACGGGACCGCCCCTCCTGCCGCCGCCGCGAGTGCGAGGACGCCGACAATCCCGGCCAGGAAGGCCGGCCAGGGTGCCCCGGAGAAGAGCGCCTCCCAGACCCGGAAGCCGGCGCGGACGCCGGCCCGGACGACGGCGCCGACGAGACGAACCGCCCCGCCGACAACCCCGATTCGGAGGAGTAGGTAGGCGGCTAGCCCGAGGGCGACGAGCGTCAGCAGGATGAGTTGTGACGAGTGGACCCGATCTAACGATTGGGGGAGTGCGACGGGCACGGGCGGGGTCATGCCGGTACTCTAGAGGCGCTGAGAGGGGGATCGCCGCGCCCAACCCCTTCTACATCCACTATCTCTACGTATACGGTCTAAACTCGTCGGCTTGAGGCTCGTGACTGCAATGGCCGGGGAATGGCGACCGCTTGGCTGCCGAGCGAATTCTACGAGTAGGTGACCGAGGCACTGACCACGCGGTGCCAGTGGCTCGCCCATCAACCGACCGCCGTCGCCGGTGCCGTCGGGCAACACTGGGCCGTTGCTGCCTGACGGTTACGTCACAGCCAGATTTGGTATAAGCTGCCGAAGGTGTAGGGCGTTGCGGGCGTCAGTCACATCGACCGACGCCGTGTGTCAGCGTGGCGGCCACCGGCCGGGCGGCACGCGCGGATCGTGAGTAGTCGTGGGCCGGCCACAGGGCGGTGCGAGTCGGGGAACGCGGCGCCTCCACGGCACTCTGACTTGACGAGGGGGCATCAAGTGGGGCAACGGGGCAGGTCGGTCGCTCACCCGCCCTTCATCTTCCGCTCCTGCCGCCGGGCCGACTTCCGGTCGGGCCGGTAACCGGTCGGCTTCGACGGCCCGGCCCCGCGCTCGCCCGGGTCCTCCCCCTTGGCCGGGTTAGCGACGGTGTGGTAGTGGTCGCCGACCCCCCGGTCCGCCTGCGTCCGCCGGGCTTCGACGGCCTCCTTCGGCGGCTGGGCCGGGATGAGGCCGTCGCACCCGCCGATCAGGTCGCCGCGGCCGGCCTTCACCAGGGCCTCCCGCACGGCGAAGTAGTTCTCCGGCTTGAAGAACTGCATGAGCGCCCGCTGCATCTTGCGGTCGGTCAGCCCGCGGGCCACGGTCACCGGCTTCTTGGTGAACGGGTCGAGGCCCGTGTACCACATGCACGTGGCGATGTCGAACGGGGCGGGGATGAAGTCCTGCACCTGGTCCGGCCGGTAGCCGGTCCGCTTCAGGTACACGGCCAGCTCGATCATCTCGGCCAGGTCGCTGCCCGGGTGGCCGGAGATGAAGTACGGCACGAGCTGCTGCCGCGGCTTGCCGGCCGCCGCCGACGCCGCCTGGTACTGGTCGGCGAAGCGGTCGAAGTTGTCGATGCCCGGCTTCTTCATGGTCGCCAGCACCCCCTCGCTGGCGTGCTCCGGGGCCACCTTCAGCCGGCCGGGGACGTGGTGGGCGACCAGCTCGCCGACGTACTCCGGGGACAACTGGGCCAGGTCCATGCGGATGCCGCTCGACACGAACACCTTCCGCACCCCGTCCACCTGCCGGGCCTTCCGGAGCAGCGCGACCGTCGGGGCGTGGTCGGTGCCGAGCAGCTTGCACACCCCCGGGTGGATGCACGACAGCCGCTTGCACTTGGCCTCCACCTCGGGGCGGGTACACCGCATCCGGTACATGTTGGCCGTCGCCCCGCCGATGTCGCTCACCACCCCCTTGAACTCAGGGTCGGCCGCCATCGACCGCACTTCCTTCAGAATGCTCGCCTCCGACCGGCTCTGGATGATCCGCCCCTGGTGGGCGGTGATCGAGCAGAACGTGCAGCCGCCGAAGCAGCCCCGCATGCTCGTCACCGAGTCCTTGATCATCTCGAACGCCGGCACCGGCTGGGTGTAGCTGGGGTGCGCCCGGCGGGTGTACGGCAGGTCGTACACCGCGTCCATCTCGGCCTCGGTGAGAGGGAAAGCGGGCGGCGTCTGGACCACCGCCTGGCGGTCGTGAAACTGCACCAGCGTCGACGCGTTGAACGGGTTGGTGTGGGTGTGGATGATTCGGGTGGCCTCGGCGAACCGCAGCTTGTCGGCCTTCACCTCCTCGTAGCTCGGCAGCACCTCGACCCGGTGCGCCCAGCCGGCCGCGTGCGACGCCGGCGGGGCCGACGCGGCCGGGACGGCGGCCAGGTCTTCCGACTCCTTTGCCCCAAGGGCGTAAGTCATCCCCCGCAGGTCGCGGAGCTGCTTCACGGTCTGCCCGGCGGCCAGCCGGCGGGCCGCCTCGACGATGTTCGCCTCGCCCATGCCGTACACCAGCAGGTCGGCCTTGCTGTCCAGCACGATCGACCGCTTGACCGTGTCCGACCAGTAGTCGTAGTGGGCCAGCCGGCGCAGGCTCGCCTCGACCCCGCCGGCGATCACCGGCACCCCGGGGAACGCCTCCCGGCACCGCTGGCTGTACGGCAGCGTGGCCCGGTCCGGCCGCAGCCCGATCTTGCCGCCGGGCGAATAGGCGTCGTCGTTGCGGACCTTCTTATTTGCGGTGTAGTGATTGATCAGCGAGTCCATGTTGCCGGCCGACACGGCGAAGAACAGCCGCGGCCGGCCGAACTGCCGCCACGGCTCGCAGGTCCGCCAGTCCGGCTGGCTGAGGACCGCCACCCGGAACCCGGCCCGCTCCAACACCCGGTGCAGGATGGCCATGGCGAAGCTGGGGTGGTCCACGTAGGCGTCGCCGGTGACGAACACCACGTCCACGGCGTCCCAGCCGCGGGCCGCCATCTCGGCGGCGGTGGTGGGGGCGAACGGGGCCGGGTCCGAGCGGAGGGCGAGTGAGACGCGGGCGGCCATCGGTCCCTTCCGGAAGCGAGCGTTTCCCGTCAGTTTACCGTCCGTGAGGCCGGTCGGGGGCCGAAGTCGCGGGGGTGTCGAATTTGCCAGCACTGTTTTCCGATGAATACACCTTATCTGGGCCGTCAGGCTGAAAGTTTGCGGGGTTGGCAGGAATAATTCTGGTGGTAGCGGAAAAACAGGCTGTATTCCCTGGGCTGTCTTGGCTACCTTACCTGCACCACGGAATGGTTTTCGTCCGATCCTGGGTTCGCCCCCGGTGGAGAGTGGCAAACATGCCAAGAACTCGACTCACCCGCTTGCTCGTTCCGCTCCTCGGCCTCGGGGTGCCGACCGCCTTCGTCGCCGCCCAGGCCCCCGTTCCGGCCGAGGTGCCGACGGTCCTGCTCCGCTACCGGGAGCTGACCAACCGCCAGAGCTTCAACTTCGTCCAGGCGAACCAGAAGCACACCAAGCCCGTCGGCGACATGAGCATGGAGTTCCCGGCCGGCCTGCTGCCGTCGGCCGGGCTGGACCCGACCCTCCGCACGTTCTGCGTCGAGCCGCTGGTGCCCATGTACGCCGGCGAGGTGTACCCGTTCCAGGTGGACCCGCTCGGCAAGCCGGCCGCCTTCGGCCTGTCGGACACCCCGGAGGGCGTCGCCGCCGGCGAGAAGCGGGCGCGGTTCGTCCGCGAGCTGTACGGCCGGTTCTACACCGACGTGGCCGCCGACCCGGCGGTCAACGCCCCGGCCTTCCAGGTGGCCCTGTGGGAGCTGACCCAGGAGACGGAGGTGCCCGACGGGCCGATGCCGTTCAGCCTGGCCACCGGCACCTTCCGGGCCGACTACCCGAACGAGGCCGACAGCCCGGCGTTCGTGCGGCAGGCCCAGCGGTACGTCCAGACGCTGACCGGGGACGACGCGTCGTTCGCCGCCAACCCGGCCCTGGCCAACATGCAACTCACCCGGCTGACGGCCCTGCACCCGGTCGGCCGGGTGGCGGCCGGGCAGTCCCAACTGGCCCTCCGCACCACCCCCACCACCCCGACGGGCTTTGACAGCGGCGGGCTGGGCGGCCCGGCGGGCGGCGGGCTGGGCGGCATGCCGACCGGGTTCGGCGGCCTCGGCCGTGGGATCGGCGGCGGCGGTATCGGCGGCCCGGCCGGCGGCCGTCCGGGCGGGTTCGGCGGCGGTGGCGGCGGCTTCGGCGGCTTCGGCGGCTTCGGCAACACCACGACCACCCCGACGACTACCACCACCCCAGGTTCCATCACCACCCCGGGCAATGGTGGGCCGGCCTCCCCGACCACCAGCTTCATCCCGACCGTGCCGGTCGCCCCCGGGCCGGACACGACCCCCGGCACAAGCGGGCCGAGCGGTCGCCCCCCCGAGTTCCCGCCGGGGCCGACCCCGCCGTCGGTCCAGGCCGTCCCGGCCCCCGCCGGGCTGGTGCTGGCCGGTGTCGCAGCGGCTGCCCTCGGCCTACGCCGCTTCCGCCGCCGGGCGGACTAGTCGGCCGGCGGGTCGTCTACCAGTCTCGGGGGGGGGGGGGGGGGGGC